>JBAXJN010000001.1:0-57195 GCA_037137855.1 Actinomycetes bacterium
TTGAGGCTCTTGGGCCAGATTTTGAAATTGTGGAATGCGATGGCGCCGATCGCACGGCATTGCTCGCAGCGATCGTTGACGTAGACGCCATTTTGGTTCGTTCAGCCACAATGATTGATGCAGAAGCTTTGGCCGCCGCCAAGAAGCTCAAGGTTGTTGCTCGAGCAGGGGTTGGCCTAGACAACGTTGATGTCAAAGCAGCAACTCAGGCTGGTGTCATGGTGGTGAATGCCCCAACGTCGAACATCGTTTCAGCCGCAGAGCTCGCCGTCGCGTTGCTTCTTGCTAGCGCTCGAAACATCGTGCCAGCAAATGCTGCTCTCACCAAAGGTGAGTGGAAGCGATCCAAGTACACCGGAGTGGAACTTTCAGACAAGGTAGTGGGCGTTGTTGGCCTTGGCCGCATCGGAATTCTGGTTGCCCAGCGATTGAGCGCTTTTGGCGTCAAGTTGATCGCGTATGACCCGTATGTTCAGCCTGCACGCGCTGCCCAACTTGGGATTCGTATGGTCAGCCTTGATGATCTGTTGGTTGAGAGCGACTTCATCACTGTGCACCTCCCAAAGACTCCGGAAACAATCGGCCTGATCGGCGATGCTGAACTTCATAAGGTCAAGCCGACAGTACGCATTATTAATGCTGCCCGCGGTGGCATCGTGGATGAAAAGGCGTTGTACGAAGCGCTCGTCGATGGTCGCGTAGCTGGCGCTGGCGTCGACGTGTATTCAAAAGAGCCTTGCACAGACTCTCCTTTATTTGGTCTCGAGCAGGTTGTGGCCACTCCGCACTTGGGTGCATCAACTGATGAAGCACAGGAAAAAGCTGGCATCTCGGTTGCTCGTTCAGTACGTCTAGCGCTTGCAGGTGAACTCGTGCCTGATGCAGTCAATGTGCAGGGTGGGCAAATGGCTGACCAGGTCAAGCCACTCGTGCCGCTTGCTGAACAGCTTGGTTTGATTGCATGCAGTCTTGCTGAAGATGCAGTTGAGCGCGTTGATGTTGAAGTGCTCGGCGATGTCATCGAACATGATGTTCGGGTGCTCGAGCTCAGCGCACTCAAGGGTGTTTTTCAAAATCTTGTTCATGACCCGGTGTCATTTGTGAATGCACCTGTTCTAGCTGAGCAGCGAGGGGTGGAAGTAGCACTCACAACTGATCGCGAAAGCGGCGACCATCGTTCGCTCGTTCGGGTGAAGCTCACCCTCACCAACGGCACCAAGGTTGTTGTTGGTGGCACGGCAACAGGACCTCGCAATATCGGAAAAATCGTCGAAATTGATGGTTACGACATTGACGTAGCGATCAGCGATCACCTTGCTTTCCTTCGCTACCAAGACAAGCCAGGCGTCGTAGGAATTGTTGGGCGCCTCCTTGGTGAAGCAGGTGTCAATATCGCAAACATGCAGGTTGCTCGAAATGAAACGGGGCACGCACTCATCGTGCTAACCCTTGACCAGCCAGCCCCTGCCGCAACCCTTGACTCAATTGTTGCTGAGATCGGTGCAATGTCAGGTCGAGCAGTAAGCCTGATGTAACGACTTCACAAATATATGTAGAAGGGCCAGAAGCAAATGCTTCTGGCCCTTCTACATATATAAAAACTTACGCAGTGCGAACCACTCGGTTCACAGCGCTGATGATCGCTTTAAGTGACGCTGTGGTGATTGATGGATCAATGCCCACGCCCCATACGGTTTTACCTTCTAAGGTGCATTCCAAGTAGGCGGCGGCTTTAGCATCGCCACCAGCACTCATTGCATGCTCGGCGTAATCCAAAACCCGCACGTCGACGCCGAAGTGATTCAGTGCTTCACAGAAAGCGGCGATAGGACCGTTACCGGTGCCATTAAGGGTGGATTCGACCCCGTGATCGGTGATCACCACTTCAACAGTGGTATCGCCGTCAACTGCCGAATCCTGCTTCACTGATTTCAGAGCAAAGCGGCCCCAAGCTGCAGCTGGGTCGGGAAGATACTCAGCAGAGAAGATGCTCCACATCTCAGCAGGGGCAACTTCGCCACCTTCGTTATCTGTGACTTCTTGCACCACGCGTGAAAACTCAATCTGCAAACGACGAGGTAGCTCGAGCTTGTGCTCGGTGCGCATGATGTAGGCAACACCGCCCTTGCCAGACTGCGAGTTCACCCGAATCACGGCTTCGTAGGTACGACCAACGTCCTTTGGATCAATAGGAAGATATGGAACTTCCCAGCGATGTTCGTTGACTGGAATACCAAGTTCGACTGCTTCAGATTCCATGATCCGTAAGCCCTTATTGATGGCATCTTGATGGGAACCGCTGAAGGCGGTGTACACCAAATCACCGCCATATGGGTGACGTTCGTGCACAGGAATTTGATTGCAGTATTCAACTGTTCGACGAATTTCATCGATATTTGTGAAATTAATCTGTGGATCAACACCTTGGGTAAACAAGTTGAGCCCCAAGGTGACCAGACAAACGTTGCCGGTGCGCTCGCCATTTCCAAACAGACAGCCTTCGATGCGGTCTGCGCCAGCCATGTAGCCAAGTTCGGCGGCAGCCACGGCAGTGCCTCGGTCATTGTGAGGATGCAAGGAAAGAATGATGGCATCGCGGCGATTCAGATTGCGGCTCATCCATTCAATGGAATCTGCATACAGGTTCGGAGTCATCATCTCTACCGTTGCTGGCAAGTTAATGATCATTTTTCGATCAGAGGTTGGCTCAAGAACATCAGTCACTGCATTACAGGCCTCAAGAGCAAACTCAAGTTCGGTGCCGGTAAAAGATTCAGGGGAGTATTCGAAGAAAATCTCCGTGTCACCGGCCATCTGTTCTGCATACTTCTTCACCAACTGCGCACCATGAACTGCGATGTCAACGATGCCCTCTTTATCCAGGCCGAACACCACACGGCGTTGCAGCACGGAAGTTGAGTTATAAAAATGCACGACCGCTTGCTTGGCGCCATGAATTGATTCGTACGTTCGTTCGATTAACGACTCTCGCGCTTGCACGAGCACCTGAATCGTGACGTCGTCTGGGATATGTCCGTCTTCAATAAGTAGGCGAACGAAATCAAAGTCATTTTGCGAAGCAGAAGGAAACCCAACTTCAATTTCTTTGTAGCCCATTGCGACCAAGAGTTTGAACATACGTAACTTGCGGTCGGGTGTCATCGGATCGATCAGCGCTTGATTACCATCACGAAGGTCGACAGCGCACCAACGTGGGGCTTGGGTGATTCGCTTATTTGGCCAAGTACGGTTTTCGAGCGTGGTTTGCTGAAATGGGATGTAGCGGTCAAAGCGCATACCTGACGGCTTTTGACTGGCATCGTCTTGCTGGAAAGAAGTAGTAGTCATCGCGGGCTCCTAAAGAATTTCGATTGGACTACCGGCGAACGCGAATCCCGCGACGAGGGGCCGGTTGGTCAGGCCTCGCCGCGGCAGCGAAGGAGCAGTGCGCGCGTCATAGTGCCTGAATAATAGCAGCGAGTTGGCCATACCGGAAAGTACGCAGTACAGGGCCCGTTTTTCTGCCCGAAGGTCTCGGTAGAGTTGGGTCCCATGTCCAAGAATTTGAATCTGGCCCTCATCCCTGGCGATGGCATCGGTACCGAAGTTGTGGCTGAAGCCATGAAGGTTCTCGCAGCTATTGCCCCTGCTGCGGGCCTGACCGTGACCACGACCGAATATGACCTGGGGGCGCGTCGATATAACGCGACAGGGGAGTTGCTTCCAGACTCAGTTGTTCAGGAGCTTCGTGGCTACGACGCGATTCTGTTGGGGGCTATTGGTGACCCGTCAGTGAAGCCCGGAATCTTGGAGCGCGGTGTTCTTTTGCCTCTGCGTTTCATCATGGATCACCACGTGAACTTGCGGCCTGTTCGTTTGTACCCAGGTGTTACTGGACCTCTTGCGGGAAAGACCACGAAAGATATTGATTTTGTGGTGTGCCGCGAAGGCACCGAAGGGCCATACGTTGGTGCTGGCGGCGTGCTTCGTGATGGAACCGAGCATGAAGTTTCAACAGAAGTAAGCATCAATACTTACTACGGCGCAGTGCGCATTATTCGTGATGCTTTCGAACGCGCAACTCGTCGGCGTAGCAAGGTTACGTTGGTACACAAGACAAACGTGCTTGTCTACGCAGGTAACACTTGGCAACGAGCGTTTGACGATGTGGCCAAGGACTACCCCAATGTGACTACTGACTACTGCCATGTTGATGCGGCAGCGATGTTCTTCTTGACACAGCCAGAACGCTTTGACGTTGTGGTAACCGACAACCTCTTCGGCGATATCTTGACCGATATTGGCGCTGCGATTGTTGGAGGTATTGGGCTAGCTGCATCGGGCAATATTGATCCAACTCGCAAGAACCCAAGCATGTTTGAACCAGTGCATGGGTCGGCACCAGATATCGCTGGACAAGGAAAGGCTGATCCAACTGCCACGGTGTTGTCACTTGCCATGCTGCTCGAGCACGTGGGCCAAGGCCAAGCGGCGATCTGGGTTGAGTCGGCAGTGTCTGACGATCTTGCTTCGCGAGGAGATGCGGTGCGATCGACCTCAGTTATTGGCGATGCGCTGGCAGCTGGAGCAGCGTCAAAGGCTAAGTAACAAATTTCGGCAATCGAGGCTGGATTGGCTAGCCTTACGGCTTCACACTTAGAGGAGTTCCATGACTACCACGAGCCAGCAGTCAGGCGCCGATCTCTGGCCTATCGAGCTGCATGCGAGTGATCATCGGCTTCCAGCCGATCAGCGTGAAGCGATTTTGGCTGATCCCGGGTTTGGTAAGTACTTCACCGATCACATGGTCACTGCTGATTGGACGCAAGAAAAGGGCTGGCATAACGCGCAACTCGTGCCTTATGGTCCGCTGTCTTTGGATCCGGCAACGAACTTCATGCATTATGGGCAGGCAATTTTTGAAGGTCTGAAGGCCTACCGGCATGCTGACGGATCCATCAAGACGTTTCGCCCCATCGCAAATGCAGAACGTTTTCAAAGATCGGCTCGACGCCTTGCCATGGCAGAACTGCCAGTCGAATTATTCCTCGCGTCAGTGAATGCTCTGGTATCCCAAGATCGTGACTGGGTGCCTGATGGTGAAGACCATTCGCTGTACCTTCGTCCGTTCATGATCTCAACTGAAGTCGGCTTGGGCGTTCGCCCGGCTAACGCCTATAAATACTTGCTCATTGCCTCACCAGCCGGTGCTTACTTCCCAGAAGGAGTCAAGCCAGTATCGGTATGGATCTCAGACGAGTACGTGCGTGCAGCTCCTGGTGGCACAGGTGAAGCCAAGTGCGCGGGCAACTATGCCGCGTCTTTGATTGCTCAGGCAGAAGCAGCGGCCCAAGGTTGCGAGCAAGTGGTGTGGCTCGATGCGGTGGAACGCAAGTGGATCGAAGAAATGGGTGGCATGAACCTGTACTTCGTCTATGGAAGAGGCAACTCTGCTCGCTTGGTTACACCGGCACTGACGGGCTCGCTGCTGCCAGGAATCACCAGAGATTCACTCCTCACCGTTGCCTCTGACCTTGGGCTACTAGCCCAAGAAGCTCACATCAGCGTTGAGGACTGGCGAAATGACGTTGCGTCGGGGAAGATCACCGAGGTCTTTGCCTGCGGTACTGCCGCGGTTATCACCCCTGTCGGACATGTCAAAAGCCGAGACAGTGGGCATTGGGACATCAATGCAGGACTGCCAGGCCCAGTGACGATGCAGTTGCGTGAAACCCTTCTCAACATCCAAACCGGGCTGGCTCAAGACACCCACCAGTGGCTACACACGATTTGCTAGTGCCGGTGTTGGCTTGTTCAATCAGTAGCTAGGGGACTGGTTGCTGGGTAGATTGTCCGGATTTTATGGGGGGCTGGCCCCTTTGAGTGGGTTGTGGCATGATTACAACGTGTTTCATCGCTGCATCAACATTAATTAGCGCGTCGACTCTTCGTCAACGCGCTGCCCTTCGCACCCTGCGGGGGGTTTTTTCGTTGATGGTGTCAATTCGCTCAAACGGTAAGGAATCAAGACATGGCTCGTTCTGACGCCTTTCATGTGTACGACACAACCCTGCGCGATGGTGCCCAACGCGAAGGTATTTCGTACTCAGTCAACGACAAGCTCGCAGTTGCCAAATTGCTTGATGACTATGGCGTCGGCTTTATTGAAGGCGGTTGGCCGGGCGCTATGCCCAAGGACACCGAATTCTTTCAACGTGCTCAGACCGAGTTGGACCTCAAGAATGCTCAGCTTGTTGCTTTTGGAGCTACTTGTAAGGCCGGCAAGCAGGCGCATGAGGACGCGCAAGTAAAGGCGCTGCTGGATTCACAAGCACCTGTGATCACTCTTGTTGCTAAGTCGGATGTTCGCCATGTCATTGAGGCGCTGAAAACTAACCTTGATGAGAACGAACGCATGATTGTTGACACAGTTAAATTCCTAGTCGGCGAGGGACGTCGAGTATTCATCGACATGGAGCATTTCTTCGACGGATACAAGCATGACTCCGATTACGGTGTTCGCATTTTGGTCGCAGCGGCAGAAGCTGGCGCAAGTGTTGGCGTTATGTGTGACACCAATGGCGGAATGTTGCCAGTGGGTATTTTTGAGACCGTTACCGATGTAGCTAAGCGGTCGGGCGTTCGTTTGGGGATTCATTGCCAAGACGACACCGGGTGCGCCGTTGCCAACACCGTCACGGCTGTGTCGGCTGGAGCAACACATGCCCAGTGCACAGCAAATGGATATGGCGAGCGCACAGGCAATGCTGATCTCTTTGCAGTTGTGGCCAACCTGCAGCTCAAGATGGGCATCGACGCACTTCCAGAAGGCAGCTTGCGCGAAACAGTTCATATTTCACATGCAATTGCTGAAATTGCGAATATTGCGCCAGATAGTCATCAGGCTTATGCCGGGTCTTCATCCTTTGCTCATAAGGCTGGGTTGCATGCTTCGGCGCTCAAGGTCAATGTTGAGTTATACAACCACATTGATCCAGCCTTGGTTGGTCACGTTCAGCGAGTGCTCGTCACCGAGATGGCCGGTCGCGCATCGGTTGAACTTAAGGCAGAAGAGCTCGGTCACGATCTTTCCCAAAAGCCAGAACTTGTTACCCGTGTGGTTGCCAAGGTGAAGGAACTTGAATCGCAGGGCTGGTCATTTGAGGCAGCTGACGCGTCCTTTGAGTTGCTACTGCTGGCTGAAGATGGCGTAGAGCGCGGATTCGAAGTTGAATCTTGGCGCACTATCGTTGAGCAAAGTGCCGATGGCAGTGTGGATTCTGAGGCAACCGTCAAGGTGCATGCCAATGGCGATCGTGTCATCTCAACGGCAGAGGGCAACGGACCAGTTAACGCTCTTGACAATGCATTACGGGCAGCCCTTGGTCAGATTTACCCAGAACTCGCAGAACTGACCTTGACCGATTACAAGGTTCGGATTCTGGACGGTGGCAGTGGTACCGGAGCGGTAACGCGGGTGCTGATTGACACAACTGACGGCGAAGCTGACTGGACCACCGTTGGCGTTCACGAGAACGTCATTGCCGCCTCTTGGAAAGCGTTGGATGACGCCGTTCGGTTCGGGCTACTTCGCGCAGGTCGCATTATTGCCGCTGAATAGTGCGGTGGGTCGTTGTCGGTAGGCTGTCAATGTGAAAATTTGTCGCGTTTCCGTCAATGATGAGCTTTTCTTCGGCGTTCTTGAGGGTCTAGATGCCAACGGAGAGCCTGGCGACGAGACGGTCATTGCCATTCTTGAGGGGCATCCCTTCAATGGCATAAACCCAGACGGACGATTTGTTCGCTACCAAGACGTGCGCCTTGTCGCACCTGTGCTGCCAAGCAAGATTGTGGCTATTGGCAAGAATTACGCGGCCCATGCTGCAGAGACGAACTTGGGTGAGGTGCCCTCAGAGCCGCTGATGTTTCTCAAGCCGAGCACATCCGTAGTCGGACCAGGCGATCCCATAATTTTGCCTTGGCAATCCGAACTCGTTGAGCATGAGTCTGAACTCGCGATCGTGATTGGTCGCGTATGCGCTGAGGTTCCAAAAGAGCGAGCGCACGAAGTTATTTTCGGTTTCACATGCGCCAATGACCTCACTGCTCGAGATCTCCAGCACGCTGATGTGCAATGGACACGTGCTAAGAGCTTCGACACTTTTTGCCCACTAGGCCCGTGGATCGAAACAGAACTGGATTGGGAAGACGTTTCAATTCAATGTCGAGTCAATGATGTTCTCAAGCAAGATGGCACATCACTGGATATGGTTTTCGATGTGGCATCAATCATTGAAGCCGTCAGTAGCGTGATGACCCTGCTTCCTGGCGATGTCATCTTGACTGGTTCGCCGGCAGGAACCGGACCCATCACAGCTGGTGACAATGTGAGCGTAACAATCTCAGGCATCGGCACCCTCAAGAATCCGGTGATCGATCGTGAGTGATGTTCGAGTTCGTTTTTGCCCATCACCGACAGGTAATCCCCATGTGGGAATGGTGCGAACAGCGCTGTTCAACTGGGCGTTTGCCCGCAATCTTGGTGGTACGTTTGTGTTTCGAATTGAAGACACCGACAGTGCCAGAGATTCGGAAGAGTCTTATGACGCACTCCTTGATTCCCTTCGCTGGCTTGGGCTCACTTGGGATGAAGGTCCAGAAGTCGGCGGTGCCTATGGCCCGTATCGTCAGTCGCAGCGCTTAGAGATTTACGCAGATGTGGCTGCAAGGTTGCTTGATGGTGGCTTTGCCTACCGTTGCTACTGCACAGCAGATGAACTTGATGCTCAACGTGAGTTAGCGAAAAAAGAAAATCGTGCGCCTGGCTACGAAGGCACCTGTCGTGATGTGACAGCAGATCAAGCCGCGGCCTTTGAGGCAGAAGGACGCACCAGCGTTGTGCGTTTTCGGATGCCAGATCGTGACTGCACTTGGGTTGATCTCGTTCGCGGTGAAGTGACCTTCGGGCATGAGCATGTTCCCGATTTTGTGATGGTTCGCGGCAACGGTGAACCGCTCTACACCCTGGTGAACCCAGTTGATGATGCGATGATGCGTATCACGCATGTGCTTCGCGGTGAGGATCTTCTTTCGTCAACGCCGCGTCAGATCGCCTTGTATGAAGCCTTGGCTGCAATCGGCGTGAGCGATGGCACAACGCCGCAGTTTGGTCATTTGCCATATGTGATGGGCGAAGGCAATCGCAAACTTTCAAAGCGCGATCCTGAGTCTTCCTTACTGATGTACCGCGAAGAAGGTTTCCTTCCAGAGGCCTTGTTGAACTACTTGGCGCTGCTTGGCTGGTCGATGGGCGATGATCAAGAGTTCTTTTCACTTGATCAGATGGCTGCCGCTTTCAAGATCGACCGAGTCAGTGCAAATCCAGCGCGCTTTGATCTCAAGAAATGCACATCCATCAATGGTGACTGGATCCGCACGCTCAGTGTTGATGATCTGATTTCTCGGATCGTGCCCCGTCTTGAGGCTTCACACTTCGTGAGTAATCCACCAACACCGCAGCAGCAAGCAATCCTGAAAGCAGCAGTACCGCTGATTCAGGAGCGCCTAGAGAATCTGAAACAAGCAGTTCCGATGCTTGGTTTCTTACTGGTATCTCCAAGTGAATTTGTGATTGATGAGGCTGACGCCAAGGCTGTTCTTGGTGAAGATGCAGACGAGACCCTGAATGCAGCTGTGGCTGCTTTGAGTGCGCTGCCCGAATGGAATACGGATGCCATTCACGAGGCCTTGAAGAGTGCCTTGGTTGAGGGTCTAGGAATCAAACCGAAATTGGCTTTTGGGCCAATTCGCGTTGCCATCACTGGTCGACGGATTTCGCCACCGCTGTTTGAATCGATGGAGATTCTTGGTCGTGAAGTTTCACTCACCCGTTTGAGCGGGGCCCTGAGCGTTCGCTAGCACCGCACTTTTGCGTTGGGCATAGACGCCAACAAGAAGAGGCGCAACCAGCATGACTACCACGCCGACCAAAATCAGAGTGAAGAGCGAGAAGGTCACGCCGATCGGACCAAATTGTTCAGCTTGAGTTTGTAAGGTTCGCGGCATATATACAGCGGCCCACACGATGATGCCCATGTGGCCAATGCTGCTGAGTATTGCTGCGGGCACCAGCAGCCGTGTGTTGATGCTCGGTACGAGTAATCGGATGCCTGCGTATTCAGTCAGTAACCAAAAGATGAAGGTTGCGAATCCAGCAAGTAGGCCCACTGCTAAGTCGCTATCTCGCCAAAGATTTCGTAGTCCTGCACTTATGGCAAACATGACGACTTGGAGCAGTACCCACGCCATGCCTCTTCCAAGTTGCTTAGGCAGTAGGGACGGAATTTGGAAAATTGCGCCGTAGGTTCTTGAGAGTTTTCTCGAAAGCGAAAAAGCCGAATATGAGGTGATGAAGAGCGCGGTCCATGAAATCACAAAGGTGGGCGCTGGAGAGTCGAATAACGAACTCACTGCGTCAGCGGCGGCCCCTTCAAGCCCGAAACGTTCGATGAGTTGGTTGGCGATCACACTGCCATCAGATCCGGCAAATACGGCAACGATCAAAATAACTAGGGGGAGCAGGGCGACGAATGCTTGGGCGGCAAGGCCGAAGGATCGGTCCAGCAGTTCTAGCTCAAAGAAGCGTCGAAAGACCGCAACGGGGTATGACTTCCGGATCCATTCGAGCACTGGCTAAGCATGGCGATTTTTCGAGTGAAGCAGGCGTATTTGGGGCGGCGTCGCGCAGGAAAAGTCTCACGTATACTTCTTCCTTGTCCCGTGGGGTATGGGGTAATTGGCAGCCCAAGTGATTCTGGTTCACTTAGTCTAGGTTCGAGTCCTGGTACCCCAGCGAGCGTCGAAAGTTCGGTTATTCGGCGATATATTGCTTGGGGAGACCCAATCAATAAAGCAACAAGGCCCCGTTGTGTAGTGGCCTAGCACGCCGCCCTCTCAAGGCGGTAGCGCGGGTTCGAATCCCGTCGGGGCTACAAAGCGCGAGACCCTCTGGTGACAGGGGGTCTCGCATTTCCAAGTGGGCACTCCGTAGCGGGGCGCGAGAATGCTGCTTCCTAAGCCTTAGGCATCCGAAAAATGCGAACCGCCGCATAAATTGTTCCCAGGATCATTCCAAGGCCAGCCCAAGCAGGCCAGAAGTAGCCCTTGTCGGTGAGTGCCCAGACGAGCAAGCACACCAGCCAAGTAGCGATAAACCCGGCGATCGTTACCCACAAACCTCGAATTGAGGTTGCGCGCTTCGCCGCGGCATCAATTGCGCTCATTATTTCCCCCTAAGTAGCCTTATAAGTTGGACTTTATGACCACAATTTAGTGATCAACATCAAATGATAGAGAAACTTAGGCGTGCTTGCCGCGGTTTAGCGGGAAAGGTACGCGCCCCTTGTTGACCCAATATTGCGATAGGGCTAAGCCACATAGGTGACGAATAGTGTCATATGCGCGGATCCAAGATTTGGTTTTACGGCCTGTGTACGGCTCAACTCCTTAGAATCTGCGCATGAAACTTCTCGAAGGAAAGTCCGTCATCATCACTGGCGCTGGGCACGGCGTTGGCCGCGGCTACGCACTTCTTATGGCAGAGCATGGCGCGAAGGTGCTCGTCAACGATCTCGGTGGTGCACCCAACGGTGGTGGATCCGACCAACGCGCAGCTGATGAAGTTGTCGAGATCATCAAAGCCCGGGGCGGCGAAGCTGTCGCTAATTACGCGGACGTATCTGATTTCGACGCTGCCAAAGACATGGTGAATCAAGCAATCGACAGTTTTGGCGGGCTCGACTGCTTAGTGCTCAACGCTGGAATCTTGCGAGACAAGATGATCTTCAACATGGACGAAAGTGACTGGGACGCGGTCGTGAAGGTGCACCTCAAGGGCCATTTCGCACCTGCACGGCACGCAACTGCGTATTGGCGAGAAAAAAGTCGAGAGATAGACGGAAAGGTCAACGCTTCCGTCATCTGTACCACGTCATCAGTTGGGTTACTTGGCAACACTGGGCAAACCAATTACGCCGCGGCTAAAGGTGGCATCGCAATGTTCTCCGTCGCTCTAGCTCAAGACATGATGCGTTACGGGGTCCGTTCCAATTCCATCGCGCCTTCAGGAATCACCAGGTTGATCGGAATTACGCGCGGCACGGACATTGATGAGATTGCTGAGCCTGATCAGTACACCGAATACAACCCTCGAGATCCCGGTAACGTCGCGCCTTTGGCAGTGTGGCTTGCATCGGATCTCTCGCGCCACGTGAATGGGCAAGCGTTCTTTTCGCAAGGGTCTCGTGTTACGCACTTTGCTCCTTGGACACCCAATGGTGTTGTGAGTGTGTCCGACCGTCAGTGGGATCCTGAAGAACTTGATCAGGCAATGAACACTGTGGTCTTTGGAACTTCACATGGTGGACTGCGCAGTGGGCATCAGTGGGGCGGTAAGTCAGCTCTGAATTTGTAAGATGGGCGGGCTTTCTCGCCATATTGAGGGAATTCATTGCGCTTTCTGCAAACGCCGTTCGAGGAACAACTGGACTGATAGCGTCCTTTTATGAGCAAATTAACGCGTCGTGTGCTTGGCGCTGCAGGCACCGTGGTCTTCATGCTTGCTGTGGTTGGCACCAGTCAGTCCAATGCGAATCCGTTGCATTCAATGGCGAAACAGTCCGCGACCTCGACCAGCACTGCAGCGGCTGATTCGACACTAGGACTTACTCTTGTCAATCGTTTTTTTGCTCTGCTCAAGAATGAAGACAGTAAGGGTCTTGCCGGCTTTCTATCTCCCGCATTTCAATTGCAGCGGGCCAATGGAACATCTGCGAATCGCGCGGAATACTTGGCTAACCCCGCAAAAGTGTCGGACTTCTTGGTGACGAAAACGGTTACCACCCGAACTGGAAACGTCTTGGTTGTGCGCTATCAGGCGCAAACAACGGAAGTCATTAACGCCAATCCCGCAACGATGGACCCGGCTCCTCGGCTTAGTGTTTTTGCGTTACCAAAGACGCCGCATGCAACGTGGCAGATGGTTGCCCATTCCAACTTCACTGCGTTACCAGCTGATCAATATCGTTAAGCTCGCAGGGATTAGTTCTACGTAACCACCAATTCAATGTGATAGTTCGCATGCGTATTGAAGCTGGGCGTCTAGACACTGGTGCAACTCGAAGCATCGGTAGCTATTAGTTTGCGATCGCAGCTTCAAGTTGATTCGCTGCTGCTAGTAACGCATTGATCTGAGCCTTTGTGGCTTTTGCCAATGGATCAACCGGACCTGAGATTGAGATGGCTGCAATGACTGTGCCAGTCGCATCACGCACCGGGGCAGACAGTGAAGCCACTCCAGGTTCGCGTTGAGCAACTGATGCAGCCCAACCTCGTTTACGCACCTGAATCAAATCTGTTGCAGAAAATGCAGCTTTATCGAGAGCTTCGCGTTGTTCTTCTGATTCAGTCCAAGCAGTAAGTACTTGGGCAGCGGACCCTGCTTTCATCGTCAAAAGTGCGCCAACCGGCACGGTGTCACGCAGGCCCCGAGTCGGCTCGGAGGCTGCAATACATACGCGTTCGTCACCCACGCGCCGGTACACCTGAGCGCTTGCGCCGGTGGCATCTCGTAGTTCGCGAGCAATGGTTGCGGCGGCACTGACCCAGGTAGCCTGCGGGGTAGACCACTCAGCAAGTTGAGGTCCAAGAATGAATTGGCCGCGATCATTGCGGGCAACTACCCGGTGATGTTCTAGGGCCAGTGCCAGGCGGTGCGCAGTAGGTCGGGGTAGGCCACTGACCTCTGACAGTTCTTGCAACGAGAGTGGACCGCTCACAAGGCAGTCAATCAAGAGAACGACTTTGTCTACAACGCCGACTCCGCTAGAGTTGTCCATACCTTGATATTGCTGTCTCACATAGTGAGATGTCAAGTATCGACATTCGAAGGAGTAACGATGGCTAAGACACTTGCCGAGAAGGTTTGGGAAGCGCATGTAGTGCGCCGAGCAGCAGGGGAACCTGACTTGCTCTACATCGACTTGCATCTGGTGCATGAAGTAACCAGCCCGCAGGCATTTGATGGATTGCGCGCCAGCGGCCGCAGTGTCCGACGCCCAGACCTCACTTTGGCCACTGAAGATCACAACGTGCCGACCATCGACATCCTTAAGCCAATCGCTGACCCAATTTCACGGGCACAAGTTGATGCGCTTCGTCAGAACTGTGCTGAATTCGGCGTGCCTATTTATTCACTTGGCAATATCGAACAGGGCATCGTGCATGTCGTTGGACCACAGTTGGGATTAACTCAGCCAGGCATGACCGTGGTCTGTGGCGATTCGCATACGTCAACTCACGGTGCATTTGGCGCACTTGCATTTGGTATCGGCACCTCTGAAGTTGAGCATGTCTTGGCTACGCAAACGTTGCCCCTGAAGCCTTTTAAGACGATGGCGATCAATGTTGACGGCGAATTGCCTGTGGGTGTTTCAGCCAAAGATGTGACCTTGGCTGTCATTGCCAAGATCGGCACTGGCGGTGGACAAGGCTATGTTCTGGAATATAAAGGTTCAGCGATTCGTGGGCTTTCAATGGAAGGCCGCATGACCGTCTGCAACATGTCGATTGAAGCAGGCGCGCGCGCCGGCATGATCGCCCCCGATGACACCACATTCGAATATCTCAAGGGCCGAGATCGTGCGCCTAAGGGTGCCGATTGGGATGCAGCCGTTGCCTACTGGTCAACGTTGCCATCAGATGCTGACGCAAAGTACGACGCTGAAATCTTTATCGATGCCACAACCTTGAGCCCATTTGTAACGTGGGGCACGAACCCAGGACAAGGATTACCGCTGTCTGGTTCAGTGCCTTCACCTGCAGATGCCAAGGATGAAGTGGATCGTGTTGCGATCGAACGCGCTCTGGAATACATGGGCCTGACTGCTGGAATGCCATTGCGAGACATCAAAGTTGACATTGTGTTCGTTGGTTCGTGCACCAATGGCCGAATCGAAGACCTTCGCAGTGTTGCTGAAGTACTCAAGGGCCGCAAGGTTGATTCCAAGGTGCGCATGCTGGTCGTTCCAGGATCTGTACGCGTCAAGAACCAAGCTGAAGAAGAAGGACTGGACGTCATCATCAAAGAGTCCGGTGCTGAATGGCGCGAAGCGGGTTGCTCGATGTGTCTAGCCATGAACCCCGACAAGTTGGCTCCGGGGGAGCGCAGTGCGTCCACCTCGAACCGAAACTTCGAAGGACGTCAAGGACCAGGTGGGCGCACACACTTGGTTTCCCCCGCAGTTGCAGCAGCAACAGCAATCACTGGCCATCTCGCTGCTCCGGCAGACCTGTAAGGGATTTGGAGTTCATCATGGAAAAGTTCGTTACGCATATCGGCACTGCTGCACCGCTTCGTCGAAGCAACGTCGACACTGATCAGATCATTCCTGCTGAATATCTCAAGCGCATCACTCGTCATGGTTTCGAGGATGGGCTCTTTGCCGCTTGGCGCAAAGACTCTGAATTCGTTTTGAATCAGCCTGCGTATGCAGGTGTTTCAATTCTGATTGCTGGACCAGATTTTGGTACCGGCTCATCTCGTGAGCATGCGGTTTGGGCGTTGCAGGATTACGGCTTCAAGGTGGTGCTGTCATCTCGTTTCGCGGATATTTTCCGTGGTAACTCGGGCAAAGGCGGGCTATTAACTGCCATGCTCGAGCAGGCAGATATCGAGAAGTTGTGGGCGCTCGTTGAAGCGGATCCGAGCACGTTGGTCACCGTTGATCTCGATAAGCGTGAGGTTCGCGCAGGAGGAATCACTGCCGTTTTTGAGGTGGATGACTATGTGCGCTGGCGCTTAATGGAAGGCCTTGATGACATTGGTATCACCTTGAATCAAGGCGATGCGATCAATGAATTCGAAGCAAAGCGGCCGGTTTTCTTGCCAACAACTGCATAGTCAGCAATCACTTGGTGTTGTTCAAGTGAAGGATGTGACTCGTGTGACTCGTCGAAGTAGACCTGTAACGCCATTAGTGGTGTGAATCACTAATGATTCCAACATGTTTTCCTCGGCGAGTCTTCGCGTCTGTCAGACAAAAGCATGACTAAATATGCGTAGTCGACAACGGGTCGACCATCCACCCTCCGGAGGGGTTTTTCTGTGAACAAGGCTGAACTAATTGAAGTTGTTGCAACCCAGCTCGACCTGAGTAAGCGTCAGGTTTCTGAAGTTGTAGACGCATTCCTCGACGAGACGAAGAGGGCTGTCGCTAAGGGCGAGCGTGTTGCCGTCAGTGGCTTTGGCATCTTCGAGCGCGCAGAGCGCAACGCTCGCTTGGGTCGTAACCCACGCACAGGCGAAGCAGTAAAGATCAAGGCAACCAAGCTTCCTAAGTTCCGTGCAGCTGCTGAGTTCAAGGCAACTGTTGCTGGCGCAAAGAAAGCTGCACCTGCGAAGAAGGCTCCAGCGAAGAAGGCTGCTGCCAAGAAGGCTCCAGCAAAGAAGGCTGTTGCTAAGAAGGCTGTAAAGAAGACCGCACGCCGCTAGTCGTTACTTACTGAAGGGCCTCACTGTTTTGGTGGGGTCCTTCAGTGTTTCTCAGGACTTGGTAGTCAACAACGCATTGGTAGCCGGCCCGACACCGATGCGTTGGGCATCCCACAGGTCAATGCCGGTATCGACATCTCGACGAGCACGCACGAGCGCTGCCTGAATCTCGGGCCCGACGCCGGTGATTTCGATGAATCCAGCTTGGGCATGACGAGCATGGGATCGCACGCCAAATAAGGGAGTGCAGGCCATTGCATCGTGGGCTAACAGCATCGTTGTGCCAAGACCTTGAGCATCTGACACGAATGCCAATGAATGATCACTGGCGAACACGAGCACCGCGTCCAAGGCCTGCGACGTCAGGCAAGGAAGATCAGACGTCAGCACGATGACTGGTCCGCGGCTAACGAGGTCTAATCCTTGCTGAATATCTTCGTTTAACCCATGAGAAATCAAGACTTCGACCCGAATTCTGGGAGTACCCAGCACGACGAGGTCATCCTCATCGGTCACCACAATGATCTGGCCGATCAATTGCGATCCTTGCAAGGCCAGTAAAACATCACTCAGGAAGACCCGCGAAAGCGCTTCGCGCCCATTGGGATCACTCTCCAGCCTCGATTTTGCCTCGTGATGGCCTTTGACGGGCACAATCGCTGACCACTGCATGTCCTCATCCAACCGCATCGGGGCATTAGTCTTGGGCAGTGTTCTTTCGCGGCGGTCCTGGAGTCCAAGAATGAGCCGCGTCGCCACGATGGGTGCGGGCTCCTGGGGCAGCGTCTTTTCCATGGTCATGGCAGATGCCGGCAGCGACGTTGTCATCTGGTCGCGCGATGGTGAAGTAGCAACTGAAATCAATGCGAGCCACACAAACAGTAGGTATCACGCAGGTTTGGAACTGCCCCTATCAATACGGGCCACGACCGATGCCCAGCAGGCACTGGCGGGCGCTGATGTGGTCGTCATCGCACTTCCAGCCCAAGAGTTGCGTGCCAACCTCGCCCAGTGGCGACAGTTCATCCCGTCAGGGGCGATCTTGGTGAGCCTGATTAAGGGCGTCGAACTTGGCACGATGCTGCGAATGAGTGAAGTAATCGCATCAGAAACCGGTGCAGTGCCGGAGCGCATCGTGGTGGTCTCAGGTCCAAACCTTGCCAGCGAAATAGCCCAGCGCCAGCCGTCAGCAACCACAGTTGCCTGCGTCGATGAAGGCAGTGCACAGCGACTCCAAGATGCCTGCACGACCGAATATTTCCGGCCTTACTGGACAACAGATGTCATCGGAACCGAAATTGGCGGAGCCGTGAAAAACGTGATCGCAGTAGCGAACGGTATGGCTGTTGGCATGGGGCTCGGCGAAAATTCGCAAGCCTCTCTCATGACTCGTGGCCTTGCCGAGATTGCCCGGCTTGGCGTTGTGCTTGGCGCTGATCCATTGACCTTCCAGGGACTAGCCGGTGTCGGCGACCTCGTGGCCACCTGTCAGTCACCGCTTTCCCGCAATCGCTCATTTGGCGAGAGTCTGGGAATGGGCAACAGTGTTGAGCAAACAATCGCGCAGATGAAGCAAACCTGCGAGGCCTACAAAAGTTGTGAACCAATTCTTGAACTCGCGAAAACTCATGGCGTCGAAATGCCAATTACTGAGCAAGTGGTCAACGTGCTGCATAACGGTGCGTCGGTGAAAACGATGGCTGCTGCTTTTATGGCTCGAGATACCAAGCATGAGCAGGAAAGTACGTCTCCTGGATTCACCCCGTGACCAAGATTCGAGTGGCAGTGCTCTTCGGTGGGCGAAGCAGCGAACACAGTATTTCTTGTGTCAGTGCCAGCGGAGTAATGCGCGCTCTGGATCCAGAAAAATACGACGTGTTAGCGCTGGGGATATCTCAGCGTGGGCGCTGGCTTCGCATGGACTCCCGTGCTGCTTTCTCAATGGCCTCTGGTGACTTGCCATGCGTGCCCGACGATGGCATGGGGGCTGCACTCAGCCCAGATCCGGGAGTTCTGGCAACCGAACTCGGCGCAATCGACGTTGTCTTTCCCGTACTTCATGGCCCTTGGGGTGAAGACGGCACTATTCAAGGGCTACTGGAGCTCGCTGGCATTCCTTATGTTGGCTCCGGCGTATTAGCTTCGGCTGCGGGCATGGATAAAGTAACGATGAAGGTGTTGCTCGCTCATGCAGGACTTAATGTGGGCAAGTTTGTATGTATTACAGATCGCCAATGGCGAAGTGAAAAAGACGAGTGCATTGCAGCGGTAAATAATCTTGGTTACCCCGTGTTTGTGAAGCCTGCTCGAGCTGGCTCTTCGCGCGGGATTAGCAAAGTGACAAGCGAATCCGAACTCATCGCTGCAATTGAAGAAGCTCGCGAACATGATCCTCGAGTCATCGTAGAAGCGAGCGTTCAGCAATCTCGTGAACTTGAGTGCGGAGTGCTTTCAAGTGAATTTGGCTCACTTACTGCGAGTCGGATTGCCGAAATTATTGTTGGCGGGAAACATGAATTCTATGATTTCGAGGCGAAGTACTTAGAAGACTCAGCCGAACTAGTAGTGCCCGCTGACTTACCGATAGGTGTTGAACTTGAGTTGCAGTCCTTAGCGATTCGCGCCTTTGAGGCCTTGGGTTGCGAGGGATTAGCGCGAGTTGATTTCTTTTTAGATGGTGCGGGAAACATCATCATCAATGAAGTCAACACCATGCCAGGCTTCACTCCAATTTCGATGTACCCGCGCATGTGGCAGGTCAGTGGGATCGAATATGGCGAGCTGATTGACACGCTGATTAACGACGCGCTTCGCCGCGGTACTGGGCTTCGATAGCAGTGTCTGACTCAGGAACCCTTGCCGATCTCGGTGAATTCGGCCTCATCGATCGCATCACTGGCGGACTGCCGGATCATCCTTTGGTCATCGTTGGGCCAGGAGATGATGCAGCAATCGTCAAAACTGAAAGTGGAAGCGTCGTTATCTCAACCGATGTGATGGTTGAAGGTCGGCATTTTCGCAAGGATTGGTCAACGCCAATTGATATTGGTCGAAAAGCCGCTGCAGCAAGTCTTGCCGATGTTGTGGCGATGGGCGCAGTCCCCACCGGCGTTGTTGTTGCCTTTGCCGCACCAGCTGATTTACCTGCTGCTTGGGCGGTGTCGTGCACTGCTGGTTTGCGAACTGAAATCGAAAGTGCTGGCGCAGCTCTGATTGGCGGAGATGTCACCAGTGCCGATGCAATCATGATCACTGTTACTGCCATAGGTGATTTACAAGGTCGCAGCCCGGTGTTGCGAAGTGGAGCAAAGGCTGGCGACACGATCGCGATCGCTGGGCGCATTGGTTGGGCTGCAGCAGGCTTAGCCGTTCTCTCACGTGGCTTTCGATCGCCAAAGAAATTAGTCGACGCGCACCGTTGTCCGGAGCCGCCTTACCAATCAGGCCCAGATGCTGCCAGGGGCGGTGCAACGGCGATGATCGACGTCAGCGATGGCTTGATTGCAGATGCTCGACACATTGCACATGCTTCACAAGTGGTGCTTGCGATTGATTCTTCTCTGATCGATGTGCCTAACGAGATTGCGGCGGCAGCCAGTGCCTACAACCTTGATCCACGCGAATGGCTCCTCACCGGCGGTGACGACCATGCACTCTTGGCCACCATCAAGAAAGGCAAACGAGTACCGCAGGGTTTCGTAGTCATCGGTGTGGTTGAACCGGCAGGAGACAAGGGCGCTGGCGTCAGCGTGGATGGGCACTTCGTCACCATCGCCGGTGGGCATCTGCATTTTGGTGCGTAAAACAAATCAGCCCAGGTCAAAGACCTGGACTGATAAGACTTGTGATGGTGCGTTTAGCCGCGAACGACCTTGCCTGCTTTGAGGCATGAGGTGCACACATTTTGACGCTTAGGGGTCTTGCCCACCAGCGTGCGAACCCGCTGAATATTTGGATTCCAGCGACGCTTGGTGCGCCGATGTGAGTGGGAAATCGAATGCCCGAAGCCTGGGCCCTTGCCGCAGACGTCGCAGTTGGCAGCCACAGTGCACTCCTTCTAGATATTGCTTAGCCGAGGTCGCGCCGAAGCGGATTACTCGTCCAAGCCTGGTGTTGGATGCTGCTAGTCGTACTCGCAGCCGGCTTAGGCTACCGGAAGGCAGGTGGTCAACCCAAATCAGGGCAGAGGGGGAAGTTGAGGTGGTGGCTGATGAGCGTCACTGACACTACCCAATCCTTGGACCGTGTTCTGGGCGGGAAGTCTGCTGGGGCCTTAAAAAAGGCTTTCGGCCTCACAACCGTGGGGGAATTGCTGCGGCATTACCCACGCAGATACGTAGCCCGTGGCGAACTCACCGATATGGGAACCCTCGTCGATGGGGACGCCGTCACAATTTTGGCTGAAGTGGTCAGCGTGACCTCTCGGCCCATGCAACAGCGCCGGGGCAACTTGGTTGAAGTGGTTATTTCAGATGGAACCGACCGGCTCTCACTGACCTTCTTTAATCAGCGTTGGCGGGAGGGCATGTTCCGAGCTGGTCGGCGCGGACTTTTTGCTGGGGAAGTTTCTTCGTACCGAGGTAAGCGGCAGTTAGCTCATCCAACCTTTGAATTTTTTGCAGAGGATGTTGATGAAGATCCTGAACAGATCGCAATGTTTGCTGGTGCTTTCATTCCGGTCTATCCGGCAACGGCTTCAGTTTCATCGCTGCAGATCGCGCGAGCCATGGGAGTAGTCCTAGACACGCTTGGGGAGCTGCCTGAATCTTTGCCTGCAGAACTGCGAAAAGCCATGGGGCTCATTGACGTGAAGTCGGCGCTGTTAGCAGTTCACCGGCCAACTTCTCAGGACGATATTGACCAAGCACGTCAACGATTGAAGTTTGAAGAAGCCTTTCTGCTGCAGACTTTGCTTGCCCAACGCCGCGCAGAGATAGCGCATCTGCCCGCGCGAGCTCGGGTGGAGCGCGATGGTCCGCTCGTTCGTGAACTTGAATCGAACCTGCCGTTCACGTTAACGGCAGGTCAGATTGCCGTTGGTGCCGAAATTGCTAATGACCTTGCTGGCGATCACCCTATGCATCGTTTACTCCAAGGCGATGTTGGCAGTGGCAAAACTCTTGTTGCATTGAAAGCGATGTTGAGTGTTGTTGACTCCGGTGGGCAAGCAGCGTTGCTCGCACCAACAGAGGTACTGGCGGCGCAACATTTTCGTTCAATCACAGAGTTACTAGGTTCAATGGCGCAGGGCGGGATGTTGGGAGGACACGATCGGGGCACGCAGGTTGCTTTAGTCACAGGCTCGATGAAGGTTGCCCAGCGTCGCAAAGATTTGTTGAAAATCATTTCTGGAGATGCCGGAATTATTGTTGGTACACACGCGCTTTTGACGGACACTGTTCAGTTTCGCGACCTTGGTTTAATCGTGGTCGATGAGCAGCATCGGTTTGGTGTTGAACAGCGAGCAGCACTTGCTGCGAAAGCTATCGATGGCACTCGGCCACACGTGTTAGTCATGACGGCCACCCCAATTCCTCGCACAGTTGCCATGACGGTGTTTGGAGATTTGGATATTTCCACACTTGAAGGTCTTCCTGAAGGTCGCGCCGGTGTGACTACCCACGTTGTGCCAATGAAAGAGAAGCCAGCCCATGTTGATCGAGCATGGGAGCGAGTTCGTGAAGAAGTTGTAGGAGGGCATCGAGTGTTCGTTGTGTGTCCGCGAATCGGAGACGATGAAGGGGACGAAGACTTACTCGAATTAGAAATCGACGACGACACAGAGACAAAACGTCAGGTGGCTTCGGTCTTAGACACTGCGGAGTACTTGGCTAATGGCCCATTGGCAGGACTGCGCGTTGGAATTCTGCACGGTCGAATGTCGTCAGATGACAAAGATGCCGCGATGTCGGCATTCGCGAGTGCTGATGCTGAACCGGGCATAGACGTACTTGTATCAACAACTGTTATTGAGGTCGGAGTCGATGTCCCGAATGCAACTGCCATGGTGGTGCTAGACGCAGATCGTTTCGGTATCTCACAATTGCACCAACTTCGAGGGCGAGTGGGACGCGGAAAATTCCCGGGACTGTGCTTGCTTTTAACTCAGGCAGACGCTGGGTCACCAGCTCGTCAACGGCTCGACGCCGTGGCTTCAACAACCGATGGATTTGAGTTAGCTCGCCTTGATCTTGCGCAACGACGCGAAGGCGATGTCCTTGGTGCTTCGCAATCGGGCCGGCGCTCTTCGCTCAAACTCTTGCAAGTGGTGTCTGATGTTGAAGTGATCCAAGAAGCGCGCGCGGCGGCGAATATGTTGATTTCAGATGATCCCAATCTTGATGCATACCCAGATCTTCGGTCAGCTCTTGCTGAACTGGTTGCGCAAGATCAAGCAGAATTTATCGAGAAGGCATGACGCGAATCATCGCCGGGCAGGCAAAAGGTCGACGACTCTTGGTGCCGGCCAAAGGAACCCGTCCAACCTCTGATCGGGTTCGTGAATCCCTTTTCAACACCTTGACGAGTGAGTTACTTGCCGACGATCGACCTTGGAGCACCCTGTCGGTTTTGGATTTATATGCAGGCAGTGGAGCGCTAGGTATTGAAGCGGCGAGTAGAGGGGCGCAGCCGGTTTTGCTTGTGGAAAAAGCCCGGCTGGCGGCGGAAGTTATTCGAAAAAATATTGATCTCGTGGGGCTTCCCGGTCTGCAACTACTTTCGGCGGGCGTGGCAGAGCTCTTGAGCCGAACACCGAGTGTCGCGTTCACGCTGGTATTCGCCGATCCGCCCTATGACGTCCCGGCAGGTTCACTTCGCGAACTTTTGAATTCTCTGGTTGAAACCGGCTGGGTTGCACCACTAGCCCGGGTAGTGGTTGAGCGACCAACCTCGGATCCAGAAGCGCCTTTGCCCGAAACTTGGATCGACTTTTCACAACGCAGGTATGGGGACACAACTCTTTGGTACGGTCGCGCCACCAACACGACAGGAGAATAAGCGGTGCGTAGAGCAGTTTGCCCAGGATCTTTTGATCCGGTGACCAACGGGCATCTCGATGTTTTTGCCCGGGCAGCGAAACTTGCTGATGAGGTTGTCATCGTGGTGGCGATTAATAACAACAAGTCCGGCACGTTCACCATTGACGAGCGCATGGAAATGTTGCGTGAAGTGGTGGCTCCTTACCCAAATATTCGCGTTGATTCCTTTATGGGTCTGCTCGTTGATTACTGCAAAGACCATGACGTCCAGGCGATCATTAAGGGTCTGCGTGCGGTGACTGACTTCGACTATGAGCTGCAAATGGCCCAAATGAACTATCGGCTGACCGGAATCGAGACCCTGTTTGTCTCGACTAACCCGATCTATAGCTATTTATCATCGAGCCTGATCAAGGAAGTGGCCAACTTCGGTGGAGATATCGACGGTTTGCTCCCGGGTTCAGTCCAAGATCGCCTCTTGGCGCGCATTGCCGAGAACAAGAAATAACCAGACTTTTCGCTCGTTCGTGAGACCGTAGGGGCCGAACGCATCAGGATTGATGCTGTGAGGGCAACTGTTGCGCGCACTGGTAGGGAGTGGTCATGGATCTGCAAGACCGGTTAGAGGAACTGGCCGTCGTCATTGAAGATGCCAAGGCCATGCCGCTTTCGGCTTCCTGCATCGTCAATCGTCAGCAGATCCTGGATCTCATCCAAGAGGTACGACAGCTCCTGCCAGAGTCGGTCTACCGCGCCGACGAGTTGCTTGCTGACCGTGAAGCAGTGGTTCAAGACGGTCGCCGCGAGGCTGACCGCATTTTGGAACGCGCTCGTGGGGAGGCTGATCGCATGGTCGCTGAGCACGAGGTCTATCTGGCCGCCGTGGCTGAGGCTGAGGCGATCCGCTCAGCGGTCGATGATGAAACCACCACAATGCGCAGCGAAACAGACGATTACATCGATGCCAAGCTCGCCACCTTTGAGATCACTTTGCAAAAGACCCTGCAGACCGTAGACCGCGGCCGTGAGCGCCTGCGTAGCCAGATGTATCAAGAATTGGCACCCACAGGTGAACTTGAGCCTGACTTTGGCGGCGGCTTCTACGACGACCAGCAGTAGGTCGCCTACCTTTCCCGGCTTTGGGGAACCTAGCTCTACCCGGTACTCTTGTCTGTCAGCCTCTAGCGAGGTCCTGATTGCCTGCGGCAACGTTGCCACTGGTTGATCCAAAAGGGGAGTTTTGACCAGCCTCGATCCAAGTAACGCACTCGTGCTTGACACGGATGCGCTCGGCCTGCCACGTAGGCCTGGTTCGATGGTCGAAGTTTCCCGGACGGCGCCAGCACCAGGCGATTTGGGCGTAGCCATGGCCAGAGTTATTCCAGATTCACCGATAGAGATGGAACTTCGTCTTGAAGCGGTGATGGAGGGTGTTTTGGTCAGCGGGGAAGTGGATCTGGAAATCAGCGCGGAATGTGCGCGCTGCCTAGAGCCACTGACCTGGGAGGAAACGGTCGATATCAGCGAGCTATTCGCCTATCCCGCCACGGATTCCCGGGGCGTGGTTGTCGAGGAGCCCGACGATGACGAAGATCCGTTGCCGATGCTTGATGGCGATTTAATCGACCTTGAGCCAACGCTGCGAGACTCTGTGGTGACAGCGATGCCAATGGCACCGTTGTGTTCCCCAGATTGCGCCGGTCTGTGTTCCGAATGTGGAATTCGACTCGACGATAATCCAGGGCACGAACACCAAGCCGTTGATCCACGGTGGTCAGCACTTGCTGGTCTCGTAGACACACAAGAGGACTAGGCGACCGCCTGCTCCTCGTAATAACGCAACAACCGAAAGAGGAAAGACCGTGCCAGTACCAAAGCGGAAGACTTCGCGATCCAACACCCGTCATCGTCGTTCACAGTGGAAAGCCATTGTGCCTAATTTGGTGACGTGCACGAACTGCAGTGCAAAGCGCCTTGCGCACACTGCATGCCCAACATGTGGCACGTACGCCAAGCGTCGCGTCCTGGACGTCTAATACTCACATGACAACAGTTGCCCTAGATCTCCTTGGCGGAGATGGGGCGCCTGGCGTGGTCGCAGACGCAGCGGCGGCACTGCTTGCGAATTCGGCGAATACCGGCCTCAGACTTGTCATAGTTGGACCAGTCGATGTCGCGCGCGATCAATTAGTCGCGCGAGGTGTGGATTTAGATCGGGTCACGTTATTGCCTGCAACCAGCGGTGTCAGCATGGATGCTGCACCACTTGAAGTTGTGCGAACCGATGCCCAACGCGAGAACGCCGAGACCACGGTTGTCGTTGCAGCCCGCGCCGTGCGCGATGGACTAGCCGATGCTTGGGTGTCTGTGGGTCATACCGGAGCATCAGTGGCTTCTGCAGTCTTGACTCTGGGACGTATTCAAGGAATGTCGCGCCCAGCTCTTGCCGTTGTGGTTCCAGCCCTCGCCTCTCCCGTAGTCCTGCTTGATGTTGGTGCGACCACCACTGGCTCAGTTGGAACTCTCGAACAATTTGCCCTAGCTGGTCACGCCTTCGCACGAGCAGTTGGTGTCAGTAATCCGGCTATTGGGCTCCTGACTATCGGTTCTGAATCTGGCAAAGGTGACGAGCTGCGCGTTGAAGCAGACGCACACCTTCAAGAGGTTCTCACCGCTCGGGGCTTGGATTATGCAGGCCCTGTCGAAGGTTTCGATGTCACTCGTGGCAGCAGAGCACAAGTCATCGTTACTGATGGATTCACCGGAAACGTCGTTTTGAAAAGCATCGAAGGTGCAGCAGCTTGGGCTGCACACCAAATCGGATT
Organism: Actinomycetes bacterium; assembly: GCA_037137855.1. Lineage (GTDB taxonomy): Bacteria > Actinomycetota > Actinomycetes > S36-B12 > S36-B12 > UBA11398. The sequence goes on from JBAXJN010000001.1 coordinate 26,355, forward strand.
GGCCTATGGCGATCCTGGGCCAGCGCGCGGTGTTGTTCGCGCCGCGGCCGCCGGCTCTTTCGCTGGAGGGCTCCTTCTTGGAGTTGATGGCGTCACTGTGGTTGGACACGGAGCCGGAACAGCTGCGCAGGTTATTGGTTGTGTTGGTCTTGCTCAGCGCGCGGTGGAACAAAACTTGATTGGCAATATCAGTGCGGCTCTGGCGGACCTTCAATGATGGCAGCGGTGACATCGGCCTATAGCCGCGTTCTTGGCCATGAAGTTTCGATGCGTGAAGACACACCCGTGAGCGCATTTGGCCCGTGGCTGGATATCGCTGTATTGGTTGCAGTCGCATTGAAAGAGTCAACAGGTATTGCATTATCGGACACACAGCTTAATTCCGCTCGTATCGCAGGCGACTTAGTTGCTGGCCTTGAAGCGAATTCACTATGACCGAAAAACTTACGGATGTGCGTTTGTTACAGCTAGCACAGCTTCGCGAGGAACTCGGAGTTCTCGTCAGTGACGAACTTTTGCACTTAGCGTTGATCCATCGCTCTTATGCGTACGAACAAGGTGGGATTCCACATAACGAGCGGTTGGAATTTCTAGGCGATTCAGTGCTTGGCATTGTGGTTACGGATGACTTGTACCGACGGTTCCCAGATTCAGCCGAGGGCCAGCTCGCGAAAATTCGAGCTGCTGTTGTAAATGCGCGCGCGCTTGCACAAGTTGCGCGAGCACTTGGCTTGGGCGATTACATCTTGCTAGGGCGCGGAGAAATCACTACGGGCGGAAACGATAAGTCCTCGATATTGGCTGACTGTATGGAAGCTGTGATCGGGGCTGTGTATCTCACTGGAGGCTTATCTGGAGCGGGTGACTTCGTACACCGCGTTTTTGATCCGATGATTTCAGCCTCTGCAGATCTTGGTGCGGGCCTTGATTGGAAGACATCTCTGCAAGAAGCCGCAGCTGCGTCAGACCTCGGAATTCCGCAGTACCTCGTTGAAGATTCTGGACCAGACCACGAGAAAGAATTTGCTGCCCGCGTTGTTGTCGGAGGTCATGTGCTCGGTACAGGTGTCGGGCGCTCAAAGAAACTTGCTGAGCAGCAGGCTGCAGAAACGGCCTACCTCGCATTAACTGAAAATGCCTGAACTTCCTGAGGTTGAAATTGTTCGGCGGGGGATTAGTGAGTGGTCAACCAACCGGATCATCTCCCTCGTTGAAGTCTTGCACCCACGAGCTATTCGTCGCCAGATTGATGACCTCGCAGGTGTTCTCGTAGGTCAAGAATTTCGTTGTGCCTCTCGGCGAGGAAAATATTTATGGCTTCCCTTTGCCAAGGAAGAGTCCTGTCTAATCGTGCATTTAGGGATGAGTGGACAACTGCTCGTGCAGCCCCCGAAAACTGAGCGCGAAAAGCACCTTCGGGTCCTGATTGCTTTTGCCGATGGTGGAAACGATCTACGTTTTGTGGACCAGCGCACATTCGGATTGGTCCAAACCAACACGTTGGTCACTGATGGCTCCGGGGGCATGATCCCGGCACAGGTCGCCCATATCGCGCGAGATCCGATGGATCCGCTCTTTGACGATGACGTCTGGCGTAGCCAGCTCAAACGCAAAGACACCGAGATCAAGCGGGCGCTGCTGGATCAGACCCTGGTGTCAGGAATCGGCAACATCTACGCAGATGAGGCGCTGTGGCGCGCCGAGATTCACGGCAATACCCGGGCTTCCTCACTCACCGGGCCGCAAGCTCGCGATCTTTTAGGCCAGACCCGAGAGGTCATGACCCAGGCGCTGGCTGCTGGCGGAACCAGCTTTGATTCCCTGTACGTCAATGTGAACGGGAATTCGGGATATTTCAGTCGGTCGCTAAACGCATATGGGCAAGAAGGGGAGCCGTGCCCCCGCTGCGGCTCCATGATTCGGCGTGAAAAGTTCATGAATCGCTCAAGCTTTTCCTGCCCGAGGTGTCAGCGGTGGCAACCCCGCGTTGGGCGATAGACTCCTGACACTGTCAAAGGCGCACTTCCCCCGCCCCAGCGACCCGGAGAATTGTGCATCTCAAGAGTATGACGTTGAAGGGCTTCAAGTCCTTCGCATCTTCCACAACCATGCACTTTGAGCCTGGCGTCACCTGTGTGGTGGGTCCAAACGGTTCAGGGAAGTCCAATGTTGTTGATGCTCTGGCCTGGGTCATGGGAGAGCAAGGCGCCAAGAGCCTGCGCGGCGGAAAAATGGAAGACGTCATCTTCTCTGGCACCGCAGGACGCGCCCCACTTGGTCGCGCAGAAGTGTCGCTCACAATCGACAACTCCGATGGTGCGCTACCCATTGATTACACGGAAGTAACTATTTCTCGCACACTGTTTCGTAACGGTGGTTCTGAATACGCAATGAACGGTCAACCATGTCGACTCTTGGATGTGCAAGAGCTCCTCAGCGACTCAGGCATTGGTCGCGAAATGCATGTGATCGTTGGTCAGGGCCAGCTCGACACGATCTTGCAGGCAACACCAGAAGATCGACGCGGTTTCATTGAAGAAGCGGCTGGGGTGCTCAAGCATCGTCGTCGCAAAGAAAAAGCGCTGCGCAAATTAGATTCCATGGAAGCCAACCTGACTCGCTTGAATGACCTCACCACAGAACTTCGACGGCAGCTCAAACCACTTGGACGCCAAGCTGAAGTCGCGCGACGCGCAGTTGTTATTCAGACCGATGCTCGTGATGCTCGCCTGCGTTTGATGGCGGATGATCTTGTGCAGATGCGCATTGCATTCGCAGCTGAAGTCGCGGATGAGTCAGCACTTCGAAGCCGTCAAGATGTAGTGGAAACCGCGCTGAATGGCCTCCGAGAAAAAGAAACCTCCACTGAGGCAGAAGCGCTAGTAGAAGCTCCGCTCCTTGAAGCCGCTCAGGAAACTTGGTTCTCGCTCAGCGGACTTCGCGAACGATTCGTTGGTCTTGTTCAGTTAAGTGCCGAACGGGTGCGCAATCTGCAGCCCGAGTCAGCTGAAGAAAACCCTGGCCGCGATCCCGAACAGCTCGATGCTGAAGCCCGAACCTTGCGCGCTCAAGAATTTGAATTGAGCCGGGAAGTCGCAGCATCCAGAGACGGACTCGCTGGGGCAAGCACCGCGCGTCAACTAGCCGAAGAAGCATTTACGGCTGAAGAACGACGTGTCTCATCAGTTGAGAAAGACGCGGCCCAACGTCGTGAAGCGTTGGTGAGACTCACCGGACAAGTGCACGCGGCTCAGTCGCGTCTAGAGGCTCGCACTCATGAACTTGAGCGACTTCGTGAGTCGATTCGTGAGGCAACTGCACGCAGCGATCAGGCGCAATCAGAATTCCAGGCAATCGAAGTCAAGGTTGCTGGTCTTGACGAAGGCGAAGTCGGACTCGATGAGCGCCATGAACGAGCAGAAGCAACCTTGATTGCTGCCGACGCTGAAGTTGAACGTCTGCGCGGGATTGAAGCAACGAGTGAGCGTGAGCGCGCTGCACTCGCGGCACGTCTTGAAGCGCTGTCAATGTCGCTGACTCGCAAAGATGCAGGTGGTGCATTGGTAGCTGCCGCTGACCGCGTCCCTGGTTTCGTTGGTCCATTGGCGAAGCAACTCCACATTGAACACGGTGCGCAAGCAGCAGTTGCGGCAGTACTTGGCGATCTAGCCGATGCAATTGTTGTGCGCGGCGTACAGGCTGCAGTGAGTTCGCTCGTGTTGCTCAAGGAGCAAGATGCAGGCCGCGCAGCACTTGTTGTAGCCACGGAAGGTTTTGACCATCACCTCGGCACTCGAGGTACAGCACCGACCGGCATTTGGCTTCGCGATCAAGTTCGGTGTGACGACAGTCTCCGCTCAGTGGTAGATCGACTACTAGACGGTGCCGTGCTCGTGACCGATGTTGATGAAGCTGCAAAGGCATCGCAATCTCACCCTGAACTAACCTTCGTTACCCCATTGGGTGATGTTTTCACTCGCGATGTTGTGCATGGTGGCTCGCAGAGCACCTTGAGTTTGCTGGAAGTTCAGGCTGCATACGATGAAACGGAATCGGCGTTACAACTAGCTGTGCACACCGCGGAGCGTGCTCGTTTTGACATGGTTGCCGCCAAGCAAGCGCAGGCGCAAGCAGTCTCGCTCGTTGAGCAGGCACTCTCTGGCCTGCACGAGTCAGATGCTCGAATGGCAGCTGTTGCTGAACAGCTTGGACAACTTGGTCAAGTTGCGCGTGCAGCAACAGCAGAAGCTGCGCGCCTCACGCAGACGTTGTTGGCAGCTGAAGTTGCACACACAACAGATGTTGCAGATCACGAGCGATTGAACGAACGACTTTCGACCTCACAAGCCGAGCCAGAGATTGAGCTAGGCGAGGATCTGCGCGTAGGTTTATCTGAGTTGGCAAGAGTTTCTCGTCAGGCAGAAGTCGATGCTCGTCTAGCGCTTCGCACAGGTGAAGAGCGTGTGGCTGCAGTTGGAATCCGTGCAGAACAACTTGAACGCGGCGCAAATGCTGAACGTGAGGCTCGGGTTGCAGCGATTGCTCGACGCGAAAAACGCGCACGTGACTTAACTGCTGCTCAGGCGGTTCTCAGCGGTGCCAAAGCAGCGCTTTCGCGCATTGAAGCATCTGTGGCACAGGCCAGCACTGATCGCGCGAATGCTGAAAAGCAGCGTAAGTCACGCGATGAAACCCTCGTGACGGTGCGAGCCAGAATCCGTGAGCTCACTGCTGAGCTCGATCTACTAAAAGATAGTGTCCACCGCGATGAAGTAGCTCGTGCTGAGCAGAGAATGCGCATTGAGCAAGTTGTCGATCGTGCGATGGAAGAATTCGGCATTGAGCCTGAAGTTTTGGTCGGTGAATATGGCCCTGATCAACTCGTGCCACGAAGTTTGATTGTTGCAGGCGATGAAGTGCCAGAAGACGCACCTGCCCCTGAGGCATACCCCTTTGTTCGTGTTGAACAAGAAAAGCGCTTGAAAGAAGCAGAGCGTGGGCTGGCACTCCTGGGCAAGGTCAATCCGCTCGCTTTGGAAGAGTTCAACGCGATGGAAGAGCGTCACCGCTTCTTGTCTGAACAACTCGAGGATCTACGTCGCACGCGCGATGACCTCCTAGACATCATCAAGGAAGTAGACGCCAGGGTTGAGCAGGTCTTCACGGAGGCTTATGCAGAGATCGAGCGAGAGTTCTCAGGTGTCTTTAGTCGCTTGTTCCCAGGTGGCGAAGGCCGTTTGATTCTCACTGATCCAAGCAACATGTTGACCACTGGTGTCGATGTGGAAGCGTGCCCTCCTGGCAAGAAGGTTAAGCGGCTTTCACTGCTCTCCGGCGGCGAGCGTTCACTTACGGCGGTGGCTTTCCTAGTTGCTCTCTTCAAAGCGCGGCCAAGTCCGTTCTACGTACTCGACGAAGTCGAAGCAGCTCTTGACGATGTGAACTTGGGCCGCTTGATCGACATCATCGAAGAGTTGCGCGATAGCTCACAGCTCATCGTTATCACTCACCAAAAGCGCACGATGGAAATTGCTGATGCGCTTTATGGTGTTTCGATGCGAGGTGACGGCGTAACTCAGGTCATCGGCCAACGTTTGCGTGAGGCTGCAACTGCATCATGAGCGCGCAAGTCTGGATTGCCGTTGCAGTCGTTGCCGTCATCCTCGCAGTCATCGCGATAGTTGTTGTACGTCGTCCAAGAAGAGGTGCCGAAAAATTCAATGACAGTCCAATCGCGGGGAGTAATCGCACACCGATTTCAGCTGATGAAGCAGCACCACCAGAATCCTCAGTCCCAGAACTTGCCGATGAATTAATTATCCCGGAGTTTTCTGCTAGCACCGCTGAGGATCGACTAAGTGCGGCGCCCGCCAGCGAAGATCTAGATTTCGGTTTTGAAATTCCAGATTCTGCCGTTGGGCGCATGCATCGGCTTCGAGCTCGTCTTTCTCGTTCAAATAACGCAATAGGTAAGGGTCTATTGGGATTACTCAGTCGAGATAATCTTGATGAAGAAACGTGGGAAGAGATCGAAGAAACGTTGTTGACCGCAGATCTTGGGGTTGGTCCGACGATGGAGCTCCTTGAGCAACTGCGCTCAGCTGTTCGGGTTGAAGGTAATGCCGATCAGGATCGCCTTACTCAGTTGCTCCGCGAGGGTTTACTCGCACTCGTTGATCCAACGTTGGATCGCTCGCTTGTCACCAAGATTGATGGTCGGCCAGCAGTTGTTCTCGTGGTCGGGGTCAATGGCACGGGGAAGACAACAACCACAGGCAAATTGGCTCGGCTGCTCATTGCTGAAGGCCAGACTGTGCTGCTCGGAGCTGCTGACACCTTCCGTGCGGCCGCCGCGGAGCAATTGCAAACCTGGGGCGATCGAGTTGGGGCTCCAGTGGTTCGAAGCGCTCAAGGCGCTGATCCTGCAGCTGTCGCATTTGACGCGGTAGCCACGGCGATAGCAGCAGATTTAGACACAGCTGTTATCGATACGGCAGGGCGCTTGCACACAAAAACCGGACTGATGGACGAGTTAGGCAAGGTTCAACGAGTCATAGAGAAACAGTCACCCGTTGATGAGGTACTTTTAGTTCTTGACGCAACGACAGGTCAAAATGGTTTAGTTCAGGCGCGTGTCTTTGCTGAGGTCGTCAATGTCACAGGTGTTGTGCTGACGAAATTAGATGGCACGGCTCGGGGCGGAATCGTAATCGCGGTGCAGCGCGAACTCGGGGTACCGGTAAAACTGGTGGGTCTAGGCGAGGGTCCAGATGATCTAGTGCTGTTTGATCCAATTGAGTTTGTGGAGGCGATTATCAATGGTTGAGGAGTCGGTTGAAGTAACCCGACCATCGGGTCGAGAGAGGCTTCTGCTGGCGACCGAAGCTTGTTTGAGCGCGGGGGTGGAAATTCGCGTCGCTGACATCTGTAAGTCGGCAGATGTGAGTGCTGCCTTGATCTACAAATATTTTGTTGACCGCGATGACCTCATCGCAGAGGCGTACGCTCGCATCTTTAAGGGTCTGGTTGCTGCAGATTTATTGGCCATCGCACATTTCCCTACTGACCTCGAAGAATTGCGCATTGCTATTCGAGGTCAGGCAGATCAAATTTTCAGCGCTGAGCGAGACGTGCTGCGCTGGGCCCGTTTAGAAGCGCTCGCACATGCCCGAATGAACCCAGGGATCACGAGTCGAATCGAAGCCTCGCGTCACGAGTTAGTTTCGGGGCTTGCCGATGCTGTCATGAAATTCGATGGCGTGAAAATGGACAGGGAAGAAGCTGAAACGCTCGCCGTTATTTCGTTGGGCATCATTCTTGGCGCTACCGCCATGTCACCCGAGAAGATGGACGATGATCAGCGCTCAAAGATCGCTGACATGTGGGCCGCGATGGTCTATTCGACTCTCAAGAATGCGCAGTCCTAGTCAGAACTGGAAGAATCGTTAACACAGTCGTTACTTAATGGGCTGTTTTGTCACAGCACGGTAATCAACGGCGTCACCGAGGGAAATCTCTTTCCGACAACCTGTCTCCTGTCGACATACGCGACTGGCCACAGAGTGGTTTGAAGGGAGACTGAAAATGGAATCGGCGTTAGATACAGGCAACACAGCATGGCTGCTGACCTCAACGGCTCTGGTGTTGTTAATGATCCCAGGCCTCGCATTCTTTTACGGGGGAATGGTCCGGCAGAAGTCAGTATTGAACATGCTCATGATGGTGATGGGGGCCTTATTCGTTGTTGGCGTGCTTTGGACCTTCTTTGGCTATGGGATGGCCTTTGGCACTGATGCGGCTGGGGTTTCAGACAACAGTTGGATCGGCAACATCTCAGAGAACATCGGGTTGGCGAACTTGATTACTGACAACCCGGAGGCAAGTTATCCGGCAATGGCTTTCGTTGCCTTCCAAGCAATGTTTGCGTGCATCACGGTCGGGCTGATTGCTGGCGCGATTGCTGATCGTGCTCGCTTTGGTGCATGGATGGTTTTTGCTGGAATTTGGGCAACGGTCGTGTACTTCCCAGTTGCGCACTGGGTGTGGGCGTCAAGTGGCTGGATCTTCAAGCTCGGAGTCATTGACTTTGCGGGTGGTACGGCGGTGCACATCAATGCTGGTGCAGCCGCTCTTGCCCTTGCAATCGTGCTTGGTCGCCGAGTTGGCTGGCCGAAGCAACCGATGAAGCCGCACAACCTCACTCTTGTCATGATCGGCGCAGCTTTGCTCTGGTTCGGCTGGTTTGGATTTAACGCAGGTTCGGCTCTGGCTGCAAATAACACTTCAGCAGTCGTTTTCTACAACACCTTCATTGCAACTTGCGCTGCAGCTCTTGCATGGTTGCTCGTTGAGAAGTTGCGCGATGGACATGCAACATCGCTGGGTGCAGCTTCCGGTGTAGTAGCCGGGCTAGTGGCAATCACGCCCTCATGCTCTGCTGTAACGCCTATCGGAGCGATCATCATTGGTGCTATCGCAGGTGTGCTGTGCGCCCTTGCCGTTGGCTTGAAGTACCTCTTCAAGTTCGATGATTCACTCGACGTTGTCGGCGTACACCTTGTTGGCGGAATTGTTGGCACGTTGTTGATTGGATTCCTTGCAACAGACGCAGCTCCGGCAGCAGTCAATGGGCTGTTCTATGGCGGCGGAATGGAACAATTCGGTAAGCAAGCAGTCGGTGCATTCGCGGTTCTTGGATATTCCTTGGTCGCAGCACTTATTATTGGTTACGCAATCAAATTCACCATGGGTTTCCGGATAACCGACGAGCAGGAAATCACTGGAATCGACCTTGCAGAACATGCTGAGTCTGCATACGAATTCGGTGACAGCGGCGGTGGCGGTGTCTTTGCGGGCATGGGCCATGGACACTCAGCGGCACGGGCAGGGGAGAACTAGTCATGAAGTTAATCACCGCAATCATCAAGCCGTTCAAGCTTGAAGACGTGAAAAACGCACTTGAGGCAGCTGGGATCCACGGACTCACAGTCTCTGAAGCTTCCGGCTTTGGCCGGCAGCGAGGCCACACAGAGGTCTACCGCGGTGCTGAATACACCGTAGATCTCGTGCCAAAGGTTCGCATCGAAGTCGTTGTAGATGACGTTGATGCAGACCGAGTCGTCGACGCGATCGTCGGCGCTGCGCAAACTGGACGTATCGGCGATGGCAAGGTCTGGGTTTCCTCAGTCGAGACTGTTGTGCGCGTACGTACCGGCGAACGCGGCCCGGACGCTCTGTAATTCACTAGGGAAAATGATGCGCGCAGATGCTGAAGTCATCAGCGCACGAAATTCCATCGTGCGTCGTCCAGGGCCGTTTGGTTCTGGACGACGCACTGAATTAACTGAAGTCACTGATGCATGGCTCAAGGAAGTATTTCAGGCCTCCCATCCGCTTGCCGATGGCATCTGTTTAGTCGCTGTTGGCGGCCATGGTCGTTCGCAATTGTCTCCGGGAAGCGACCTTGATCTCGTACTCCTTCATCGCATCGACCCACGCAGAGCAGCGGTCATTGCTCAAGAACTTTGGTATCCAATTTGGGATGCCGGCCTATCCTTAGATCACAGTGTGCGAACAGTTGCAGAAGCGCGACGGCTAGCAAGTGAGGACATCAAGGTCATCCTTGGACTTCTTGACATGCGCGTCATTGCTGGAGACGCCACAATTGGCGATCAACTCCGCAAGGCAATTTATGCCGATTGGCGCGCAACCGCTCCAAAGCGCATGCCTGAACTCAGAACTCTTGTTGATCAAAGAAAAGATCGATTTGGTGAGTTAGCAACAATGCTGGAACCGGATATCAAAGAAGCCTATGGTGGCTTGCGGGAAGCAACGGTTCTTCGTGCGATTGCAGCATCTTGGATCACTGACCTCACTCACACTCAATGGCAAACCAGTGTCGAGTTTCTACTCAATGTTCGTGATGCACTTCACCAAGTAAGCAATCGAGACAGCGATCTTTTGCTTTTACAGGAACAGGATGCCGTTGCAGCAGCAATGGGCATCAGTGACGCAGATGAATTGCTGCGTCAGGTCTATCTCGCTGCCCGAGCTATTGCCTATTCCTCAGATTCAACGTGGCACCGCGTTGAGCGATTAACCCTGCGCGGCTCGAAATTTGGTGGCAGGGCAGTGAAGAAAGGCAGCCTAGAGCGGGTTCCACTTGCTGAAGGGGTCGCGATTCAAGCAGGCGAAGCTGTGTTAGCTATCGAAGCCCACCCCGAGCAAGATCCGGTGTTACTACTTCGCACGGCAGCAGCGGCAGCCCAGGCTGGAATTCGGTTGGCGCCACACACTGTGAGTCGTTTGGCTGCGGAAAGTGCGCCGTTGCCCTCACCCTGGAATCAAGAGGCGCGTGATTGCTTCCTATCGCTCTTGGGTGCTGGTTCGGCAACCTTGCCGGTTTGGGAAGCCTTAGATCAACTGGACTTGATCTCGAAATTGGTTCCTGGATGGGAAGTCGTCCGATCTGCCCCACAACGAAATGCTTTGCATAAGTACACCGTGGATCGGCATTTAGTTGAATGCGTCATTCAGGCAAGCGCGCTCACCCGCAAAGTTGATCGACCCGACCTCTTGTTGCTTGCCGCGCTTTTCCATGATTTTGGTAAGGCCAGAACGGGAGACCACAGTGAGGTCGGTGCGGCACTCGTGGGTGAGGTGCTAGGCCATATGGGCTATTCAGCGGCAGACATCGGCGTTGTCACGTTAGTAGTTCGACATCACCTGCTGTTAGCGGACACTGCGACGAGGCGTGATCTTGATGATCCAGCTACGGTCGCTTACGTCGCAGAGAGAATTCCCGATCCAGCGATTCTCGACCTTTTAGCAGCGCTCACTGAAGCGGATGCGATTGCAACCGGCTCGGCAATGTGGAGTACTTGGCGCCAGAATTTAATCAAAGAACTCGTGAAACGCACCCACGAGACGATTGCCGGTCGACCGCTACCCGAGCAACCAACGCTTACCGACGAGCAACTTATCGCGATCGATCAACCAGGCATTTGGGTTGTGATGAATGAGGTCTCTGATGGTCACGAACTCACATTGGTTGCTCCGGACCGAATTGGCTTGCTGGCCACTGTGGCTGGAGTCCTAGCTGTTCACCGATTGCAGGTTCGCTCAGCTCGGGTCATGACTGTTGGGGACCGCGCTGTCCAAGTCTGGAATGTGCATCCGATGTTTGGTGATCTACCGCGCATCGAAATCCTCAGCGATGAAATCCGCCGTGCGATTGAGGGCACATTGGATATTGGCGAAAAGCTTAGAAAGAGAGACGAGGCCTACCGGCCAATGGCGCTGGCTGCGGCTCCACTGATTGAAATAATCGAGAATGCCTCCGAGCGCACAACGGTGCTTGAAGTTCGTGCTCACGATGCCCCGGGACTGCTCTATCGAGTCACTCGGGCCATCGCAGCATCGGATGCAGCCATTACCGGAGCGAAGGTTGCGACTTTGGGATCTGATGCGGTTGACGTCTTTTTCCTAGTAGATCGCGAAGGCAATCCCCTCAGTGAGCAACATTCTGCGGCAGTGAAGGTGACTGTTTTGGGTGAATTGCTTGAGGAGATAGCCTGAGCACTGTGTTTGGCAACCTTTCCGACCGGCTCTCTGCGACCTTCAAGGGTCTTCGAGGAAAAGGTCGACTTTCAGAAGCTGATGTTGATGCCACCGTTAGCGAGATTCGAATCGCGCTACTCGAGGCGGATGTTGCCTTGCCCGTGGTTCGGGAGTTTTGCGCCGCAGTAAAAGCTCGAGCTCTCGAAGTCTCGTCTGCTGGCGGTTTGAACCCTGCACAGCAAGTCGTCAAGATCGTTCACGAAGAGCTCGTGGCCATTCTCGGTGGCGAAACTCGAACAATCCGATTTGCGAAGAACCCGCCAACGGTCATTTTGCTCGCAGGCCTTCAAGGCGCAGGCAAGACAACACTTGCTGGAAAGCTTGCGGTTCAACTCAAGCGCGAAGGTCACACTCCACTTTTAGTGGCAGCAGATCTACAGCGTCCCAATGCAGTAGACCAACTTCAAGTCATCGGCGAACGTGCAGGAGTTCCTGTATTTGCACCGGAGCCGGGCAGTGGAGTCGGCGATCCAGTCAAAGTAACCAAAGATGCGCGGGTGTTCGCTGCCCAAAAATTGCATGACGTTGTCATCGTCGACACAGCAGGGCGTTTGGCAATTGATGCAGAGCTGATGGAACAACTGCGTCAGGTAAAGCAAGCAGCGCAACCCGATGAAGTCTTGTTCGTTGTTGACGCGATGATCGGTCAAGATGCCGTTCGTGTTGCTCAGGAATTCATGAGCAGCGTAGGTTTTGATGGAGTAGTCCTCACCAAACTTGATGGCGATGCTCGTGGCGGTGCGGCTCTTTCGGTGAAGAACGTCACCGGCGCCCCAATCATGTTCGCCTCCACTGGCGAGAAACTCGAAGACTTCGAGGTCTTCCACCCCGAGCGCATGGCAAGTCGCATCCTGGACATGGGTGACGTGCTCACCTTGATCGAGCAAGCTGAGCGAGCCTTTGATTCAGAACAGTCCGAGCGCATGGCTGCCAAGGTCGCCAAGGGAGAGAGTTTTTCCCTCGATGACTTTTTGGAACAAATGCAGGCTGTGAAAAAGATGGGGTCGTTGGGCAAGGTCCTAGGCATGCTTCCGGGGATGGGCGAGATGAAGGCCCAACTCGATCAGATTGACGATAAAGATCTTGACCGGGTGGCAGCGATCATCCAATCCATGACACCAGCCGAACGCCAGGACCCAAAACTGCTCAACGGTTCACGTCGGGCACGCATTGCCAAGGGTTCAGGCACTGCCGTCCAAGAAGTCAACTCGCTGATGGAGAGATTCACCCAAGCTCAGATCATGATGAAGCAGATGGGCAAGGGCGGCATGCCAGTTATGCCCGGTATGCCAGGATTTGGCATGGGCGGGGGCAAGAAATCAAAGGGCAAGATGCCAAAGCAGCAAAAGATGGCTAAAGGGGCTCAAGGGCGTAGTGGCAACCCAGCAAAGCGGATAGTTGGGAATCAACAACAAGGGGCAACCCAAGAGGTAGCACCGCCAAATCTGGGATCTTTGCCACCTGATCTGAAGAAAATGCTGGGTCAATAGCCCTCAAAGGTGGCCGTGGTCACCGCGCCCGCATTGGTCTGGCAGAATGAGCGGGCACTTGCTGCGCCGAAGGACCCTCTCAACCCAAGGCACAGCAGTCCGCAAGGTCGAAGTTTCACTGACGTGTCCCCACGCAGAGGTGAGCTCGGACCGCCTTACATAACAGGAGATAAGCCCGCCGTGGCCGTAAAGATCAAGTTGAAGCGCTTGGGCAAGACCCACGCACCGCAGTACCGCATTGTTGTTGCCGACTCACGCACCGCTCGTAACGGTCGCGCCATTGAAGAGATCGGCATCTACCAGCCGTTGCAGGATCCCAGCATCATCTCGGTGAAGTCAGACCGCGTGTTGTACTGGCTCGGCGTTGGTGCACTTCCAACTCCAGCAGTTGAAGCGATCCTGAAGATCACTGGTGATTGGCAAAAGTTCAAGGGCCTGCCAGGCACCGAAGGCACATTGCGTGTTGCACCTCCAAAGGTGAACAAAATCGCTGTGTTTGAGGCTGCAGTTGCGGAAGCTGCCAATGAGCCAAAGATCGTCAAGAAGCCGAAGCTTGAAACTCCAGTCGAGGTTGTTGCTGAAGTTGCTGCCGCAGAGGTTGTTGCTGAAGTTGCTGCCGCCGAAGTTATCGCAGAAGAAATTGCTGAAGAGGTTGCAACCGAATCAGCAGTTACTGAAGTGGTTTCTGAAGATGCACCAGCAGATGTGACTCCCGCCTGATGCTCGAAGAGGCCTTAGGTCACCTCGTGCGTGGCATCGTTGACCATCCTGAAGATGTCACCGTGTCAGAGAAAGCCCAACGTCGCGGAACCACGTTGAATGTCAGCGTGAATCCAGAAGACATGGGACGCGTCATTGGTCGCGGCGGTCGTACCGCAACGGCACTGCGCAATGTCTTGGCTGCTCTTAACGGTGGTCGCGGCGTGCGTATTGACTTTCTCGACGTAGTTGAGCGCTAACTGACCATGCGCGTTGTTGTCGGACGCATTGGCAAGCCACACGGAATTCGCGGTCAAGTCACCGTTGAATCGCGTACTGACGAGCCAGATCTTCGTTTCGCGCCAGGCACAGAATTTGTTATCGATGGACCGCTACAACTGTTAACAGTTGAAGCGGTCCATTGGCATTCTGGACGGTTGCTCATCAAGTTTGAAGGCATTCACGATCGCTCCTGGGCTGAGTCGATTCGTAACACAATTTTAGCAATAGAACGAGACCCAGATGAGACTCCGCAAGATCCCGACGAGTTCTATGACGATCAACTTGAGGGCTGCAACGTAGAGCTCCTTGATGCAACGCCTATAGGCATCGTCACAGAGGTGATTCACCTGCCAAGCCAAGACATGTTGTCAGTTTTGCGGCCAGATGAATCAGAAGTGCTCATCCCGTTTATCGCATTGTTCGTCCCGGTGGTGGAAATCGCGCAGAAGCGAATCGTTATCGATCCGCCTGCTGGATTGCTTGAAAATTCCGAGGCGTAATGCGCATCGACCTCGTTTCTATTTTCCCGCAGTATCTTGAGCCTTTGAAGTTATCTTTAATTGGTAAAGCTATTGATGCTGAACTCATAGATTTACGGCTTCATGACCTGCGTGCCTGGACAAACGATCGCCATAACACGGTGGATGACACTCCATATGGCGGCGGCCCGGGCATGGTGATGATGCCGGAGCCTTGGGGCAGGGCTCTCGATGAGATTCGCGGATCAGGTGGCACCAAACCCACTCTTGTTGTTCCGACCCCTTCAGGGGCGCCATTTACTCAAGGGCTCGCTCAAAGTTGGAGTGATGAACCATGGCTCGTGATTGCCTGTGGCCGATATGAAGGAATTGATTCTCGCGTGATGCAGCACTACGCAACGCGCGATGATTGGAATGGCGTTAGTGAGGTAACGATTGGCGACTATGTCTTGGCCGGTGGAGAGGTTGCTGCGATGGTGATTGTTGAAGCGGTTGGACGTTTGATCCCTGGCGTTCTCGGTAATCAAGAAAGCGCTGCTGATGATTCATTCAGCATGAGTGCTGATAGCGCGCTGGTTGAAGGCCCTGTGTTTACCAAGCCGCAGGAGTGGCGGGGGATCGCGATACCCGACGTACTCACCAGTGGGCATCACGCAAACATCGCACAGTGGCGCTTAGAACAAGCCCAGGAGCGAACTGCTGAAAAGCGGCCAGATCTTTAACTCATCAGGCAGTAGGTGTTGATGAGGCCAGGGATCAGGACCCTTCCTGAGTGCTCTGCGACCTGACCGGGCCGTTCACGCCTGATCACATGAGGCGAGTTGGGGTACGAGGTCCGGCTATGGCACACTTCTACAGCCCACCGCGCCGGTGCTCTGCCACAGGGGACTCGGTTGCATGGGTAGTAATTTCCTCAAACCCCACCGTGGGAGACCTGTGGCTCCTGCAGGAAGCGAATGATCATGAAGACTCTCGACATCGTCGACGTAGCAAGCCTACGTTCCGACATCCCTGAATTCCGCGCCGGCGACACCCTCAAGGTGCACGTCAAGGTCGTTGAAGGCAGCAAGACCCGTGTACAGGTCTTCCAAGGCGTGGTCATTGGTATTTCCGGTTCAGGTATCGGTGAGACCTTCACGGTCCGCAAGGTTTCTTACGGAACCGGCGTCGAGCGCAAGTTCCCGATGCATACCCCAATCATTGAAAAGATCGAAGTGGTTTCGCGCGGCGATGTGCGACGTGCCAAGCTTTACTACCTTCGCGATCTTCGTGGCAAGAAGGCAAAGATCCGCGAGAAGCGCGATCACGTGCCTACCAAGTCACAGGACTAGTCTTTTCGCTGGTGCCCAAACATTCTCGGTGGGATCTTCCACTGACTCTTGTGGGTGCGGTAGCTGTCGTTCTACTTCTCACTTCATTCATTGCTAAGCCATTTTCCATTCCTTCGGGATCGATGGAAGACACGCTTCAGGTTGGTGATCGAGTCTTAGTCAATCGAATCGTGTATCACCTGCGACCGATTGAGCGCGGCGACGTTGTTGTCTTTGATGGCACTGATTCATTTGTGGCTCAAGGCGTGGTTCCTTCGCGAGATCCGATCCGTGGGCTCTTTACAAACATTGGTCAGTCGGTGGGTGTGATTGCTCCCGACAGCTCGGACTTCGTCAAGCGTGTGGTCGGGGTAGCGGGTGATCACGTGCAATGCTGCAATTCTGAAGGCGCGCTACTTATTAATGGTGTTCCGATGAAAGAGAACTATCTCTTTCCCGGCGATGTTCCAAGCACTGTTGCTTTCGATGCTGTTGTTCCAGAAGGCAAGCTTTGGGTTATGGGCGATCACAGATCAAACAGCGCTGACTCGCGTGCCCATTTGGGCGATCCGGGCGGCGGCATGGTGTCTACCTCCAAGGTTGTGGGCCGGGTAATGGCAGTCGTGTGGCCGCCCTCAAGATGGGGAAGTGTGTCGATCCCACCGGCGTATGCAAAGGTGGCGCAGTGAGTATCGAACAGCAGCCGCCAAAGGATGCTCGTCCCAAGAAACCTAAGTCAACCGGATTTGTATCGGGACTGCGGGAGTTTACTGTCATCGTGATTGCTGCTCTAGCACTTTCAGCACTCGTGCGAGTCTTCCTCGTTCAGGCTTTCTATGTGCCTAGTGAGTCTATGGAAAACACGCTGATGCCTAATGATCGCATTGTGGCATCCAAGATCACCACGCACTTTGGTGGAATTTCTCGTGGAGAAGTCGTTGTATTTCGCGATCCCGGAGGTTGGTTAGGCGCTCCCGAGCCTGGTCCCACAGGCGTGCGCGGACTTATACATAACGCGATGACGTTCATCGGATTACTACCAAGCGATAGCGGTAATGATCTGGTGAAACGGGCTATTGGAATCGCGGGTGACCATGTGGTGTGTTGCGATGCCCAGCAACGCATAGTTTTGAATGGTGTTTCGCTTGATGAAAGCTACGTCGTCGCGCCAACAAACCAACTGCAATTCGACATCAAGGTTCCTGCTGATTCAATTTTCGTGATGGGTGATAACCGCGGGAACTCACGCGACTCTCGCTATCACCTTGAAGAGAACAGTGGCGGGGTCCCCATCGACAATGTTGTAGGTCGAGCATTTGTTGTTGTCTGGCCACTAAAAAGATTCACCACCCTGCCGATCCCCGAGATTTTTGGTAACCCGGCGCTAGATAAATCGAGCGCAGCTGCAGCCAAGTGAGCGCTCCAACTCTGAGTACTGAACGCGGCCTCCTTAAGGAGGGTTACGCAACTATTGGGTCAGTTGATGAAGTCGGTCGAGGTTCGCTTGCTGGACCGGTCAGTGTGGGAATAGTTGTGGTTGATCGTTCAGTCCGTAATACCTTGCAGGGGGTACGCGATAGCAAAGAACTCTCACCGATGGTGCGCAATGCGCTCGTTCCAAAAATTCGTGAATGGGCATTGGGCTATGCGGTGGGGCACGCATCCCCGCAGGAGATCGATGACTTCGGAATTATTGGTGCTTTACGACTCGCAGGTCACCGTGCACTCACCCAGCTCGAAGTGCAACCAGAAGTAATTTTGCTCGATGGTAGCCACGATTGGTTTACCCCACCTGAACAAGCGTCATTTCTTGAATTGGGTTCAGATTTTTTGAGTGAAGTTCCCCCCGTTGTTACAAAAGTGAAAGCTGATCGAACCTGTGTGTCGGTAGCAGCGGCTAGCGTTCTTGCAAAAGTCGAGCGAGATGCACTCATGGTGAAACTTTCAAGTAAGTTTCCAGACTTTGGTTGGGAAGACAACAAGGGTTACGCATCACCCGGGCACATAGCTGCCTTAGCTGCGCATGGTGCGACGGTGGAACATCGAAGAAGCTGGAAACTCCCGGGCGTATCAGACTAAAAGTTATCCACACCGGCAAAGTTCGTGGATGACGTCCACAGATAGTCACTCCTAGATAGAACCTCCCGCCCCGCTTGCGCAATGTTTGCGCAGGAGGTCGACATGCGACGCAATCAGGCGCTGGGTAAATATGGTGAAGACATAGCCGAACAACACCTGCGCCAACTAGGCATGGAAATTGTCACGCGAAATTGGCGGTGTGAGGTTGGCGAAATCGACATCGTTGCTCTTGATGGTCAGACGCTAGTTATTTGCGAAGTTAAAACCAGAAGTTCGCATGAACTGGGTACCCCGGCAGACGCAATCACTCCACGCAAGCTTCGGCGCCTTCGCACTTTGGCCTATCGATGGCTCGATGATCAAAAGATTTACTTTCCATTGGTTCGCATCGATTTAGTGAGCGTGCTGCAACCTGTTTGGGGAGCGCCGGAAGTTGAACATTTGAAAGATCTGTCATGAGTCTTGCTGAAGTTTGGGGTGTAGTCCCGGCTGGCATCTCAGGTGTCATGGTCAAGGTTGAAGTCGATGTCGCACGAGGACTCCCCAGTGTTGGCGTTGTAGGTCTTGCTCATACCTCCGTCGCGGAAGCACGATGGCGCGCAAGGTCCGCAATCGTGAATTCTGGTTTTACTTGGCCAAACTCACGGATCACAATCGGGTTAAGCCCGGCAGATCTTCCTAAAACTGGAACGAGTCTGGATTTACCGATTGCGGTAGGACTCTTAGCTGCGACGGCTCAAATAGACAAAATTGCATCTGATATTTCTTTTATCGGTGAACTTGGACTCGATGGTGCGATCAAGCAAGTCTCAGGAGTTCTTGCAGCCGCAATAACGGCTCAAAGACATGGAATCACAACCTTCATCGTGAGTACTGGAAACTCTCGAGAGGCGAGCGAGGTCGCAGGGCTGTCTGTTATAGCTGTCACGAATCTGAGCCAGCTGATTGCTGTGTTGCGTGGCGAGAATCCGGGCGAAAGAGTTGAACAATTCGCAGACCCGGTGCATCACGCAAATGCCCTTGGTGACTTCAGTGAAGTTCGAGGACACGATGTGGCTCGCTTCGCACTTGAAGTGGCAGCGGCAGGTGGGCACCACTGCTCAATGCTGGGTGAACCCGGCGTTGGTAAAACAATGTTGGCTCAAAGGTTTGTGTCGTTGTTGCCCGCACTCAGTCATCAGCAAGCACTTGATGTCACATCGGTGCATGCGCTAGCTGGTCGGATCCACAGCGGCCACGGACTCATGCGGCGTCCACCA
The DNA here is from genome assembly GCA_037137855.1 of Actinomycetes bacterium. Classification (GTDB taxonomy): domain Bacteria; phylum Actinomycetota; class Actinomycetes; order S36-B12; family S36-B12; genus UBA11398. The sequence goes on from JBAXJN010000001.1 coordinate 45,572, forward strand.
TTTATTGCACCCCACCATTCAATTTCTGCGGGGGCCATGCTCGGTTCAGTGCGCAATGGTGTCCTGCTTCCGGGTGCGCTCACTTTGGCCAGTGAAGGTGTGTTGTTCTTAGATGAAGCGCCTGAATTCGATCGACCCTGCTTGGAAGGCATGCGTCAACCCCTAGAGCAAGGTTCCCTAGCGCTCATGCGTGTCGGACAAACCGTCATTGCACCCGCCCGCTTCCAACTCATTCTCGCGGCAAATCCCTGTCCTTGTGGGCAAGCGATTGGGCGAGGTGATGGATGCTCGTGTGGCGCTCAACAAAAGCGACGCTACCTACAAAAACTTTCAGGGCCGCTCATGGATCGCATTGATATTCGTATTTCATTAACACGTCCAACCGATGCGCACCTTCGAATGAGTGCTGGAGAATGCAGCGAAGTTATTTCACAACGAGTATGTCTTGCTCGCGATCGGGCGCGTGTACGTTGGAACGAAGAATCTTGGGACTTGAATTCGCAGGCTCCTGGAAGTGCGTTGCGGGCTCGGTATTCACCAAATATCGCAGGGCAAGTCCTACTTGAACGTGCGGAGGCTAAAGGACTTAATCCCAGGGGAAGTGATCGAGTTTTGCGAATGGCTTGGACGCTGGCAGATCTCCAAGCTAAAGACCAACCCGGCAAAGAACACATTGCCACTGCGCTCTCGATGAGAGGAGGCGGATTCGAATGATTGATGTCCGTGAAGCGCTGTTGGTCTTGGCTCATGTCATTGAACCGGCCGATGAATTCATGGGTCGCTTCGTTGATCAGGTAGGTCCAGTGCAGGCGCTTGAGCGGATTCGCCTAGGCAACGTTCCAAAGCGCGATGCAAGCGGTTTGCAGGCAAGGCTGCGCTCTTTTTCTTTTGCAGATGCACTGCTCGCCGTTGAACGCACCGGATCACGATTGATATTTCGAGACGGAGAAGAATGGCCTTCTCAGCTCAATGACTTACAAGCCACGCGTCCATATGCATTATGGGTTGTGGGAACACCAAACTTGCGGTTAGCTGCCGTGCAATCAGTAGCAGTTGTCGGTGCTCGTGCGGCAACGTCCTATGGCGAGATTGTTGCCCGCGAATGGTGCTCACATTTAAGTGATCAGCGCTGGTTGGTAATTTCTGGCGGGGCTTATGGCATCGATGCTGCAGCCCATCAAGGCGTGTTGTCCGTTGGCGGCGTCACAGCATGCGTACTAGCAAGCGGCGTAGATGTTGCCTATCCCAAGGCCCATGAATCATTGTTAGCGCGAATAGCTGACACCGGATTGATCATTTCTGAATCGCCGCCAGGTAGTCAGGCCCGTAAACAGCGTTTCCTGACGCGCAATCGCATCATTGCGGCGTTGAGTAAAGCCACACTGGTGGTTGAAGCAGGCTTACGGTCGGGAACAACGTCAACTGCTCACCACGCAACACAGTTGAATCGCCCGGTACTTGCAGTACCAGGTCCAGTTACATCGCCGATGTCAGCAGGGTGTCACCAACTGATCAACGACGGCATAGCGATGATTGCCAGCGACTGGAAAGATATTCCGCGACTATTTGGAGACCGCACTCAGCAACTCGAATTTCCACCAACCGACAGTGACCGATTTGACCAGTTGACAACTTTGCAGAAACAAATACTCGATGCAGTGCCAATTCGAGGCGGTGCCACACCTGATGCATTGGTGATGGCCACTGGGGTTGCTGTGCAGTTGATTTTCAGAGAGTTAGGTGACCTCGAAATGCAAGGTTTCCTGCGCAGAGATGGGGATTGTTGGCGAATCGTGCGCGCCTGAGTCCAGTTCGCGCCATTCTTTGCCACCATGGGATCGTGACTACGTCCGCGCCGGCAAGTGCAACAGCTTTTGATAGCGCACTGGCGGGGTTTACCCGGTATCTCACCTTAGAGCGAGATCGCAGTGAACACACGGTGCGCGCCTACACATCTGATGTCTCAGATTTACTTAGCTATGCAAGTGCGCATGAGTGCATGATTCTTGACGATATTGATTTGGCCCTCTTGCGCGCTTGGCTTGGTGAACAACACAGCGTGGGTCACGCTCGAAGCACGATTGCTCGTAAAGCCGCATCTGTGCGCGCTTTCACTTCTTGGTGTGATCGTCAGGGCCTCATTGAAAGCGATCCAGGTAGACGACTTAAGAGCCCACAAGTTCCACATAAGCTCCCAGTAGTGCTCGATGTAGCCGAAGCTTCACGGGTGATGGACTTGGCCGCGCAGTACGCCGGTGACGGTGACCCCGTTTCGGTGCGAGATCGAGCGATATTGGAATTGCTTTACGGCACGGGTATTCGAGTGTCAGAGCTTTGCGCACTTGATCTGGTGAGCATCCAATGGGAGTCACGCACAGTTCGGGTGATGGGTAAAGGTCGAAAAGAACGAATCGTTCCCTTTGGAATTCCAGCGGAGCTGGCGTTAAGCGCCTGGAATGAAACTCGAACTACATTTGTGAATGAAGTATCCGCCAACGCTTTCTTTCTCGGTGTTCGCGGTGCCCGGTTAGATCCGCGCACTGCCAGAGAAGTTGTGGGTCGAATAACGCAAGCAGCAGATGTACCGCGATTGGCTCCGCATGGATTACGGCACTCAGCTGCCACGCATGTGCTGGAGGGCGGGGCTGATTTGCGTGCCGTGCAAGAGTTGCTTGGGCATTCTTCGTTGGCAACCACACAGAGATACACGCATGTATCTGTTGAACGCCTTCGTTCTGCCTTTGATCAAGCACATCCGCGCGCCGGCGATAACTAAGGAGCACTTGGCTTCAGCACGACATACGCGTGGTCGATCAAAGGCAGCGGATCGCGGTAGTCGTTCTTGCCAGGTCCTTTGAGGCCTAGGTGTAGGCAGTGCCCACCACAGTGCCCACCGGTTTCAGTAGTTTCCCCGATGGGTGTACCAGCGAGCACCTCTTGCCCAAGTTCGACGATGGCAATCACCGGCTCGTAAGTCGATCGCAGCCCAAGGCCGGGGTGATTGATCACGATCACGGGTTTTCCCGCAACCTCACCCACAAAGGTCACCACTCCTTTGCCGATGGCGAAAACCTCAGTCGCGGGCTGGGCTTGAAAATCCAGCCCGCGATGCCCAGTGCCCCACGCGTGAGCTGGCGGATCGAACCTTTGCTCGATCAAAGCCCCGGGAACGGGTGAAAGCCAGGCCTGAGCAGCCAAAGCAAGCGCCAAGAGGTACATGGGCCGATTCTGGGTTCGAATATGGCCGATGGCCAGGCGTCTTCCAGTGCAAGTGGGCAGTGTCTGGCGCTCTCGAGACCTGTGGACGAAGCACTGGCTGGGAGGCCCTAGACTTATCTCACCTCAGAAATGGGGAATTCGCACGATCCCGTACTGAGCCTCAAGGCTCAGACGACCTGCTCGGTCCCACTTCGGTGGGTGCAGGACGGTGGATCGTCAGGGGCATGAGCCAACCGGCTTAAGCCAAAAACCGATGCACAAACGCACTGTTTGTGCGTAAAAGGAGTGCCGTCATGGCAGTTGTAACAATGCGCCAGCTACTTGATAGCGGCGTTCACTTCGGGCATCAGACCCGTCGTTGGAATCCAAAGATGAAGCGCTTCATTCTTACTGAGCGCAATGGCATTTACATCATTGACTTGCAGCAGTCGCTTGCATTCATCGATGCTGCTTACGAATACGTGAAAGAAACCGTTGCACACGGTGGCACCATCATGTTCGTTGGCACTAAGAAGCAGGGCCACGATGCGATCGCCGAGCAGGCAATTCGCGTTGGAATGCCGTATGTCAACGAGCGTTGGCTTGGTGGCATGCTCACAAACTTCCAGACTGTTTCCAAGCGCATCACGCGCTTGAAGGAACTTGAGAACATGGACCTCGTGCAGGTTGCAGGTTCAGGTTTCACCAAGAAAGAACTTCTCATGATGCGTCGCGAGAAGGACAAGCTTTCAAAGACACTCGGTGGCATTCGCGAAATGGGCAAGATCCCTAGCGCACTTTGGATCGTTGATACCAAGAAAGAGCACATCGCAGTTGGCGAAGCTCACAAGTTGGGAATCCCAGTTATTGCAATGCTCGACACCAACTGTGACCCAGACGAAGTTGATTACCCGATTCCAGGGAACGACGACGCCATTCGCTCAGTAGCTTTGTTGACTCGCGTCATCGCTGACGCTGTTGCAGAAGGGCTTCTATCTCGCGCAAACCGCGCCAGTGGAACCCCAGATGCAGCAGTTGAGCCTCTAGCCGAATGGGAGCGCGAGCTTCTTGAAGGCGCGCAGGCTACTACTGACGACTCGGAAGCAGCTGTTGTCGCTGTTGAAGCAGTCGTTGTAGAAGAAGCAGCCGTCGTTGAGGCCACAACTGAGGCACCAACCGCATAACTCCTGTAAGTGGCTGCTCGCATTTTGGGCAGCCACTTATTTATCTCGCTGACCTCCCAACACATAAGGATCAACATCACCATGGCGAATATCACTGCCGCTGAAGTAAAGAAGCTCCGCGACCACACTGCCGCAGGAATGATGGAATGCAAGCGCGCCCTCGAAGAATCCAATGGAGACTTTGACGCGGCTGTAGAACTTCTCCGCGTTTCAGGTGCAGCCAAGGCAGCCAAGCGTGGCGCTGAGCGCGAGGCTTCAAACGGACTCGTAGCCAATATCGGCAACGCTCTCGTTGAATTGCTTTGCGAAACAGACTTTGTTGCTAAAAACGAAGATTTCCTCACGCTGTCTAATGCCATCGCGCAGGCCGTGTTTGATGGACAAATCGCTGACACTGAGGGTGCCAAGGCAGTCAAACTCGCTGACGGTCGTACCGCAGGCGATGCAGTGGCTGAAATGGCCAGCGTTATTGGCGAGAAGTTGGAAATCGGTCGTGTTGCTGTACTTCCCACCCCAGTCACGGTCTACATGCATCGCCGTTCTTCAGACCTTCCCGCCCAGGTTGGCGTCATGGTTGCCTACTCAGGTGACGAAGAAGTAGCTCGCAGCACCGCGATGCAGATCGCAGCGATGCGCCCCCAATTCCTCACTCGTGATGAAGTTCCAGCGGAAATCGTTGAAACCGAGCGTCGGATCGCCGAGGCCACTGCCAAGGAAGAGGGCAAGCCCGAGGCTGCCATGTCCAAGATCGTTGAAGGACGCGTGAATAGCTACTTCAAAGACAACGTGTTGTTGGAGCAGGCCAGTGTCGTGGAGCAGAAAAAGTCTGTTTCACAGGTGCTTGCTGATGCAAAGACTGAAGTAACTGGCTTCGTGCGTTTCGAGATCGGTCAGCAATAGCCCGCTAAGGTCAGGTCGAAGCACTGGAGGGAGAAGCATGGCTCAAACACCAAGCTCGGGAGCCGTCCAACCATCTCTTGATGGCGTCGTATCCATTTGGCCTGTGGTCCCTGAAGGTGGCTGGAAGAGAGTGCTTCTCAAGCTCTCAGGCGAAGCATTTGCCGGTGGTGGCGGATTAGGGGTAGATCCTGACGTTGTTTTCTCTATCGCGAGGCAAATCGCGGATGTCGTGAGCAGCGGCACTGAAGTTGCAGTCGTCATCGGCGGGGGAAACTACTTCCGTGGAGCCGAACTCTCAGAGCGTGGCATGGACAGAGCTCGCGCCGACTACATGGGCATGCTCGGCACAGTAATGAACTGTCTTGCCTTGCAAGATTTCTGTGAAAAAGCTGGAGTTGAGACTCGGGTTCAAACGGCGATCACCATGGGTCAGGTTGCTGAACCGTACATTCCGCGCAAAGCCATGCGGCACCTCAGCAAAGGCCGCGTCGTGATCTTCGGCGCAGGACTAGGGCAGCCATATTTCTCAACGGACACCACTGCGGCCCAGCGGGCACTTGAAGTTGGCGCCGAAGTGGTGCTGATGGCTAAGGGAGTCGATGGCGTGTATGACGCTGACCCGCGCACTCATCCAAATGCAAAGCGTTACGAGCATTTAACTCATGACGATGTGCTGACTCAGAATCTCAAGGTTGCAGATGCAACAGCCATCAGCCTTTGCCGAGACAATGAACTTCCGCTTGTGGTGTTCAACCTTCTGGTTGAAGGAAACATCGCTCGTGCTGTTCGAGGAGAAACCATTGGCACATTGGTTTCGACTTACTAGTCTTTATTTGTCCGACGTTTGAATCAAGGAGCAGAGAATGAGCGAGCAAATCGACGAGGTCCTTATGGATGCCGAAGACCGCATGGACAAGGCCATTACCGTTGCACGTGAAGATTTCGCGACAGTGCGCACCGGACGCGCAAACTCATCCATGTTCAACAAGGTCGTCGTGAACTATTACGACACCTACACGCCGATCGCTCAGCTTGCATCAATTGCGATTCCCGAAGCTCGCCTTATTGTGATCACGCCATACGACAAGAGCTCATTTGATGCCGTCGTGAAGGCTTTGCGCGAGAGCGATCTAGGAATTAACCCAACATCAGACGGCAATGTCATTCGAGTGACCTTGCCTCAACTCACCGAAGAGCGTCGCAAAGAATTCATCAAAATCGCAAAGACCAAGGCAGAAGATGCACGTATCTCGATCCGTAACATTCGGCGTCACGCCAAGGATCAGCTAGATAAGCTGCAAAAAGACGGCGACGCGGGTGAAGATGAAGTGCGCCGGGCAGAAAAGCAACTTGATGAAGTAACACACAACCATGTTGAACACATTGATGATGTCTTGAAGCATAAAGAAGCAGAACTGCTCGAGGTTTAGCAGTGTCTGACCCGGTCGGTTCGTCGGCTGCAGCCCGCAAACCGCAGGCTGGGCGAAATCTGCCTGCCGCGATTGGTACCGGGGTTGGACTTCTTGCGCTCTGCCTGATTACCCTGTTCACGTTTCGGTGGACATTTGGCCTACTCGTTTCAATAGCCATGATTATTGCTGTTCTGGAATTCAGTAATGCTTTCAAACAAGTTGGAATTCATCTTGAGCGCGTCACCGTTGCACTCGCTGCCGCGGTGATGCCACTAGCGGCATTCTGGTTTGGGGTGACCGCACAACTGATCGTTATGGGCATCAGCGTGTTAGCCGTGATCTTCGTGCGCTTAGTGCGTGAAAGTAATGGCTACGTCAAGGACGTGACTGCTAGCTTGTTTGTCGTCGCCTACGTGCCATTTATGGCAAGTTTTCTGCTCCTCACCTTGTCAGCAGACAACGGACCATTACGTATTTTGGTGTTTGTCGCACTCACCGTCGGTAATGACGTTGGGGGATATGCAGCAGGAGTTTTCTTTGGCAAACATCCCATCGCACCTTCCATAAGTCCAAAGAAGTCATGGGAAGGTTTTGTCGGGTCGCTGGTTTTGCAGATACTGTTAGGTATTGCCGGATTCGTTTGGTTGTTGGATGCATCATGGTGGCAAGGCGTGATCGCAGGCGTTGTCATGACGATTACGGCAACTGCGGGTGATTTTGCAGAATCTGCAGTCAAACGCGATCTTGGGCTCAAAGATATGGGCCGGTTATTACCTGGACACGGCGGAGTCATGGACCGCCTGGACTCACTTATTCCGAATGCCTTCACCTCGTGGGCACTCTTCACTCTCTTTTTAGGATCGGTATGACAACCCCACCACTTCCAGGCGAACTCGTATTCGAAGCACCTCGGCGAGGTAAACCAGCAAAGCATCTGATGGATCTTGATGCGACTCAACGTCGCGCGGCAGTAGTCGAACTTGGCCTGCCCGCCTACCGCGCCGATCAGGTTTCGCGTCAGTGGCTCAATCGACTATCGGATGATCCAGACAAATGGACCGACGTTTCCCTTGATGCACGCGCGAAAATTAAAGAAGCCCTATTACCAACGCTCCTCACTCCTGTGAAAGTGATCTCTTGTGATGAGGGACAAACAGTGAAGAGTGTCTGGCGTCTTCACGACGGCGCAATGATCGAAAGCGTGTTGATGCGTTACCCGGATCGCGTGACGATGTGTATCTCAAGTCAAGCTGGATGTGGGATGAATTGCCCGTTCTGTGCTACGGGACAGGGTGGTTTACAGCGAAACCTCTCGACTGCTGAAATTGTTGAACAGGTTCTTGCTGGTGCACGCGCACTTGAACGCGATGAAATTGCGGGCGGCCCAGGCCGAGTATCGAACATTGTTTTCATGGGCATGGGCGAACCATTGGCCAATTACAAATCAGTGATAGAAGCGCTGCATCGTATAAATGACCCAGCTCCCGCAGGAATGGGCATTGGCGCCAGGGGAATAACGGTGTCAACCGTTGGTTTAGTGCCGCGCATGCTCGAACTGGCTAACGAGGGACTGCCCGTGACGCTTGCGCTATCTCTCCATGCACCCGACGACGTGTTGCGTGACACCTTAGTGCCGCTTAACACTCGCTACCCAGTTCGCGAAGTTTTAGATGCTGCTTGGGCCTACGCCGATAAGACTCATCGCCGCGTGAGCATTGAGTATGCGCTGATCAAGGGCATTAATGATCAACCCTTCAGAGCAGAACTACTTGCGCGCCTTCTTGAAGGCGAGTTAGTGCACGTCAACCTCATCCCTCTCAACCCAACCCCGGGCTCGAAGTGGACTGCGTCACTGCCCCGTGATGAGGCAGCTTTTGTTCGTATTCTTCGTAACCGTGGAGTTCAGGTCACCGTGCGTGATACTCGTGGACGCGAAATTGATGGGGCTTGCGGACAGTTGGCGGCTACCGCAAACGAGTAATGAGTTCTGCCACACTGGGGCCATGGCAACGACACCGTCGATAACGGAACTCCCTAAGACCGCGCTGGTCAAAGTTTTAGTCGGTTCGATTATCAGGACCTTGTTTGGTTTTCTAGCAATCTTTTGGGCATTGAGTTTGGTGCCACAAAACCCTGACGCGTCCTTGTGGCGTCCGATATCAATCGTCGTGGTGGCGTTTGGTGTCTATACAATTATGTTTCGCCGACAAATGCGAAGAATTGAAAACTCGCGTTTTCCGGCAGTGACTTCCATTGAAGCAATGATCCTGATCGCCACGATGTTCTTAGCATTCTTCGCATCGATGTACGTGATGATGTCTGCAGGTGATCCGAGTTCTTTCACTGAGCCGCTAAGTCATTTTACTGCTTTCTATTTCTCCCTGACGGTTCTGGCAACAGTCGGGTTTGGTGACATCACCCCTGTGAGTGATAGCGCCCGGCTTGTGTGCATGCTCCAAATGGCTATTGACATCGTTTTCATCGCAGCCCTTGTTCGTGTTGTCAGTTCTGCGGCCCAAAAGTCATCCGCGGCCAAGGTAGCAAGGGCCAAGGCCAGCAGCGGTGAAGCTTTGACCGACCTCTAGAGTCTGAATATGGGCTCTTACGATGCGGCTTATCGGTTAGCGGCAACCGATCCTGAATATTTCTGGTTGTCGGCGGCGCGTGGTATTTCGTGGAATACATTTCCAACCCAGGCACTCGATAGTTCTACAGCACCCCTGTATCGCTGGTTTCCAGACGGCGACCTCAACACGTGCTACAACGCGGTTGATCGACATGTACTAGCCGGACACGGTGATCGTGTGGCGATCATTTACGACAGTCCAGTAACCAATGCCAAGCGGATCGTTACCTATGCCGAACTCCTTGATGAAGTGAGTAGGTTTGCTGGAGTTCTTGCTGGGCTCGGGGTGTCAGGCGGAGATCGGGTCGTCATTTATATGCCGATGATTCCGGAAGCGATTGTTGCAATGCTGGCAACTGCTCGACTGGGTGCGGTTCATTCGGTGGTCTTTGGCGGATTCGCTCCGGCAGAACTTGCCACTCGCATTGACGACGCTGCACCCAAGGTCATTGTGTCGGCTTCATGTGGAATAGAACCAAGTCGAACCATCGCCTACAAACCACTCATCGATGAGGCCTACAAACTTTGTTCACACAAACCATCGGCAACGGTCATGTTTCAACGACCAGAACTAACTGCGGAATTAGGGGCACAGGATCACGACTGGGTGACTTTAATGCAGGGGGCCGTCGCGCATGATTGTGTTGCAGTGGCAGCCACTGATGCCCTTTATATTTTGTACACCTCTGGAACTACAGGCAAGCCAAAGGGAGTAGTGCGCGATAACGGCGGTCATGCTGTTTCGATGGCTTGGTCACTTGGCAATGTTTATGACATTGGTCCGGGTGATGTTTTTTGGGCAGCATCAGATGTGGGCTGGGTGGTTGGTCACTCCTACATCGTTTATGCGCCACTTATCAGTGGTGCTACTACGGTGATGTATGAAGGGAAGCCAGTTGGCACACCGGACGCTGGAGCCTTTTGGCGCGTGATCGAAGAATATAAAGTGAATGCCCTTTTCTGTGCACCTACTGCTATTCGAGCCATCAAGCGGGATGACCCAGACGCCAAGTTGCTCGCGCAATATGACATCAGTTCCCTGCGAACTTTATTTCAAGCAGGCGAAAGGTTAGATCCTGACACCTACCTTTGGGCAACAGACCATTTGCAAGTCCCGGTGGTTGATAATTGGTGGCAGACTGAAACTGGTTGGCCAATCGCATCAAACCTTCGCGGGCTAGAACCAATGCCGATTAAGCCCGGTTCGCCAAGTGTGCCGGTGCCTGGCTATGACGTCCAGGTTGTCGATGGTGCAGGAAATCAAGTTCCGGCCGGAGTCGAAGGCTCGATCGTCATCAAGCTTCCCATGCCGCCAGGGACTCTGCCGACTTTATGGGGCGATGATCAGCGCTACATCGAGGCTTACTTAACAACGTTTGACGGGTATTACACGACCGGAGACGGGGGATTCATCGACGAAGATGGATATGTGTATGTCTTGGGGCGCAATGACGACGTCATCAACGTTGCCGGGCATCGACTCTCAACAGGGTCGATGGAAGCAATCGTGGCATCACACCCACTCGTCGCAGAATGTGCTGTTATAGGTGTGCAGGATCAGCTCAAGGGCCAGATCCCTCGTGCCTTCGTCGTGCTCAAGTCTGGCGCAGAAATTGATCCAGGGATTCTTGAAAAAGAGATCGTTCAATCGATTCGCGATGAGATCGGTGCGGTAGCCGCGCTCAAAGAGGTCGTAATTGTTCAAGGTTTACCTAAGACGCGATCGGGCAAAATTTTACGCCGCACCATGCGTGGCATCGCTGATGGACGACCCGAAGCAGTGCCGAGCACGATCGAAGATATTCGTGTGCTCGACAACATTGCACCTTTGCTGATGGGTAAGCAAGGCAGATAACTAAATGATTCCCCAAGCTTCGGTAAGCACACTACGCAAGATCTGAGTCATCTCTTCGAATTGCTCTTCCCCTGCAATGAGTGGGGGAGCAACCTGAACCACCGGGTCTCCGCGGTCATCTGATCGACAATACAAGCCGTTAGCAAACATCGCCTTGGAGATGAAACCACGAATCAATCGCTCGGACTCTTCGTCGGTGAACGTTTCTCTGGATGCTTTGTCTTTCACTAACTCAATGCCATAGAAGTAACCAGCACCTCGCACGTCGCCGACAATAGGTAGGTCGCGAAGTTGATCGAGATGTTTGAGGAAGAGTTCCTCGTTGTCTCGCACTCGTTGATTCAAACCTTCGCGTTCAAAGATATCTAGATTTGCAAGTGCAACAGCTGACGATACGGGATGTCCACCCCAAGTGAATCCATGTAAGAAAGTATTCGTCCCATGCTTAA
>JBAXJN010000002.1:0-55478 GCA_037137855.1 Actinomycetes bacterium
ACGATGCGAGGCAGCGCGACCGAGACGATCGTTTGATCAAGCGCCGCCAAGAACATGGTCAGCATTAAGGCGATCATGATCCAGCGAAGACGAGCACCAGTGATGCGATCTTCTGCCGGTGCGCCACCTGCGATGAGTGCGGCCTCAGGATCTGGAGCTAACCCTGGATTTTGATCTTGTTCGGTCTGGCTCATGCTTGCTCCGCTTCGTGATCAGCTTCGTTAATTGTGCGATCAAAGTCCGTAACAAATCTGGAAAGCAGCGCGCTGAACAACTGGCGATCGGCTTCAGACCAGCTGTCGGTGACTTTTTCTAGTTGGGTGATGCGCTCATTCATTCGGGTTTGGAGCCGGGCCCGGCCACTGTCGGTGATCTGGATCCATTGCACTCGGCGGTCGTGATTGTCAGTGGTTTTCGCAACGAATTCGCTGTCGACCAGTGAGTTGATGTGCCGGCTCACGGTTGAAGGATCCAGTTGTAAGAAGTGGGAGAGATCGGCTGAGCGCATGGGGCCTTGGAGGGCCAGTTTGCTCAACATCGCGCTGACTGTGGCTTGTTCATGTTGGCCGGGACCAACGCGCTTAGCAGTCATGAGGAGTTGGATTACTTCAACAGCCACCTGGGTACTGGCGCAATCTCCGGCCGCCTGCGCGAGCAATGCACGAGCTCGCTCGAGCTGAGAGGTAGTTGGTTGCAACATGCAACTATCTTAGTGGACGTGCATGTCATGGGTGAACACTGGGAGCCAGACGGACAACGTGGAGCGGGTGACCGGGATCGAACCGGCATGACCAGCTTGGAAGGCTGGGGCTCTACCATTGAGCTACACCCGCAGTGTTGGGTAGACCAACGCAGCAGAGTGTAACGGTGTGAGGTCTCGAGTCGAGCATTCGTCCGATTTAGCACCAAATTGATACCGAGTTAGGGGATCAAACGCACGTCCTCTATGCTCAGATCTCCGCAATTAGCGGGGTGTAGCGTAGTGGCTAGCGCGTCTGCTTTGGGAGCAGAAGATCGCAGGTTCGACTCCTGTCACCCCGACCAAAAACCCTGTTCGGTCAGCATGGGGTTTGGTCGTCCAACAACCAGGAGTGAACCGCTGTGAAGAGCACTGTCGAGACCCTGTCGCCTACCCGGATCAAGCTTGTCATCGAAGTTCCTTTCGATGAACTCAAGGAATCCTTTGACGAGGCATACGCCACAATCGGCAAGCAGGTCGTCGTTCCTGGCTTCCGCAAGGGCAAGGTTCCAGCTCGCGTCATCGAACAGCGCTTCGGCCGGGGAGCAGTTCTTGACGAGGCTGTCAATAACGCTGTGCCCAAGGCATACGACGAAGCACTTCGCGAGAACAGCATCGTTCCCGTTGCTCGCCCGGATATCGAAGTAACCGACATCAAAGACGGCGAACTGCTGTCTTTCACGGCTGAGGTAGACGTTCGCCCAGAGTTTGAACTACCTGCCTATGACACGGTGAAGGTTGAAGTTGCTAACGCCACACCAACTGACGAAGACATCGAAACCCAGCTCACCTCACTTCGCACTCGCTTTGCAACATTGAAAGATGTGGATCGCGCAGCAATTGATGGCGACGTACTTCTCGTTGATCTCGCTGGCGAAACTCCCGAAGGCGACTCAGTTGACGACCTCGTTGGCAATGCGTTGTCATACGAACTCGGAACTGAAGGCATGCTGCCTGGTTTTGACGAGGCGGTTCGCGGCGCTGTGAAAAATGGCGAAGTGACCTTCTCATTCACCCCACAAAACGGTGATTGGACTGGCGTTGACCTTGTTGTGCACGTCAAAGTGCAGTCCGTGCGCGAACGCGAGCTCCCTGAACTCAATGATGACTTTGCTCAGTTAGCGTCCGAATTCGATACGGTCGCCGAATTGCGCGCGGACGTCCAAGAGCGCCTTGTTCGCATGAAGAAGCTGCAGCAGGCCGACGAAGCTCGCGAGAAGACCCATGAAGCCCTCTTGGCACTCATTGATATTCCACTGCCAGAAGGGGTCATCAAGGCTGAAGTGGAAGATCACTTCTCCGACGGTCACGCCGGCGAAGAATCTCATCGCGCCGAAGTTGAAGAGCAGGCTCGCACCGGCCTAAAGAGCCAGTTCATTCTCGACAAGATCGCCGAAATCGAAGAGATCTCAGTCGGCGAAACTGAACTATCCGCTTGGCTGGTGCAAAACGCGCCTCGCTACGGCATGGCTCCGGATCAGTTCGCTCAGGCCTTGATGTCCGCCAACCAGGTTCCGATGGCAATTCAAGACATTCGTCGTGGCAAGGCGCTGGCTGCAGCGATGAAGCAGGTTTCAATTGTCGATGCTGATGGCAACGTGGTTGATCTTGCGATCTTGGAAACTGATCTCAACCCGAGCGTCACTGAATCCGAGTAATACTCACCTCCTAACTCAAAACGGGTACTGCCTCCGGGTGGTGCCCGTTTTTATTTCATTTGGCTAGGGGCGAACACGACCCCATCTGGGGAAGTTCTGACCCCCTGCGCAGGTTAGGGTCAGGACAGTTCTCTTTTGGAGGTTCGCGTGAGCAACAGTTTTTCTGTACCGACCGGTCCATTTATGGCAGGTGGCGGCATGTCTGGCTTCGGCGACATGCTCGACGAGCGTCTCCTTCGCGAGCGAATCGTCTGGCTTGAGGGTGAAGTGCGGGATGAAAATTCCAACCGCATTGCTAAGCAGTTGCAGGTGCTTGCTGCTGAAGATCCAGAAAAGGACATCACGCTCTACATCAACTCTCCCGGCGGCTCTGTCACTGCGGGCATGGTTATTTACGACACCATGCAGTTGATCCCGAACGACGTAGCAACGATCTCGATGGGACTAGCCGCCTCAATGGGGCAATTCCTGTTGTGTGCTGGAGCCAAGGGCAAGCGTTACGCCACTCCAAACACCCGCATCATGATGCATCAGCCGCTCGGCGGCATCGGCGGAACTGCGTCTGACATCAAAATCCAAGCAGAACAGATGTTGTTACTGAAGAAGCGTCTTGCTCAATTGATCGCTGACCACAGCGGCCAGTCACTTGAAACGATCCAGACTGATTCAGATCGCGATCGATGGTTCATGCCAGACGAAGCAAAGGCTTACGGTCTTATTGATCACGTGTACACCTCCGCAGCGGATGCTCCGGCTACCGTGAAAAAGAGTGCCAAGGGAGAAGCAAAGTGAACTATCTCAATCCCCAAAGCCGCTACATCTTGCCTGAATTTCGCGAGAAGCATGCCAACGGTGAACGCACTCACAACCCTTACACAAAGCTCTTTGAAGAGCGCATCATTTTCTTGGGTGTTCAGATCGATGATGCTTCAGCAGATGATGTTATGGCTCAGTTGCTCTGTCTTGAGTCGATGGACCCTGATCGTGACATTCAGATCTACATCAATTCGCCAGGTGGTTCGTACACAGCAATGACGGCGATTTACGACACCATGCAATTTGTGAAGCCACAGATTCAGACCGTCTGTCTTGGTCAAGCTGCTTCAGCTGCTTCTGTCATTCTTGCTGCTGGTACGCCAGGCAAGCGCTTTGCACTTCCACATGCTCGAATCTTGATTCACCAGCCGTACACCGAGGGTGGTGGGCAAGGATCTGATATTGAGATTCAGGCCAATGAGATTCTGCGGATGCGTGAAGAAATGATCGGTCTCTTTGCTCATCACACTGGCAAGGATCACGAGCAGATCGGCAACGACATCGAGCGCGACAAGATTCTTACCGCTGCTGGTGCCAAGGAATACGGCATCATCGATCAAGTGATTGCGTCACGCAAGGCATAAATCACCTCATCCTGCTCTCGAGCGGCGGCGCGCCGAGGCCTATTTCTGCATGAAGGGCCTCGGCAAGGTAACGTCAGTGTCGTCAGTTTGATTTATCCAGGAAGGCATAGACGTGGCACGCATTGGTGAGAGCGGAGATCTGCTCAAATGTTCTTTCTGTGGAAAGAGCCAGAAGCAGGTCAAGAAGCTCATTGCGGGTCCAGGCGTCTACATCTGCGACGAATGCATTGACCTATGTAACGAGATCATTGAAGAAGAGTTTAGCGACGCCGTTGAACTGGGTCTGGGTGAACTTCCTAAGCCGCGCGAAATTTTCGAATTCCTTAACCAATACGTCATCGGTCAAGATTCCGCGAAAAAGTCGTTAGCTGTAGCGGTCTATAACCACTACAAGCGGGTGCAAGCCGGTGACTCTGGCAAAGAAGATGCCATTGAGCTCGCGAAATCCAACATCTTGTTGCTTGGGCCTACCGGCTCTGGCAAAACATTGCTGGCGCAAACGTTAGCCAGAATGCTCAACGTGCCTTTTGCGATCGCAGATGCAACCGCACTCACCGAAGCTGGATATGTGGGTGAAGATGTTGAGAACATCCTGCTCAAACTCATCCAGGCCGCAGACTACGACGTCAAAAAGGCTGAAACTGGCATCATCTACATCGATGAAATCGACAAGGTTGCTCGCAAAAGCGAAAACCCGTCGATCACGCGCGATGTGTCCGGTGAAGGTGTTCAGCAAGCCTTGTTGAAGATCCTTGAAGGGACCACTGCATCGGTTCCACCGCAGGGTGGCCGCAAGCACCCACATCAAGAATTCATTCAGATTGACACCACGAATGTGCTGTTCATCGTCGGTGGAGCATTCGCGGGTCTTGATCAAATAATTGAGCAGCGCCTCGGCAAGAAAAAGCTGGGTTTCACATTCGATAGCCTTGGCGAAGCGCGTTCAACGATTGATGCCAATTCACTCGATGTTTTCAGCCATGTCATGCCAGAGGATTTGCTGAAGTTCGGCATGATCCCTGAGTTCATCGGTCGCTTGCCAGTGTTCACTGCAGTGAACAAACTAGATCGATCTGCTTTGGTTGCTGTACTCAGCGAGCCAAAGAACGCGCTAGTTAAGCAGTACATGAAACTCTTTGAACTCGACGATGTTGAGTTGGAATTTACTCCGAAAGCGCTCGACGAGATCGCAGACCAAGCTCTGGTTCGTGGCACGGGTGCCCGCGGGCTTCGCGCCATTCTTGAAGAAGTATTGCTTCATGTTATGTATGACGTGCCAAGCCGCACTGATATAGCCAGAGTGATCATCACGGATGAAGTGGTGCGAAATAACACGCTCCCGACCTTGGTTCCGCGCGAAGAAGAGCGCCAAAACAAGTCTGCATAACTGATTGATCTCGCACCGATCGACTGCTTTCCGATACTTTCTGAATTTTAGGCTCACCTATTTGACACGACTTGCTATGTTTTATCCACTGCTGACATAGCGAAAACGCAACGAATGCGATAACCTCGGTTATGCCGCCTTGTTTGTGAAGTTCTGGGATCGCTGGGGGGCATCCCAGGGTCTCGCGATCGGGGCGGTTTTATTCTGCAGTAGCTGCAAGCACTACAGAAACTTCGATGTTTGCGCCAGGTGCGAACGTGAGGGATTGAATCGAACCTGCCGATGAGAGATCCTTCGCGGCCAACTGCAGTCGCTTGTTCTGATCCTCGCTGGCGCTAATGACTGCTGACTCTATAACGGCACGCATGCTCACCTTTGCGTCAGATTTTGACTTGCGAATCTGCGACAAGGCTTCTGAGACATCCGCAACCATTGCAGCATCCCCATTGCCGGCAAGAGCAAAGATGGCCTCTGAGCTTGGCCATTCGCTGCGATGAATCGTGCCTTCTTGCCACCAGCTCCAGACCTCTTCGGTCACGAATGGCAGGAATGGTGCGAAGAGTTTCAAAAGTGCATCCAAGGTGGTTGCAAGAGCAGCCTTCGCAGAATCAGCACCAGCTACATCAGTGTCGCTGTAAGCACGCACCTTCACGAGTTCGACATAGTCATCGGTAAAATTCCAGAAGAAACTCTCAGCAACTTCCAACGCGCGGGCGTAGTTGAAGTCTTCAAAAGCATTCGTTGCTTGTTCAACAGTTTTGGCAAGTTGAGCAAGCAGTGCCTTATCGACATCTTCACTGATCGCAGCGTCATTTTGCGTTGCATCCAGACCGAGAACGAACTTGCTCGCATTCAGTAACTTGATTGCCAAACGGCGACCAATCTTCATTTGGCCGACATCGAAAGCAGTGTCGGTGCCAGGGCGACCTGATGCGGCCCAATAGCGAACCGCATCGGCGCTGTATTCATCGAGGAGGCCCATGGGGGTCACAA
The DNA here is from genome assembly GCA_037137855.1 of Actinomycetes bacterium. Taxonomy (GTDB): domain Bacteria; phylum Actinomycetota; class Actinomycetes; order S36-B12; family S36-B12; genus UBA11398. The sequence goes on from JBAXJN010000002.1 coordinate 6,178, forward strand.
CATTGCCTTTAGATTTACTCATCTTCTTGCGATCTGGATCCAAAATCCAGCCAGAGATTGCAGCGTTGAGAAAAGGCAGCCGGTTATCTTCTAAGTGACTGCGCACCACAGTGCTAAAAAGCCAAGTGCGAATGATTTCGTGAGCTTGAGGGCGCACGTCAACGGGTGATACACGAGCCCAAAGATCTGGATCTCGTTCCCAGCCGCCAGCAATCTGCGGGGTAAGAGACGAGGTGGCCCAGGTGTCCATTACGTCAGGATCGGCCATGAAACCACCGGGTTGATTGCGAGACTGCGGGTCAAAGCCCGCAGGGGTATCCGTGCTCGGATCAATCGGAAGGTCTGTTTCTTCGGGCATCATGATCTCGGAATAGATCGGATTTCCCTCTGAATCTAAGCGATACCAAAGCGGGATTGGCACACCGAAGAAGCGTTGGCGAGAAATCAGCCAATCGCCGTTCAGCCCTTCAACCCAATTTTCGTAGCGAACTTTCATGTGTGCTGGATGCCATTTGATTTCACTTCCGCGCTTGACGAGTTCTGCACGAAGCTCTGGGTCGCGCCCACCATTGCTGATGTACCACTGTCGAGTCGTAACAATTTCAAGTGGCTTGTCGCCCTTTTCGAAGAACTTCACCTGATGCATAATTTCGCGCGGCTCACCAACAATGTCACCGCTTTGGTTCAGTAGCGCTACGACGCGTTCTTTCGCAGTGTGACTCGTGGCTCCGGCAATATGCTCGTAATGTGCCTTGGCTTCGGAGGTGGTAATCCACTCTGGAGTGTCAGGAAGGATACGTCCATCCCAGCCGATGATTGGGCGCGTAGGCAGTTGTAGTTCGCGCCACCAGATGACGTCGGTGAGATCACCGAACGTACAAATCATTGCGATGCCTGATCCCTTTTCCGGGTCAGCGAGTTGATGCGCCACAACTGGAACTTCCACTCCGAAGACCGGAGACGTGACAGTCGTGCCGAAAAGTGGTTGGTAGCGCTCGTCATCTGGATGTGCGACCAAGGCGACACATGCTGCTAGGAGTTCTGGGCGAGTGGTTTCAATAAAGACTTTGGTGCTCGGATCGACAGTAGTCGGAAATCCAATTCGGTGATAAGCGCCCGGGCGTTCGCGGTCTTCAAGTTCTGCTTGGGCGACCGCGGTGCGAAATGTGACATCCCACAGTGTCGGCGCTTCGGCTTGGTATGCCTCGCCACGCTTGAGGTTGCGAAGAAAAGCCAGTTGGCTGACCATTTGTGAATTCGCACCAATAGTTTGATACGTCTGCGACCAGTCAATGGATAAACCAAGACGGCGCCACAACTGTTCGAAGACAACCTCATCTTCAACAGTAAGTTGTTCACACAGTTCGATGAAATTGCGACGGCTGATAGCAACTTGCTGTTTTGTATCTGGCGTTGCTGGTGGCGAAAAGTCTGGGTCATACGGCAGGCTCGGATCACAACGAACGCCATAAAAGTTTTGTACGCGGCGCTCAGTGGGCAAGCCATTGTCATCCCAACCCATGGGGTAGAAGACTTCGTAGCCGCGCATCCGCTTATAACGAGCCATGCAGTCGGTGTGGGTGTACGAAAAAACGTGTCCGACATGCAGTGAGCCACTGACCGTTGGTGGCGGCGTATCGATGGAAAACACTTGGTCGCGCGTCTTCGTGCGATCAAAGGTGTAACTGCCTTGTTGGTCCCAGGCAGCAGCCCAACGATCTTCAAGTCCGTCAAGGGTGGGCTTTTCAGGTACGCGGGTGCCGGTCATGGTGGGCAATCTTATTGTTTGCCTTGCATTGCCTAGACTGGTGCTTAGTGAGCCGTTCCCAAGAAACAGAGTCCGCCGCCCTCAACGAGGTATGGCAAAACCTGCTTGCGCGGTGGCCAGAAAGCCAATTAGAGCCATCGCTCTCACGAATTGCCTCCCTGACCACACTTTTAGGGGATCCGCAGAGCGCCTATCCAGTGATTCATGTGACGGGCACCAATGGCAAGACCTCGACCGCACGAATGATTGAAATCATGCTGAGGTCCTATGGCCTGCGAACTGGGCTTTTCACCTCTCCGCACCTCATTGACCCACGGGAGCGAATCTGTCTAGACGGCGAGCCGGTCGATGCTGAGCGTTTTTTGCATGTCTGGAATGACGTGGCGCCTTATGTCGACTTGGTGGATGCGAACTCAGTGGCCGATGGTGGACCAAAATTGTCGTTCTTTGAAGTGATGACAGCCCTAGCCTTTGCCACGTTCGCTGATGCTCCAGTGGACGTCGCGATCATTGAAGTGGGCATGGGTGGATCATGGGATGCCACGAACGTGGCCCACGGTCAGGTTGCAGTCATCACCCCAATCTCACTTGACCATCAAAATTACCTTGGCGACACTGTCGAGCAGATTGCCGCTGAAAAAGCTGGAATTATCAAGCCGGATTCTTATGTTGTTATCGCAGCTCAAGATGAAGCCGTTTCAGAAGTTTTATCTGAACGAATAACTGAAGTTCGCGCAATCGCATTTCGCGAAGGTACTGACTTTGGACTCATGGATCGTCAAATTGCAGTCGGCGGCCAGATGCTAAGTCTCCTTGGTATCGGTGGTCGCATTGATGAAGTCTTTGTACCGCTTTTTGGCGAGCATCAAGCACACAATGCGTCTGCAGCACTTTGTGCAGTTGAAGCATTCATGGGAGCCGGTAAACCGCCAGTTGATGACGATGTTATTCGGGCAGGGCTCGACCAACTCACGTCCCCTGGACGATTAGAGATTGTTCGACGAACACCAACTGTTGTGCTGGATGCCGCACACAATCCAGGAGGTGCCGTCGCTCTTGCTGCCGCTCTTGAGGATTCATTTGAATTCGCAACTCTGATCGGTGTGATCGGAATTCTTGAAGACAAAGATGCCTTGAACTTCTTGATTCCACTTGAGCCAATTCTTTCCACCGTGATTCTTACTGAACCCTCTTCACCGCGCGCAATGTCTTCTGAAGCCCTAGCCGAAATTGCACATGAAGTATTTGGCGAAGATCGAGTGATCATCGCCAAGAATCTGTCTGAAGCCATTGATCAGGCCGTCACCCTGGCTGAAGTTGACGCGGTCTACGGGGGCGGGGGAGTGCTCGTAACTGGATCGATCGTGCTTGTTGGCGAAGCCAAGGAAATGATGCAAAAGGGAAGGAAACACCTCCAGTGAAGATTCTGTGTTCTGCCGTTTTGAGCATGGAAGCGATCGTGGTGTTCCTGGGCGTTCTCGTTGCAGGGACCAATGGCGACCACGAAAACAAAACCTTGATCTTCATCCTTGGGTTTGTATTAATGGTTGTGTTGTTCTTAGCCGTTGGCACATTGCGCCGACCATGGGGCTTAACCGCAGGCTGGATATTGCAGATTCCAGTCCTAGCGATTGGTGTGCTCGTACCGGTCATGTTCATTGTCGGTGGGCTTTTTCTCGTGCTTTGGTACGCGGCCATTCACCAAGGCACCAAGGTCGATGTCTTGAAGGCCGAGCGAGCACGCCAGATTCCACCGGTAGGATAGGGCTTCATCAATTTCTTTGAAGGAGCAACATGTCTGAGCGCACCCTCGTGCTAGTTAAGCCTGACGGCGTCGCCCGTGGCCTTGTCGGCGAAGTTCTCAGTCGCATCGAGCGCAAGGGCTTCACCATCGTCGCCCTGGAAATGCGCACTTTGCCTGTTGCCATCGCCGAAGCACATTACGCCGAGCACGCCGGTAAGCCCTTCTTCAAGAGCCTCGTGGAGTTCATCACCAGTGGACCGCTTGTTGCTGCAGTGATCGAAGGCGAAGCAGCAATCGTGCAGTGGCGCAACATGATGGGTGCGACAAACCCAGCCGCAGCCGAAATGGGAACCATTCGTGGTGATCTTGCAACTCAGATGCAGGAGAACGTCACTCACGGTTCAGACTCACCTGATTCGGCAGCTCGCGAAATCGCACTGTTCTTCCCAGAGCTGTAGACGGTCTGCGAAAGATGCGTCCCTCCGCGCTCGGCCTTGGTTTAGGCGCCGCTGTTGGAGGGTACGTAGGTTTCAAGGCTCGCGGTAAAACATTGGTGCCGTGGCCGGCAAATGTTCAGGGGGCATTCCCGGGCACTCTTGGGGGAATCACCGGATTGCTCACTGGAGTTGGCGTTGATGTGTTGATCGCGGCTGCACGGCGACCACAGCGAGTACCAGCAGCAATGTTTGCAACAGCAGGGATTTTCGCAGTTGCTGGGCTTGCCGGTAAATACGCGGCTGGCAACGCTCTGACTGGAATTGCTAAAAAGGGCAGTGAGATTGATATCGGTTTTGCGAAGCCGCCAAGTGACCCACTCGTGACGGGTTCCGATGCCTCAGCGATTCCTTACACGTCATTGGGACGCGAAGGTGCGCGATTTGTTAGCACGGTAACAACACCAGAAGATGTCAATTTCGTTACCCAAGAAACACGGATTATCGAACCGGTTCGGGTGTTTATTGGTGTCGAATCTGCCGCAACAGTTTCTGAGCGGGTTCAGTTAGCCATCCAAGAGTTACATCGCACAGGTGCATTTGATCGAGCGCACCTATTGATTCAGGCACCCGCAGGTACCGGCTACGCAAACAGCACTCCGGTGGATGTTCTCGAAATTCTTTCACTAGGCAACTGCGCAACAGTTGCTATTGGCTACGGCCTACTGCCGTCATTTCTGTCACTAGGCAAGGTTGCTCTTGCAGCCCAAACCCAACGCGAGCTTCTTGACGCCATCCTCGCTGAACTTCGAGATCGGCCGACCAAGCCCGCACTCTTGCTCTATGGCGAGAGTCTGGGCGCCAAGGTTCAAGAGGCGGCAGTTGGGGCTGGGCTTATCGATCTGGATGCGTACGGCATTGCCCAGGCCCTGTGGGTTGGCACGCCAGGTGGCAAGGTCGCTGACGAATTCCATGCTCGCTGCGCCCAATCCAGCATCACCGTGGATCGGCCTGAACAAATTCCGGCTGACCTCACCGATCGGCCTCGGGTCTGGTTCTTGGAGCACGATGGTGATCCTGTGGTCCGCTTCCGTCCGGATTTGCTTGGGCACAGCCCCCTCTGGCTGGACTCAGCCAAGCCGCGCGGTCGAAATATCCCCGAATCCATGACTTGGATGCCTTGGGTGACCTGGGCCCAGGTGTGTGTGGATGTGCTCTTTGCAACGAACGTCAAACCAGGGCAATTTCAAAGCTTGGGCCACGATTATCGGGCTGATTTAGGGGCCGTGGTGGCTGCCGCTTTCGCCCTAAATGCCACGCCAGAGGTGGCAAAACGCCTAGAACAGCGCCTTCGCGAGCTCGAGCTTGCCCGGGCTTCGCGCATCGAAGTGTCTGCCTAACCTTGGCTTGGCCGTAAGATAGGCCACTCATCCTGCTGCAGAGAGGTCGCCTGACCATGGCTCACGGTTCGTCTTCGTTCGTCGGCCGAGATATGGCCGTCGACCTAGGTACGGCCAATACTTTGGTGTATGTGCGCGGCCGCGGCATCGTGCTCAATGAGCCATCAGTGGTGGCTATCAACAACAACACAGGCGGGATCTTGGCGGTTGGCTCAGAAGCCAAGCGAATGATTGGGCGCACCCCCGGCAACATCGTTGCCATTCGACCGCTCAAAGACGGCGTGATTGCAGACTTCGACACCACCGAACGCATGCTGCGCTACTTCATTCAAAAAGTGCACAAGCGCCGCCACCTTGCAAAACCCAGACTCATCATCTGTGTTCCTTCAGGTATTACGGGTGTTGAGCAGCGTGCGGTCAAGGATGCTGGCTACGCAGCAGGAGCCCGCAAGGTCTTCATTATTGAAGAACCGATGGCCGCAGCAATTGGCGCCGGACTTCCCGTGCACGAGCCAACGGGCAACATGATTGTCGATATCGGTGGCGGCACTTCTGAAGTCGCCGTGATTTCACTTGGCGGCATTGTTACCAGCCTGTCTGTTCGAGTTGGTGGCGATGAACTCGATAACGCGATCATCAATTACGTGAAGCGCGAGTACTCGCTGATGCTTGGTGAGCGCACTGCAGAAGAAATCAAGGTCGCAATTGGTTCGGCATTCCCTTTGCCGGATGAGCCACATGCTGAAATTCGCGGACGCGATCTTGTTACCGGCTTGCCGCGAACCATCGTGGTGTCAGCAGAAGAAATTCGTCGGGCAATCGATGAGCCGGTTAATGCAATCGTGGCTGCGGTGAAAGCCACCCTTGATCGCACTCCACCTGAGCTATCGGGCGACATCATGGATCGAGGCATCGTGCTCACTGGGGGCGGAGCCCTGCTGCGCGGCCTTGATGAGCGTTTGCGTCACGAAACAGGCATGCCAATCTTGATCGCCGACCGCCCGCTTGATTGCGTAGTTCTAGGTTCCGGAAAGTGTGTCGAGGAATTCGATGCACTCCAGGCAGTACTCGTTTCCGAGCCACGGCGTTAGGACGGCCGGTCACTAGACCAGCCGATATTTCACCATGTTTCAGCGCCGCGCACGAGTGGTTATCGCGGTCCTTATTGTTGTGTCACTTACGTTTGCAATTCTTGACCTGCGTGGTGGGAAAGGCCCGTTTGCAACCTTCCGTTCAGTTGTCGGAACCGCACTTGGCGGGGTTGAACGGGCAGGTGCCACGATTTTCTCACCCATCCTGGCCATTGGTGATTGGTGGGGAACATGGGGCGATCAACGCGATCAAATCAATACGTTACAAGCAGAAAATCAAGCGTTAAGTGACCTTGTTCGCCGTTCAGCACAAGACCGCGCTCGCGCAGATGCACTTGATGGGCTACTACGAGTAGCGGGTGCCGGCAGATACCGCATCACGCCCGCTGAAGTTATTGCTGTTGGTCCTGAACAGGAATTTAGTTGGACAATCACGATCGACATTGGCACTCAAGATGGCATAGAACGAGATATGTCAGTGATTAATGCTGACGGACTTGTTGGGCGAGTGTCTGCAGTACACCGCACAACATCAACGGTAGTGCTGATTGTTGACCCGTCAATGTCGGTTGGTGCCCGGATTGCAGGAAGTGATGAAGTCGGTATTCTTTCTGGCACCGGAGATCAAAACTCCCTTGAGTTCCAGATGTTGAATCCACTCGCCAATGTTGACATTGGTACAGCGTTGGTGACCTTCGGTTCAAAAAATGGCAAGCCCTATGCACCAGGAATTCCAATTGGTGAAGTGACCGAGGTACGAGGCACTGCCGGTCAACTTACTCGGGTAGCTGCTATCAAGCCGTTTGCGCGGATGTCAGCGCTGTCCATCGTTGGAGTTGTCGTTCGTCCTCCTCGGACAGACCCAAGGGATTCGGTGTTACCTGCTCGACCACAGGAAGTCACCCCTTCTTTGAGTGCGACACCCATACCTTCGACCACAGGAAACCCGAGTGCAGCTACGCGTGGGAGTTGGTCTGATCCCTCGCCACAGCCTTCGCCGAAGGCTTCCTAATGTGGTTACGCCAAGTCTTTATCCTTGTGGTGATATTCCTGATCTCGTTCTTAACGCAGAACTCCTTCCTAGGCCGGCTCGGATTACCAGGTTCGACGCCTGACCTCATCTTGGTTTCGGTGATTGCCGTTGCGCTGGCGTACGGCTCGGCGATGGGGATGATCTACGGCTTTGCTGCTGGAATTTTGGTTGATCTGGCTCCGTCCACTGAAGGGGTAATCGGAGTGAACGCGCTGCTCTTCATGGCTGCCGCTTTCTTCGTCGGTCGAGCCCTTGATCCACGTGATCGCACCGTTCCCTTACTTATTGGTCTGACTTCAGGCACGGTCGGAGCAGTGATTTTGGCTCGAGGGGTCATCGATTCGGTCCTTGGACAACCAACGGTGGTGTGGGCAAATATGGCCGGACTCATCTTGAGCGGCGCGATCTATGCGGCTTTTCTGGCGCCCCTCGTAGTGGTCCCGGTGGGCTGGGTGGTGCAAAAATTCACCCCCGAGGTTGCAGTGTGAAGGCTGGTAAGTGCGTTAATGGAACTATCCGAGCATTTGATCAGTCACAGTCGCAGGTTCTGTACTGCCAGTTGAGGGGAGCGCAGCGTGCGTGATCGCTCCATGCTGCGCCTCATGGTGTTCGGGGTACTGGTCTTGTCTCTGGTTGTCACACTTTTCGCCCGCTTGATGTTTCTACAAATTATTAGCGGCGACTTTTATCTCAACGCCTCCGCGAACAACTCCGTTCGAGAAATCGTGCGTCCAGCAGTGCGAGGCTTAATTCTGGATCAAGCGGGGCGCCCAATCGTCTCCAACCGCACGACTTTGGAAGTAACTGTTGACCGTGTGACGCTAGGTCGGGCTAAGGATAAAGGCGCCGCGGTCATTAATCGCTTGGCGTTGTTGCTCAATGTTCCAACATCACAGATCACTGATCGCCTCCTCACCTGTGGCACCGAAGGTGCGAAACCACCTCCTGTGTGTTGGAACGGGTCGACTTACCAGCCAGTCCCAATTGCTAATGGCATCGATACTCAGACAGCGATCAACATCATGGAACGTCGAACTGACTTCCCTGGCGTGAGCGCTCAACTGCAGGCTAATCGCATCTACCCGGCTCCTTTTGGAGTGAACGCCGCGCATATTTTGGGTTACCTCGGGCCGGTGACTGAATCACAACTACAGTCACAAGTTGATGCCAATGCGGCAGATCGGCTTCGTCGTACTGATGTTGTGGGCCGTTCTGGTTTGGAAGCGCAATACGATACCGCGCTGCGCGGTCAACCTGAGGTCACCTCTCTTTCCATTGATACGTCAGGGCGCGTCACCAACAAGATTGGTACCAACGCCGCGACCCCCGGCAATTATCTGGTCAGCACGATTGATGCTCATTTGCAGGCGGTCGTAGAAAATCAGCTCGTGAATGCCGTGCAACGTGCGCGCTCACAGGGTTACCCAGGTAAGTCAGGGGCAGCCGTGGTCATTGACGTCAAAACAGGCAACGTTCTGGCGATGGCGAGTTACCCCACGTATGACCCAGCCATCTGGGTTGGCGGCGTGACGACAAAGCAGTATGAGCAGCTGAAAAATTCAGAAGCCTTATCCTCGAATGCGATTCAGGGCACCTTCGCACCGGGTTCGACATACAAAGTTATTAGCACTGCTGCTGCTGCGAAAGAAAAATTCAATCTTTACGGGCAGTACAAATGCCCCAATGAGTACAAGGCCGGAAATCAAACCTTCCGAAATTATGAATCCCGCGGATACGGAGCAATTTCCCTCGCTCGGGCTCTAGAAGTTTCGTGTAACACCGTCTTTTATGGCATCGCTGACACGATGTGGAAGCAAGGTGGCGGTCTGAGTGCTGAGCGCACCGCACCAGATCCGATTGCCAATATGGCGAAGTCGTTTGGTCTTGGTACTAAGACAGGGGTTGACTTACCTGGTGAATCAGGTGGACGTGTTGCGAGTCGACTGTTCAAGGCAGAGAACTGGGATAGCAAGAAAGACAGTTGGTGCGCGAATGCGCTTGACGGTTATTCAGAAACACGTAAGACCAACCCAACATTGGCAAACTTCTATACCGCGTTGGATAAAGAGAATTGTGCAGACGGATTCCGATGGCGCGAGGGAGATGCTTTGAATGCCGCTATTGGACAAGGTGACACGGTTGTTACTCCGTTGCAGATGGCAATGGTCTATTCAGCAATTGCAAATGGTGGAACCGTGTATCAACCTCGAGTGGTCAAGGGTGTTATCGGCCCTGAGGGCAAGGTTCTGGAAAACTTTGCGCCTGTGGTCAAGTCAAAGATCGCGGCTCCGAAATCGGCAATAGATTTTCTGCAGGCTGCGTTACCAGGAGTGACCGTGAGAGGGTCCGGTAAGACTCCGTTTGCTGGCTTCCCGTTGGCGCAGATCCCGGTTGCATCAAAGACTGGGTCAGCACAGGTCACCGGCAACAAGGTGTCCACATCTTGGTTCGCGTCCTACGCGCCTGCAAACAACCCCAAGTACGCGATTGTCATGATGGTGGCTGAAGGTGGCACCGGTTCGGGAACTTCAGGTCCCAGTGTGCGCAAAATCTATGAGGCACTATTCGGTGTGAGCGGAAAATCCGTGAACTCGGCGAAGAGCATTCTCGTCGGTGGAATGCCAAAACTTGATTTGCCGAAAGTGCGGCCAGACGGCACTCCAGTTGCACCAAAGGGTAAGAATTCAGGGGTGAACTGATGAGTATGTTTTCGGTGACGAGTTCAAGTGATCAGCGCTTCTCGCCCACAAGCAACAGTGGGGTGTCCTTGCGCGACCTTGATTGGGTCCTGCTCGCGGCCGCATTAGCCGCAACAATTCTTGGCGCAATGTTGGTGTGGTCGGCAAGCCTTGCTGACCTTGCCTCGCCAACTGATCCACAGTCCTATCTCAAGAAACATGTCATAAACATTGTTTTAGGTTTAGCGCTTGGTTACGTTGCTTCGCGGTTGGACTACCGATGGTTACGTGCATACACGCCAGTGATCTATGCAATTTCGACGGTCTCATTGCTTTTGGTCTTTGTTCCAGGGCTTGGAACAAAGATCGCGGGCGCACGCGCTTGGATTCAACTGCCTGGTGGCTTCACCATCCAACCTTCGGAATTTGTGAAGATTGCCGTCATCTTGATGATGGCTGTGATTCTGTCTGAAAAAGATCGGGCAGATCAGGAACCTGCGGACAAAGATGTGATGTTCGCTCTTGGGGTTGCAGTTGTGCCTTTGCTCATTATTTTGGTGCAAAACGACACGGGCAGCGTGTTGATCCTTGGATCAGTAGCCCTTGCAGTAATCGCGGTAAGTGGGGCTCGCACGAAATGGCTGATTGGGCTGCTGCTGAGTTCCATTTTTGGCGTGCTCATAGCAATTCAACTTGGGCTGTTGAAGCAATATCAGGTCGATCGGCTTACCTCGTTCATTAATCCAACCGCTGACGCAAGCAGCATTGCGTATAACTCAACACAGGCCAGGATCGCTATTGGTGGCGGTGGGTGGTTTGGTTTTGGGCTCTTCAACGGTCCACAAACCCAGGGGCGCTTCGTTCCAGTCAATGAAAGTGACTTCATTTTCACGGTGGCCGGCGAAGAGCTGGGCTTCATCGGTGCCGGAATTCTGATCCTGCTCTTAGGCATCGTCCTATGGCGAGCGATTGTCATTGCCATGAAGGCTGACGACATGTACGGCCGACTAGTGGCAACGGGAATTGTGGCTTGGCTGGCCTTTCAGATGTTTGAAAACATTGGCATGACCCTTGGGATTATGCCAATCACGGGTGTTCCGTTGCCCTTTGTGTCAGCCGGAGGCACGTCGATGATGGCCGTCTGGATAGCCGTCGGATTGCTTCAGAACGTCCGATTGCATAGCCAGCAGCAACTGCCCTAGTTAAAAGCAACGTACACTCTGCAGGTGACCGTTATAGATGCTCGAGTAAAAGGCGCCTCCATCTTCAACGAGGTTGAGGCTCTGCTGCCCATGGTTTCAAAGCCGATTCAATATGTCGGTGGCGAGCTCAACGCGGTGGTTAAGCCGTGGGAATCCGTCGACGTGCGCTGGGTGATCATGTACCCGGATGCGTACGAAGTCGGTGCGCCAAATCAAGGTGTCCAGATCCTTTACGAAATCATCAATGAACTTCCGAACGCACTCGCTGAGCGCACCTACTCAATCTGGCCTGACCTTGAGAAGCTGATGCGCGAAGCAGGAGTTCCGCAGTTCACTGTTGATGCGCATCGATCCGTTGGCGACTTCGATCTCTTTGGGCTTTCATTTTCAACTGAGCTTGGTTACACCAACATGTTGACGGCAATTGATCTGGCTGGAATTCCCATCTTTGCCAAAGATCGCACGATCGATCACCCAGTGGTTGTCGCAGGTGGGCATGCCGCATTCAATCCGGAACCAATTGCTGAATTCATCGATGCAGCTGTGATCGGCGATGGCGAAGAAGCGGTCCTAAAGATCACCGAACTCGTGCAGCAATGGAAAAATGATGGGCAGCCAGGCGGCCGCGATGGGCTGTTGTTGTCGATTGCCACTTCTGGCGTTGCTTACGTTCCTAAGTTCTACGACGTTTCTTATCTGCCAGACGGTCGCATTCAGCGGGTGGTACCAACGAGCCCAGATGTGCCATGGCGAGTTTCCAAGCACACGCTGATGGATCTCGATGCTTGGCCTTACCCAAAGGCTCCACTGGTTCCGCTCGCCGAAACCGTGCATGAGCGATTAAGTGTTGAAATTTTCCGAGGATGCACACGCGGTTGTCGTTTTTGCCAAGCTGGCATGATCACGCGCCCGGTCCGCGAGCGCAGCATCACCACGGTTGCCGACATGATCGACACTGGATTATGTAAAACGGGCTTCCAAGAGATCGGCTTGCTTTCGCTCTCGAGTGCCGATCACTCAGAGATCGCAGAAATGGCGAAGGCTCTTGCTGACCGTTATGAAGGTGATCAGACCTCACTTTCACTTCCGAGCACCCGCGTTGACGCCTTCAACATTGATTTGGCAAATGAACTATCACGTAACGGTCGACGCAGTGGTTTAACTTTTGCCCCTGAAGGTGGCAGTGAGCGGATGCGCACAGTCATCAACAAGCAGGTAACTGAAGAAGATCTCATTCGTACCGTTTCGACGGCATACGGTGCAGGCTGGCGACAGGTGAAGTTGTATTTCATGTGTGGATTGCCGACAGAAACCGATGATGATGTGTTGCAGATTGCAGCACTTGCGCGCGAAGTCATCCGAGCTGGCCGTGAAGCAGCGGGCACAAAGGACATTCGCTGCACAATCTCAATTGGTGGCTTTATCCCCAAGCCACACACTCCGTTTCAGTGGGCGGCTCAGTTGGATCACGAAACTACAGATGCCCGTCTGCACAAACTCAAAGACGCGATTCGCGCTGACAAGCAATTCGGCAAAGCAATCGGAATGCGCTATCACGATGGCAGACCTGGAATCATTGAAGGATTGCTGTCCCGAGGTGATCGCCGGGTCGGAAAAGTCATTCATCAGGCTTGGCTTGATGGTGCGCGCTTTGACGGTTGGAGCGAGCACTTCTCTTATGACCTTTGGATGAATGCCGCAGAAGTCGCACTCGCTGATGAAATCGTCGACGTTGATTGGTACACCACGCGCGAACGTCAAAAGACTGAAGTATTCCCTTGGGATCACATTGATTCAGGTCTTGATTCCGAATGGCTCTGGGAAGACTGGCAGGCAGCAATTGCTGAAGAAAATGTTGGCGATTGCCGTTGGACACCTTGCTCGGATTGTGGAGTCTGTGACCAGTTGGGCACCGACATTCAAGTCGGGCCTACAGGTGTTACCGAACTTCCGATGCCAATGATGCGGCCAAGTGTGGTGAACTAGTTGGCTCGTCCTGCCCCGGTGCGTGATTTCGCACCAACCATTCAAAAAATACGTTTGAAGTATGCCAAACGCGGGCGTCTGCGTTTTTCATCTCACCGTGACTTTCAGCGGGCTTTTGAACGCGCGCTCCGCCGGGCCAATGTGCCGATCGCTTTCAGTACCGGCTTTTCGCCGCATCCCAAGGTTTCTTACAACAACGCTGCGCCAACGGGCACAGCCAGCGAAGCCGAATACATTGAAATTGGTGTGACGGTGGAGTGCGATCCTGATCGCATTCGTCTAGCGCTGGATGAAGCGTTACCGCCAGGCTTAGACATTATTGATGCAGTCATCTCCAACTCGCCCGACTTCGCTGGCCGTTTAGAAGCAAGTGTGTGGCATTTGGAGTTCCTAGGAGTCACGCATGGTCAGCTCGACTCAGCGGTGAGTGCCTTCCTTGTAGAGACGGAAGTCCTCGTGGAGCGCCTCATGAAGACCGGTATTCGGACCTTTGATGCTCGGTCAGCAGTGCTGTTCGCAGAGGTACATCCACCAGAGTCGATACCGCTGGATCCAGAGTGTGCGATACTCACCTTGGTTGTTCGGCATAGCGTTCCCGCTGTTCGACCTGACGATGTTCTTGCCGCGCTGCGGCGAGTGGCTGACCTCGTGCCGCCCACCCCTGTGAGGGTGACCCGGCTGGCGCAGGGACCACTTGCCCCCGATGGCCAAGGCGTAGGGGATCCCTTCGCTCTTGACCGCGGTTAGCGAGAGCCAAGAACCCCATGGCTTTGTGTGTTTTCCTCGGGAGACACACCTGATTGGCAGAAGTTTTGCCACCGAAGGAGGGTCGACCACATGGTCGACAACGAAAACCCAAGCTCAACCACATCCAATCCAGAAACTCCTGCTCCTCGCACCCGTCGCCGGGCTGCGAGCCGACCCGCTGGTCCACCAGTTGAGGTTGACGAGATCAAGGGCGCCCCTGCGAAAGCGGCCGAAAAGTCATCAGTCAAGACTCAGGACCCTGCTGACAAGGCACCTGCTAAGCCAAAGACTGCGCGTCCACCGCGCAAGACCAAGGTTTCTGCTGATCACGCTCACGTCGAGCAAGAGGTAGTTGCCAAGGATTCTGCACCCAAGGATGCTGCGCCCAAGGAGACAACTGCGAAGCAAGGCGCTCCTAAGAACTCACGCGCACCAATTGCTGCAGCTTTTGTGGCGCCAGTCTTCATGGCTCCGACCCCGGCTGCAGAACAGATGTCCGAATCAGCTGACGGCAAAGAGACACAAAAGGCCAAACGGCCCACGACTCAGCGTCGAGGCAAGGCTGCAGCTGACCAAGAAGTTGGACTTGAAACAGAAACCACCGATACAGATGCGCCGCAAGCCGACGCAGAGGGTGCGGGCGAGGTTGACGATGACAGCGAAGAAGGCCAGCGCCGTCGGCGTCGTCGTCGCGGTGGCCGCGGACGCCGCAAGCGCACCGGTGAAGGCGAAGACCTGACAGAAGATTCTGAGAACGACAATGGTGAAGAAGATTCGTCAGATGTTTCTGAAGACGCTGATGCTGATGTCGATGCCGTTGAGGGCGAAACTGAAGAGCAGGCTGCATCACGTCGTCGCCGTCGTCGCCGCCGCCGTGGCAATGACGACCTCGAACCATCGGCTGATGATCCACCAAACACTGTGGTCAAAGTTCGCGAGCCGCGTGCCAAGGGTGAAGACGTTACAACCATGCGTGGCTCGACTCGTTTGGAAGCCAAAAAGCAGCGTCGCCGCGAAGGCCGCGAAGCCGGCCGTCGCCGTCCACCAATCTTGACTGAATCGGAATTCCTCGCTCGTCGTGAAGCCGTAAATCGAGTGATGGTGGTTCGTCAAAACGGTGATCGCACTCAGATCGCCGTGTTGGAAGACGGAGTGCTTGTAGAGCATTACGTGACACTTGGATCTTCAGGTTCGCTTGTCGGCAACGTCTATTTGGGCCGTGTGCAAAACGTGCTGCCGAGCATGGAAGCAGCCTTCGTTGACATTGGTCGCGGCCGCAATGCAGTGCTGTACGCCGGTGAAGTGAACTGGGACGCGGCTGGCTTAGAAGGACAGCCAAAGCGCATCGAACTTGCCATGAAGTCAGGCGATCCAGTGTTGGTGCAAATCACCAAGGATCCAGTTGGCCAAAAGGGTGCACGGTTGACGAGCCAGATTTCTTTGCCTGGACGTTTCTTGGTGTACGTGCCAGATGGTTCCATGACAGGTATCAGTCGCAAGCTGCCAGACACTGAGCGATCGCGGCTTAAGTCCATCTTGAAGCGGGTAATGCCAGAGGAGGCAGGCGTCATTGTTCGTACTGCCGCTGAAGGCGCTCCTGAAGCTGCACTTGAGCAGGATGTAGAGCGACTCAAGGCGCAATGGGAAGGCATCAGCACTCGCGCGGTAAATGCAACACCACCAACGTTGTTGTATGGCGAACCTGATCTTGCGATCAAGGTCGTTCGCGACATCTTCAATGAAGATGTAAACAAAATGGTTGTCTCTGGCAGTGAGGCCTGGCAGACGGTTCAGGAGTACGTCACTTCTGTTGCGCCTGATCTAGCCGTTCGCCTTGAGCATCACGTGGGGAACAGCGATGTTTTTGCGGAATACCGCATCGATGAACAACTCGCTAAAGCTTTGGATCGCAAGGTCTGGTTGCCTTCAGGCGGCTCGCTTGTGATCGATCGAACTGAAGCGATGACCGTTGTTGACGTCAACACGGGCAAGTTCACTGGTCAAGGTGGAAACCTTGAGCAGACCGTCACAAGCAACAACCTTGAAGCTGCTGAAGAGATTGTTCGCCAGCTTCGGTTGCGCGATATCGGTGGAATCATCGTCGTCGACTTCATTGATATGGTTCTTGAAAGCAACCGAGATCTTGTGTTGCGTCGCTTGGTTGAATGTCTTGGTCGCGATCGCACGAAGCATCAGGTTGCCGAAGTCACCAGTCTTGGTTTAGTGCAGATGACACGAAAGCGTATTGGCTCAGGATTGATCGAATCATTTTCAACGAACTGTGAAGCTTGCAATGGTCGCGGCGTCAAGGTGAACATGCATGAGCACGATCATGTGGAATCACCGAAGAGTCGTCGGCCAGCAAATGCGGTTGATCCCGCAGATGTTGCTGCTCGTGTATCAGCGTCAATCGGTGATCTTGACACAGTAGATATTGAAGCCATCGATGCGATTGAAACCTTTGAAGGCATCGAAGACATGGATGCAATCGAAGCCATCCGACTTGAAGCACATCTTGAAGCAGCGCAAGACCGAGCTGAGTATGAAGTAGTTGCTCATGCGGTTGCTGTTGATAGCGACTCCGCGGACGCTTAACGAATTTGAAAGAGCGCGAACTGCCTATTGACGGTGTCAATGGTGTTCGCGCTCTTTTGCTTTATCGATGGCATTAAATGTGGCGCTGCTACTCAAGGCTTGTAGGCAGGGCTTGTTTGTGTAGCTTGATTCACAAAGATAATTGAGTGATGGGTTCTGTTCTCTTTGTAGACAGAACATCAAAATATGTTCGCACGAAGTACCACTTGGGTGTTATGACTCCTGAATTTATAACGATTTGATAACGAAGAACTTACTTACCTCCCTGGCTGTTGGATCGGGTGAAGTGTCAATCTCTAAATGTGACGGCAGTCACTTAATTTTTCTGACAATGGTGCGCATGACGCGCATCGATGAATCTGAAACGGGGAGTAATTCATGGCAGCTCAAAATAAGGGGCGACGCTCGGTACTTGTCAGCACCCTCAGCATAGGAATCGTGGTGGGTGCTTCGGCGAGCCTTTCATGGGGAGCACCCACGCCGGCAGTCTCTGCTAAGCCGGTTGTCTGTCCGGCATCGCCTGGAGTCGATAACACGTCGATAAATGTCGGTGTCATCACTGCTACCTCGGGGCCATCCTCGTCAAGCTTTACCGGGTTCGTAGAAGGCGCACGGCTACGTTTTGCTCAAGAAAATGCAAAGGGTGGCGTTTACGGACGAAAGCTCAATGTCACGGTGTACGACGATCAGGGAAGCGGCGCTCAACAATCATCGGTTGCCACCAAAGCCATTCAGCAGGACAACCAATTCGGAGTCGTCGAAGCGAGCACTATTGACACCATGATGCCTGTCTTCAAGGCTTCCAATGTTCCGGTGGTTGGGTTGACTAACCTGCCCGCACATGGCACCGACCGAAATGTATTCGGTGCAACTGGTGCCTTTGCACCTCTCTACACAACAACGACTACGGCTCACAAACTTGCGACATCAGGGTCAGTTGCTGTCGCTGTGGTGAATCACAACTCTCCAGGTGCTCAGGCAGCAGGAGCAGGAATTGTTGCGGCGCTACCTCTTGAGAATCTTCCGTTGGCTCTGAGAATCTCGGATGCACCGATCGGTGCCTATGACGCAACTTCGACCGCGCTTCGTATCAAGCAATCTGGTGCAGATTCAGTCGATGCAATTTTGACTTTGGATGGCTCAGTGTCGCTCATCACCGCATTGGCTCAGCAGGGTGTGAAGTTGAAGGCATTCATGCCAGCAGGACTATCCGATCCGCTCGTTGTCGCTAAGGCTCCGGCTGCTCTTGAAGGCGCCATTGGGGCAACCTTTGGAACTGTTCCCGCTGGTGTTGCCGGCAGGCCTGGGCTGCGTACCTTTGTGAACGGTATGAAGGTCGCAGGGGCGAACCCTTATGCAGTTGGTTCACCGATCGGCTTCGTATCGGCAGATACCTTCATTAAGGGTCTGCAACTTGCTGGTAAGTGCCCAACCCGTGAAGGCTTTGTCAGTAACTTGCGCAAGCAGACGAAAATTACTGGAGCTGGAATGCTCCCTGAACCAATCAGTTATGCACCAGGACTGACACCGAACGGCAATCCTGCTCGTTGCGGCTGGTATATGACGGTCAAGAATGGCGTTTTCGTTCCGGATGCACAGGCTACTTGCGGCAAATTGGTGGAAGTCGCCACGGGCAAAATTGTTGGCTAACACTTCAATAACTAGTGGGGTGGTCAGTGCTTTTGCATTGACCACCCCACTTGTTTGAGGCTGAAAACATTGCTGGTTATTCAGCGACGACGCCCATCGCCAGGAGGTAGCGACCGGCCATGGCATAAAAGCCAACAAGTAGAGCCATATCTGAGATTTCCTGCGGTGACCAATGCTTAGTCGTCGCAAGCCAGAGTTCATCTGTGGTCGTCACGCTGTCGGCAGCCTCGCAAAAGTTGAGCGCGGCTGTTTCAGACGCGCTGAAAGCCTTGAAGTCTGTAGATTTAAGCGCCTGTAGTTCCTGGGCAGTTACTCCGGCCTTAAGGGCCACTGGCTCATGTAATTGGGATTGATAAGTAGAACCGACTCGGTACAAGGTACGCAAGACAAGAATCTCTCGTGTGCGATCTGAAAGGCGCGAAGTGGAATGCACTCGTCCGGAAAGACTCGCAAACCCTTTAAACATCTCCGGATTGTTGTACACAGCACGCACAATTCGGTTGTCAGTCATCATTTCGGCAGGGAGTTCAGCTTCAGGCAGTCGCTGCATGAGAGTCCTTAGTGTTGTGAAGTGATGTTAAGCGAGTGCTGCGATGAGTGGACCTAGTTCCCAAGCAAGTGGCTCACTCACAGTGAAATAGGTGATTCCATTTTGATTGTTGATAGCTTGAACATGCTCGACAAGTTCGGCGGTATTACCAATCAGCCCAAAGGGCGACTCGAGTAACTCATCAGTAGTGAGCCCACCCGCTACAGGCATTCCGGTGGGCCCAAGCGCACGTGCAGCAGTTTCGGCGCGACTCTCACCTTCTGTGCCTACGGCTCCGAACAGCACCCGAACACCAATAGTGAGATCATCGCGCTCGTAGCCACCGGCATCGCGAATCCAAGATAGTTGGTCATTGAAAGCCGACTTTCGAGTATCAGCAGTGCCAGACATCTGCGTCAAAATACTGATGATTTGCGCATTCTTCGCGGCGTAGCTCAACATTCGTTTGCCACCGCCACCAAGCATGATTGGAAATGGATTCTGAACTGGTTTTGGAACTGAGGTGAAGTCGTGGATGGAGTAGTACTCACCGTCAAAATTCACAGGTTCACCAGTAAAGAGTTGACGAAGGACTGTGATGCTTTCAAACAATCTGCTGACACGCGTTCCAGGTGGATCCCAAGTGGCTATGCCGGTTTTGGTGAGATCTTCTTCAAGCCAACCTGCGCCTATCCCCATATCAACTCGACCTTTCGACATGATGTCAAGGGTTGCTATCTCTTTTGCCAAGATAGTTGGATTGCGAAAGTCGTTATTCAACACAGTTATTGCTAGGCGAATGCGCTCCGTAACCATCGCGGCTGACGCCAGTGCGACGATGGGTGCCAGTTGCGGCAGGCTCGGCCCCAGGTGGTCAGGAACAGAAATCGAATAGAAGCCCAGGGCTTCAGCGCGTTGTGCTTTTGCAACCCAACTATCCACATCAGGGGTGAATGGCATTTGAATTGAAAATTTGAATTGTGGGCTCAACTTGTTGCCCCTCCATCCACATAGAGCGTTTGGCCAGTGGTGTAACTCGCTCCATCGGAGCAGAAATAGGCCATCGCTTCGTACTGTTCTCGGCTTGTGCCGAAGCGCTTAATTGGATTGCTTCCAGTGATTTGGTCAGCGTTCGCGAGTTGACTGCCGGCCGCTTCAAAGGCGCTAATACCTGGTGCGATGCAATTGACGGTGATACCAAAATCACCGACTTCACGAGCCATGCCACGGGTCATATCTTCAACGGTTGACTTGGTCAAACCGTATGAATTGCCTCCGCTCTTTGCGGCCATTGAAGACACGTTCACAACTCTGCCCCAAGAGTTAGCCTTCATGGCAGGAATCGCGGCTCTCGTTGCGCGCAAGGTTCCGGTGACGTTGACAGCCCAAGCTATGTCCCAAATGTCGTCGGGACAATCGAGGAGCCCGGCCTCGGCTAGTCCGCGCCAAAGCCCAGCATTGTTGATGAGAATGTCCAAACGGCCAAACTCTTGCACTGTGGCTTTGACAAGTGCCTCAACAGAGGCTGCTGAAGTCACATCACACTCCACACCTATGCACTTGGGTCCCAGCGCACTGGCTTCTTGAGCGGCGCTGGAGGTGTCTTTCACGTCTGCAACCACGACATGGCAGCCGTCCATTGCAAAGTATCGGGAATAGTCACGCCCCAACCCACGTGCTGCACCCGTAACAATAACGACCTTGCCAGACAGGCGGTTCGTATTTTCCATAGGTGAAGTATTCGAGATACCGCTCGGGTGAGAAGCGAAATTGGAGAAAATTTAGAATAACTTGAAGAAGTTCTGTCGATAGAGATGACACACAGAGGGATTTTGTTCACCGAACCAACAAAAGTCTCCGCGGCGCACTGTTTATCCGAGATGAATTTAGTCTGTTCTGCGCACGATTCTGATGATCTCGTAATTGACGAGCTCAATGAGGGCTTCACGGCTGTTTTCAGGCTCAGGGACTCCATAGATGAAGTGATAACTCACCCAACGTCCGACGAGATTAAATAGCAATCTGAGTGACTGTATTGGGGTTGCTACTGAAGTCACCCAACCGCGTGCTGCCCATTCTTTCAATACCTGATCAGCAACCTTGTCTAGCTTCTCTAGGGACGCTCCAATGGAATCAGAAACGATTGGCCCTGAGTGAATCCATGCTGATTGTCGACTCAATGCGTTCTCAAATTGCGTGAGCCACTCAGCAATATCATTTTTGCATCCCGGTTGGGCGTGCTGGATTGCCGCTGAAGCCCTAAGGAGTTCCAAGGCGTAGCGCTCTCCAATGGCATGAGCGATATCTGCTTTACCGTGAAAATGCTTGTACACCGTGGTGCGTCCCACGTTTGCGCACTTAGCAATTTCATCAATGGTGGCGGCTGCGAAGCCGCGGTTGGAGAAGACAGCGATAGAGGTTTCGATCAGCCTGTCGCGCGTGAGTTCTTTCTGAGCTTCGCGAATAGAAATTGGCCGATCTTCTGAGTAAGCGTGATGTTGTTCCTGAACTGCGGTACTCATCTGCGCTACTCCCTCCAAGATGCAATCTCAGTATTTGTCCGCCTGACGCATCAAAGCACAGAAATCCCAGTGATGTGTTGGCTTTCATGACTCCACCGTGACTGCTGATGCAGTGATTGCACTTCGGGGCGATTTCCTATTTTCTCAGCGACTTTTGTTCTAAATGTGAGCATTTGACGCAGCCTTCTGTGGCCAGCGTCGCGCTGTCGTGTCCAAAATCTTTATTTATTACGACAAACCTCGCAGAACCCATCACATTACGAGCCTGCTTGTGAGAGATTCACGAGAAATCAATTCCAGGGAGTGTGTGATGAGCGGACCGTTAGCAGGGCTTCGAGTATTGGAATTGGGCGAGAGCCTGGCAATTGCTCAGGCGGGCAACTTGTTTGCGGATTACGGCGCTGAGGTTGTCATGGTCGAACCGCCAAGCGGAGTCCCGCTGAGGCAGGTTCCTGGTTTCGCATTTTTTGGCCGAGGGAAGAAGAGCGTTGTTCTTGATTGTCGCCAAGAAGAGCAAGCGCAGCGCTGCCTGAAATTGATGGCTGACGTTGACGTCGTGCTTACCTCTGTTCGGCCTGCAACTCTTGCCCGCTGGGGACTCGACTATGAATCAGTTGCTCGAGTTAATCCCCGCGTAGTATTCGGGCAAGTCACCGCATGGGGACTCAAGGGACCGCTAGCCACATCAAAGGGCACAGAAGCCTTGGTGATGGCCAAGATAGGCGGCAACTTCTCGCCTCAGCGTGTTGTGGATCGCAGCGGTCCAATCTTCACAACAGTCCCATTCGCAAGTTGGAGTGCAGGTCAGACTCTGCTTCAAGGTGTTTTCGCCGCACTTCGTGAAAGAGAATCAAGTGGCCTTGGGCAGATGGTGGATTCGAGCCTTGCTCACAGTGTTGGTGCCCAAGACCCGTGGACGCAGGCAATCGGTGTCATAGCCGAACGCTTCCCTGATGCGTTCACCCCGACCGGGCAGACATCTAATGATGGTGCGCCAAATACCAGTTTCCTTTTCAAGTTACTTGTCGCAATCACGAAGGATGGTCACTGGCTACAGTTCGCAGAGGTACAACCGCGACTCTTTCGGTCCTTCATGACGTCATGCGGGTTGGACTGGATGTATGAAGATCCAGAGTGGTCGGAGTTCATGAAAGTAGCCACGGAAACCGTGACACTTCCTGAGTCGGCGAATTCTGCAAAGAGGTTCGAATTCTGGAACCTGCTACTCGACATTGTGCGCAGTAAAACGTTGGCTGAATGGCGCGAAGCCTTCGATATTGATCCCAACGTATTCGCGGAGGTCTTTCGACGTGGCACGGATCTCCTTCATCACCCGCAAATGGAGGTTGAACGTCAGATCGTCACCATTGAAGACCGTGACCTTGGTCCCGTTCTTCAACCAGCGGCACTTGTGAGATTCGAAACCACTCCCGCTGAACTTGGCGTTGATGCTCCGCGTTTAGGTGAGCACCAGGATGAAGTTGTAAAGAGAGCGGAGAAGGTTGTCATTGCGGACGTGCATGTGGAGGCGCGAAGCAAGCCCGGACTTCCATTAGCTGGGCTCACGATTCTTGAACTCGGTACTTTCTATGCCGCGCCTTTTGGGGCAACGATCTTGACTGACCTTGGCGCACGCGTCATCAAGATTGAAACTCTTGAAGGTGATCCAATGCGAACTCAACAAGCCTTCCCCGAGGCGGGCGCCATGAAGGTGCTTCAGGGAAAGCAATCAGTGGCCTTGGACCTGGCAACCCAAGAATGCCACGACATTCTTGAAGCGATGGCTCCGTCAATCGACTTAGTCTTGTGTGCATTTCGCATGGGCGTAGCTGATCGTCTCGGTGTTGGGACTGAAGACTTTCGTCGGATGAATCCCCGGATCATGTATCTCGAGGCTCCGGGCTTTGGTATTAAAGCTCCATATGGCAACCGACCAGCATTCGCTCCAGTTATCGGCGCGGGCAGCGGCATTGCAATGCGCAATGTCGGTCGATTAATTCCCGAAGGAGTGCCAGAAGACTTCGATGTGATTCGGGCGTTAGGTGGCAAACTCACTGCCGGCGGAGGTAATGCGGCAGCGCAAGCAGACGGAGTTGCGGCACTTGGAGTAGGAACTGCACTGAGTTTTGCTGCATATTTGCAGGAAATCGGAGTACCCGGGCAGTCGATGCTCACGACAATGCTTCAATCCTGCGCTCACCTTTTAGGTGAAGACATGGTCGAATATCGAGATCGCCCAGATGCTCCGACAGCAGACATAGACCTATATGGACTGAGCGCTCTATACCGCCTATATCAAGCAACTGATGACAGCTGGGTGTTTCTCAGCGCACCGAAGGCGAGTGAATGGAACCGGCTCGTTTCGGCACTTGACGCGGAAACTTCAATCAATAGTGACGCCCGATTCGCCACTCCTGAACTGCGTGTAAAACATGACAGCGAGCTGGCTGTCATCTTGGGCGAGATTTTTCGTACACGTTCAGCTGCAAGTTGGGAGTCTGCACTATTGGCTCAAGACATTGGATGTGTTGAAGTAAATACGATGCCTCCCAATCGTGTCTTCATGACCGAACTTGCAGAAAAGCACGGCTGGATCGCGACGGCAGACAGTCCTGTGATTGGTGAATATCCACGGCAACGTGCCTACGCTGGATTTTCGCGTTCCACGACTATTAACCCAGCAGGATGCGCGCTAGGGCAGCACACTGCTGAAGTTGTGCGGGAATTCGGATTTTCAGATGAGTACATCAAAGACCTTGTAACACGTGGAATTGCAAAGGTTTAGTCAAATTATCGTCGGGGGACAACGTATGGGCGCGGTTGAAGGCAAAGTTGCAATTGTTACGGGCGCAGCCAGCGGCATTGGTCGTGGTGCAGCGCTTGCTCTAGCAAGTCGGGGCGCACGTGTGGTTGTTGCCGACCTAAATATTGATGGGGCGCAAGCCGTAGTTCGAGAGATTGAGTCTGCACAAGGCACTGCGATTGCCATTCGGGTAGATGTCGGAGACGACCAAGCACTTGAAGATCTCAAGGCCGAAGTGCTCACAGCGTTTGGTCGGGTAGACATCGTTATGAACAATGCGGGTGTTATCACTCGAGGGTTACCTGAACATATACCGATTGAAGAGTGGCACCGAGTTATCAATGTCAATCTATTTTCTGTCGTTCGAAGCCATGCAGCGTTTCTTCCACTTTTTCTTGAGCAAGGTTCGGGCCACTTCGTGAACACTGCCTCGTTCGCTGGTCTCATGAGTTATTCCTACGACCGACTGCCGTATGCGGCTTCGAAAGCGGCAATTATTCAGATTTCAGAAGGTTTGGCTTTGTATGCAATTCCCAAGGGGATTGGAGTAACCGTGCTTTGCCCGGGCCCGGTAGCAACAAATATCGGAGTGGGCATCCCATCTTTCGGCCCAGAAACGACAACTCGAGGCCCTGGATCTCAATTTGGGGTTCGAGATCCATTGGAAGTAGGGCACGAAGTCGTAGATGCCATTGAAGCCAACACATTCATGCTCACTACAGACGATCAAATTCGTGAGATTCTCGTTTCTAGAGCCCGTGATTGGGATGGATATGTGCATAATCAAATTCTCGCAATGAACTCGCAATGAAGTAGTTGAGAGTTGCTAATTTTATCTGCTGAATATTAAGGGAGCCACGGACATGGAAGTAGCTGGCAAGATCTGGGCGAACTCAGGTGATTCGCATATCAATGAACCGCCAGATCTCTTCGACGGCTTACCCGAGCATCTCAAGGGTTTAATGCCGCGCAGTGTCAAAGATCCAAGCGGTGCATTTGAAACGATCTATGTAGATGGTCAGTCTTTCGAGCGTGCCATGCCACAGTTAAAGCCGGACGCAGACGGAAAAATTCCCGCAGGCCGCCGACCCTCAGCAATGCCCATAGGTACAGATGTAGACGAAATGATTGAACGCATGACGATGGCAAACGATGCCGAACATCGACTTGCTGATTGTGACGATGAAGGTGTTTGGGCTGAGGTGATTTACCCGTCGCTGGGATCGTGGGCCGCAAATATTCGCACGCCTGAATTGGCGAAAGCTGGCGCGCGAATTCACAATGAATTCGCTTTGGATTTTCAACGTCGGTCTCCTCGCTTTGTGCTCGCTGCTTCAATTCCGTTGCTTGACATGCAGGACACCGTTGCTGAAATCAAGCGGGCATCGGCCGATGGGTTCCTTGGCGGATTCATCCCTGCCCTGCCACCTTTTGGTCGACCAGATTGGAACAACGAAGAGTGGGATCCGATGTGGGATGCGTTTGCCGAAACGGGCATGCGAATCTGTATGCATATCGGCACCGAACCGATTGACCCAACTCAGAGTCAAGGACTGTATTACCGCGGCAGAGGCGGTGCGATCATGAACTACGTAGAAACAACCTTTGGTGGCCAACGTGCCGCGGTCAAATTAATCGCGTGTGGTGCCTTAGATAAGCGACCAGAATTGAAAATGCTGATCTCTGAGAGTGGCGCCACGTGGGGGCCTTTCATTGCTGACCGAATGACTGAGGCCTATCGCCAACACTCAGCTGGAGTGCGTCCAACGCTAGGCCGGGAACCTGCCCAGATTTTGTATGAACAGGTGTATGCCTCTTTCCAGCACGACATGTCTGCCGTGCAGGCATGTGTAGCAATGGGTTGGCAGAACGTCATGTGGGGATCTGATTACCCGCACTACGAAGGCACCTTTGGGCATACTCAAGACACTCTGCATCAACTCTTTGACGGTGTTGACACCGCAGCGAGTGAGCGAATTCGCATTGGGGCTTTTCACGAGTTGTTCCCATCAGTTCCGCTTCCTCCTGTCTAGTCCGCATATATGTGTCCGGTGAGTTCCTTTCGCTTATTTGGAAATATGGGGGCACACAAGATTTGAGGCACACGCGATCTAAGGTGAGTGGTGTTTGGAATTGATCGGGTCTGAAGAGAATTGGTGACGGCGTAATGAACTCAGAAGTAGCCGAATTGCTCGTAAGCGATGTCAATGGCGTCCGCGTACTTTCACTGAACCGACCACATCGACTGAATGCGTTTACCTCCGAGGCTTATTTCGAGCTCGCCCGAGAACTGACGCTTGCAGCGTCAGATAGTTCAGTTCAGGTTGTGCTGCTCAAGGGGGAAGGCCGGGCCTATTGCGCCGGCGTTGATCTCTTTGCGCTTGGTGAAGCAACGGGCGACGAATTTAGTCGGGGGATTAAAGCTGTGGTTCTAGCCCTGGCAACATTCCCGAAACCAATCATCGCAGCAGTACACGGCGCAATCATTGGCTTTGGTGCCACGATGTTGTTGCACGTTGACATCGTGATCACCGCAGACGATGCCAGATGGCGCTTCCCGTTTTCCGAACTCGGTACCGCTCCTGAAGCCGGGAGTTCGTTCATGCTCCAAAAAATTGTGGGCGAGCGAAGGGCAGCCGAATTACTCCTGACTTCGCGCTGGGTCAGTGGATCTGAGGCAGCTGAGCTCGGATTGGCAACAGATTCCGTACCAGCAGATCAGGTGCACCGGATGGGCCAGCTTGTGGCCGAGAAGCTCACCGCCATGAAAGGGCCGGCTATGGTGGGGGCAAAGGCGCTCTTGAGGCGCGGGTGGGCCCAAGAAATCGCCGAGGCGATCGATCGAGAAAGCCAAGTTGCCGGTGAAATTGGCCGGGCTATTGGGGGATCTGGTATCGCTTGGGGTGCGGAGTAGATATACAGCAGGGGCCGGTTTGACCCTTAGGGGGCATTTTCCGTACTCTTGGGGCCCGGACAGTTTTCGTCCGAGTGTGTTCCACGTTTGGAACTCGCGAAATTACGAGGTAGGAGTACGTGGTGTACGCGATTGTGCGCGCTGGCGGCCGTCAGGAAAAGGTCGCAGTTGGCGACGTTGTAGTGCTGGACCGGATTCCCGGTGCACCAGGCACTTCCTTAGTCATGCCTTGCTTACTTATGGTTGATGGCACTTCGGTGACCACCGACTCTGCCGCTCTTGCAAATGTGAAGGTTTCGGCCGAGATCATTGAGCACAAGCGCGGACCAAAAATCGACATCTTGAAGTACAAGAACAAGACCGGCTACCGCCGCCGCCAGGGCCACCGTCAGGAGCTCACCGCGGTCAAGGTCACCGACATTTCGACCGGGAAGTAGTGAACTGAAATGGCATCCAAAAAGGGCGTATCCAGTACCCGTAACGGCCGCGACTCCAACTCTCAGCGCCTTGGCGTGAAGCGTTTCGGTGGTCAGGAAGTTAACTCGGGAGAAATCATCGTGCGTCAGCGCGGCACCCACTTTCACCCGGGCAACAATGTTGGCCGCGGCAAGGACGACACTTTGTTTGCTCTTGCAGCAGGCCGAGTCGAGTTCGGTACACATCGCGGACGCCGCGTTGTGAACATCCTCGCTGGGTAGTTCCGCACTCATAGCAGCACATCTTCAAACGAGGCGAGCTACAGCTCGCCTCGTTTGTCTTTGGTCCTACAGGACCACATACGTAAGGATCAGTTATGACCACCTTCGTCGATCGCGTGCAGCTATACGCGCAGGCGGGCGATGGTGGCATTGGCTGCGCATCGATTCTGCGTGAGAAGTTCAAGCCCCTTGGCGGCCCTGACGGCGGCAATGGCGGTAAGGGTGGCGATGTTATTTTGGAAGTTGAACCGCAAATCACCACCCTGCTTGAGTTCCACCACCGACCACACCAAAAGGCCACGAGTGGCCGCCCAGGTGCCGGAAATAACCGCCATGGCGCTCAAGGTCACAACACGATTCTTCGGGTGCCATCCGGCACCGTTGTCACCACGCCAAGTGGCCAGATCCTGGCCGACCTTGTCGGTGCTGGCATGTCTTTTGTACTTGCTCAAGGCGGCCGTGGTGGCCTCGGCAATGCTGCATTGGCCAGCCCGCGTCGTAAGGCTCCAGGCTTTGCTCTCAACGGTGAGCCGGGCGAATACCGTGAAGTGGTTCTTGAACTTAAAACTGTTGCTGACGTAGCGTTGGTCGGATTCCCAAGTGCTGGTAAATCCAGCATGATCGCAGCCTTGAGTGCGGCCCGACCAAAGATCGCTGACTACCCATTCACCACCTTGGTGCCAAACCTTGGAGTCGTCACAGCTGGTGACACTGTTTTTACCGTTGCTGACGTACCTGGTTTGATCCCAGGAGCTAGCCAGGGCAAGGGCCTTGGTCTTGAATTCCTGCGTCACGTTGAACGTTGCAGTGTGCTTGTTCATGTTCTTGATGGTGCAACTCTTGAACCAGGTCGCGACCCACTTGATGATCTTGACGCCATCGAAAAAGAACTGGAACTGTATGGCGGTTTGGCTGATCGCCCTCGCTTAGTTGCTATCAATAAAATCGATATTCCTGACGGTCGCACCATGGCTGAACTTGTGCGTCCAGCGTTAATCGGTCGCGGATATCACGTTTATGAAGTGTCAGCAGCAACCCATGAAGGGCTGCGCGAGTTGACCTATGGCATGGCTGCGCTTGTGGCCAAGGCGCGCGCTGCAGTGATTCACGAGATTGCTCCGCGCATTGTTATTAGCCCACGGGCAGTCAACGAAGAAAGTTTCGTTGTTACGCGAGAAGAAGCCGGTTTCCGAGTTCTAGGTGAACGTCCAGAGCGTTGGGTGCGCCAAACCAACTTCAGCAACGACGAAGCTGTCGGCTATCTCGGTGACCGATTGGCTCGCTTAGGTGTTGAAGCTGAACTCATTGCTCAGGGTGCAATGCCAGGGGTCGCAGTCATGATCGGTAAAGAAGAAAACGCCGTGGTCTTCGATTGGCACCCATCAATTCAGGCAAATACCCGCTCAGAGGCTTCGCCACGTGGCACAGATGTGCGTGTGCATCTCGGTGAAATCCAGCGCAATGAGGACAATAGCGTTTATGACGACTGAGGTTCGTAGTGCGATCGCGGCTGCATCGCGCATTGTTGTCAAGGTGGGGTCATCTTCATTGACCCTGCGTGACGGCGGCATCAATGAAGAGGCGATTACTGCGTTAGTTGCTGAACTTGCCAAACGTCGCGCGCTTGGGCACCAGGTCGTACTCGTATCCAGTGGCTCAATTGCTGCCGGCTTTCCAGTGCTAGGGCTCACCCAACGCCCACGTGACCTTGCAACACAACAAGCTTCAGCAAGTGTTGGTCAGGGCATGCTTATTGCGCAATACAGCGCCGCCTTTGCAGAGTTTGGTTTGACTGTTGGTCAGGTGCTGCTCACTGCTGAAGATGTCACTCGCCGTGCGCACTATGGAAATGCACAGCGCACGCTCTTTCGCCTACTTGAGCTTGGCGTAGTGCCTATCGTCAACGAGAACGACACAGTAGCCACAGAAGAAATTCGCGTGGGAGATAATGATCGCCTTGCTGCATTGGTAGCCCATGTCGTGCAGGCAGATGCTTTGGTGTTGCTTTCTGATGTCGATGGTCTTTATGACGGGCCACCGACAAAGGGTGGTTCGACACTTGTTCCCTCGATTGCATCAAACGCAGACCTTGCCAACCTGAATATCGGCGGCGCTGGAGATGCAGGCATCGGCTCGGGTGGCATGTCGTCAAAGGTTGAAGCAGCGCAGATTGCAACATCGGCTGGTATCCCGGTGTTGTTGACATCCGCTGCCTTGGTGTCACAGGCATTAGGTGACGCTCAAGTAGGCACAGCCTTCGCGCCAACCGGAGAACGCTCATCAACAAGACTTTTATGGCTTGAACACGCCACCACGGGCACCGGTCGGCTACATCTGGATGCAGGAGCGACGCTGGCAATCACTCAGCGCGGCTCCTCGCTTCTACCTGCAGGCATTACTTCCGTAGAAGGATCATTCTTGGCTGGCGATCCCGTTGATCTTGTGGACGAGTCTGGGAATGCAATTGCGCGCGGCTTGGTGAACTTTGATTCCACCGAGTTGCCAAGACTGCTGGGTCGTTCCACCAAAGAGTTAGCTTTGGAGCTTGGCCCGGCCTACGAGCGAGAAGTGGTCCATCGTGATGACCTCGTGCTTTTACGCGGATAAATTCAGATCGTTAGGCTTTGGGCTATGAGTGATGATCGTGAAGAAGTTCTTGAGGTAGCCCGTCGTGGTCGAGCTGTGGCCAATGCTGTTCGCCAACTCACCCGTGAAGCCAAGGACGCAGCACTCTTTGCGATCGCCGACGCCCTTGATATGCGCACATCTGAAATAGTTTTGGCGAATCAAATTGA
Organism: Actinomycetes bacterium; assembly: GCA_037137855.1. Lineage (GTDB taxonomy): Bacteria > Actinomycetota > Actinomycetes > S36-B12 > S36-B12 > UBA11398. Next base: position 36,767 of record JBAXJN010000002.1, read on the forward strand.
TGTAGAACGCGCAAAGCAAGCAGGAACTGCAGACGGCATTATTGACCGTTTGACCTTGGACGCTCCTCGTATTGCTGCTATTGCCGATGCTCTTCGTGATGTTGCCGCGCTGCCAGATCCATGTGGCGAGGTGGTGCGTGGCTACACCCTTGCCAATGGTTTACAAATTCGTCAGGTGCGAGTGCCAATGGGTGTTGTCGGGATGATTTACGAAGCGCGACCAAATGTCACTGTTGATGCTGCAGGATTATGTTTGAAGAGTGGCAACGTTGCACTTCTCCGCGGATCTTCCTCTGCTGCAACAACGAATGCTGCACTGGTGAACATAATGCGCGGTGCACTTGTCACTCAAGGAATCCCAGCTGACGCGATTCAACTTGTTCCCGGCCTTACCCATGAATCGACTCGTCACTTGATGACCGCCCGCGGACTTGTCGATGTGCTTATTCCACGTGGGGGAGCAGCGCTGATTAATAACGTCGTAGAGAACTCAACGGTTCCGGTGATCGAAACAGGAGTCGGCAATTGCCATGTCTACATCGACAAAGATGCTGACATACAAAAGGCCATTAACATCATTGTGAATAGCAAAGTGCAACGTCCAAGTGTGTGTAACGCTGCTGAGACTTTGCTGGTGCATCGAGACATTGCTGAAATATTCTTACCGATGGCTGCCGCAGTTCTCCACCAAAACGGTGTCACCTTGCACGCTGACCAACGGGCATGGGAGCTCACTGTCGGCACCGGAATTCCTGTTGAACTCGTTACCGATGAGGATTGGGCCGCGGAATATCTCGCTTTGGATCTCGCAGTTGGAGTTGTTGATTCAGTTGAACAAGCCATCGCTCACATCCAGCACTGGTCCACAGGTCATACCGAGGCAATCGTTACTGATAGCCAGTCAGCAGCTGCGGCATTTGTCGCTGGAGTCGACTCGGCCGCGGTCATGGTCAACGCTTCCACCCGGTTTACCGATGGGGGAGAGTTCGGTTTCGGGGCTGAAATCGGGATTTCCACTCAGAAACTTCACGCTCGTGGCCCCATGGGATTAGCTGAATTAACCACCACAACTTATGTCGTAACCGGGGATGGTCACATCCGAGGCTAGGCATTGGCTAAACTCAGGGGGTTCGTCATCCAAGGAAGGAATAAGTCATGGGTTTGATCACTACCGCCGTTGCACTTGCAAACGAGGCTCCGGTAGATAACCCTCAGATTTCCGCCTACGCCTTCGGCCTGTTCACCTTCGCAGCACTTGGACTCCTCCTGGTGATCACGATGATGATCAAGGTCGGCCGCTAACCCTCGTGAAATCCTGGCGCCTTGGCGTCTTTGGTGGAACCTTCGATCCAATCCACTCCGGCCACCTGATCGCAGCGGCATCGGTTCGTAAGGCCCTTGAACTTGATCTCGTCATTTTTGTTCCCACTGGCAATTCTTGGCACAAGCTTCCAGGACCACTGGCGCCAGCAATGGATCGCCTAGCCATGGTTGATCGCGCTCTTGCAGACTACGAAGGTTTTATTTCGTCATCCGTTGATATTGATCGACATGGCCCCACCTACACAATCGATACTTTGACTGATCTGCAAGCACATTGGCATGGCGAAAATATTGATGACGAAGCCACCTGGTTTCTCATCACCGGCGCTGATGCGCTCGCAGATTTTCCTACCTGGAAAGAGCCGGAAGAAATCTTGAAGCGTGCTCAAGTAGTGGGGGTTACTCGGCCCGGGTTTTTGGCGGCTCCTGGACCCCTTCTCACAGGTCATTCCATCGTGATCGAAGCATCGACGCCTGACATTGCTTCAAGCGATATTCGACTACGTATTCGAGAGGGACGTTCTATCGAAGGTCTTTTACCAACAGTGGTAGCCGGCTACATCCAAACGCATGCTTTATACCGCGAAACCCCAGTAGGCCTGTAATGCCACCAGAGCATTCACATTCTCGGCGCTGGATCGTCATACTCATCGTGGTTGCGGTTGTTGCAACCGGAGCAGTCATTTCAGCCTTTCTTGGCGATGCTGGGCTGCCCGCAGGGCGGGCATCATCCGCGCCTACGCCAGGAGTATCTGCTTCGACACCATTAACGAAACCTGCGGTTAAGTCACAGCGCACATTGCTATTACAGATTCGAGATGACAGCCGACGCGTCGTCTATTCAGCGCTATTCGCTACAAGTTACGCATCGGTAAGCGGTGTCAGGATGCCAATACCAACGAATCTCTTGGTACCCATCCCCGAATGGACTGCGTTGGCTTTAACCGGAGATGCAGCAGACACCCTGCAGAGTCAGCATGCCCTTGAAGAACTCTTGGGTGTAGACATCGATATGTCTCTAGTGCTGGATCGTTTGGCACTCTCTGGCTTATATGACGCGGCGTTAACCCCAACGGCTGCGAAGCAAGCCAAGGCATCAACCGATATTGATCAGTGGGTATTTAAGTCGCTCATCAACTTGCCTGCAGCCCCGCCAGATACCGGGCAACTCCTCTTAAGTCTTGGTCACATGGCGCGCTCGAGTGCTCCTAATGCGGAGTTGGTCGACTTGCTTCTAGATCTACGCAAGGACGCTCGAGCCAAGGAAATCGTCGCAGTGACACTGCCGACGCGGTTTGTCCGTGCAGGTGGCGCGGCAATGGTGATCCCAGGAGCTAGTGAAGTTGTGTTGCGCAAGAATTTTGCCCTGACTCTGCTGACTCCAGGTCAAGCCACTCGACCAAGAGTCGTGCTCACGCCAGCTGGGGCAACTGCCGCTCAGGTAGCCGAAGCGACCGCAGCGCTTATCGATGCCGGCATGACTGTCGTACCGGGTACTCCGATTGCTCGTCGAACATATTCAATTGTTCAGACCCCTGAATCTTCGATAAGTCTTGGAATCGGGCGAAAAGTTACGACTGCGCTCGGGCTGTCTCCTCAGGATATTCGCGAAGCCAAGAGCTCGCGCGTTGATGCTGAAGTTCTCTTGGGTTTGGGCCCTTTAACACTGTGAGAGGCTTGGACCCATACATCCGGGTATCCGGACCTAGAAGAGGATCACCTTGAGCGCGACTGAAGCAGCCAAGAATTTGGCGATTGAAGCAGCATTAGCTGCCTCCGACAAACTGGCGACAGAAATTATTGCCATCGATGTCAGTGAAGCGATCGCAATCACTGAGGTCTTCTTGATGGCCACGGGCGCCAATGAGCCACAGGTCAAGGCCATAGTTGACGCAGTTGAAGAACGTCTACGCAAGATTGGCGAGAAGCCATTACGCCGCGAGGGCGAACAACAAGCCCGCTGGGTCTTGTTGGATTACGGCGACATTGTTGTGCATGTACAGGTCGCCGAAGAACGCATTCACTACGCAATTGAGCGCCTCTGGAAAGACTGCCCACTTATTGAGCTTCCCGCAGAAGTACACCTGCCACGCGAGGTGCAAGGAGTGCCTGAGTGAACCAACCACGTCGAGTGGTGTTTTGGCGGCATGGTCGAACAGATTGGAATGCTTCTTCGCGGTTTCAAGGTCAGTCCGATTCCATGTTAGATGAGACTGGAATTAAGCAAGCAGCCGCTGCTGCATTGCAACTTGCAAAGCTTAAACCGGCATACATCTTGTCTTCGGATTTGCAGCGCGCCCATCACACCGCGATGCCGCTTGCTGATGCGCTTGGCCTAGAAGTAGTTCTCGACGAAGGGCTGCGTGAAACCTTTGTCGGCGTATGGCAGGGGATGTTTCGCGCTGATATTGAGCGCGAACATACACAAGATTTACAAGAGTGGATTGCCGGAACAAATATTCGGCCAGGGCTCCATGGTGAAACACGAACTGAAGTCGCAGCTCGCGTCAGTGCAGCAGTTAATCGAGGGCTGGCTCACATTGGTCCAGGTCAGACACTGGTATGTGTGACCCACGGAGCTGCGGCAATGTCGGGTATCGCAGCACTGCTTGATCTGCCACTAGAGAAGTGGCCAATCTTCTCTGTCATGCCTAACTGCGCTTGGTCAATTGCAGTTGAAACGCAGACACCCACGGGCCCCGCTTGGCGATTGCAGGAATACAACACTCGCGTTGCCGAACTATGAGCGTGAAGAAAGGATAATGAGCAGGGGTGAAATTCTCACCCTCACTGCGCCAGATATGATTCTGGTTCCCGAGTTGGCAAATAGTTGTCTCTAGGGGCTGTGGCGCAGCTGGTAGCGCACCTGCATGGCATGCAGGGGGTCAGGGGTTCGAGTCCCCTCAGCTCCACTAAATCTGGTTATTGAACAACACGGTATTGCTCCAAAGTGGCATCGGTTGCGTAAGCAATTCGTACTCCCGCAGCTTTCGAAGTCGATAACCCAGTAATAATCGCTTCAGTAAGCACTTCACCGGGCGCTACGACCGCCACTCCGGGTGGATACGGGGCAATGAGGTCCGCTGATATCCGACCAACGGCATCTGCCCACGGCACCATTGCAGTTGGAGCGAAATAAGCCTCGCGCATAGAGATCGCGATCTTTGGAACAACCGACCAACTCAGCGCTGTTGCGCTTTGCCGCGGTTGTGATTCGACTGCCTTCAGAATCGGGATGAGTGCGTTGGCCAGTACTTCAAAGTCATGTGGCGTGTCAGCGAGCGTGGCAAGGAAAACGAGAGTGTCACGGTCAGCCATCTCCACGCGGATTCCTCGCGTGATCAATGCTTGTTCGATTTCAACTCCTGAAGCACCAAGTTGATTTGCCCGTAAGACTATTTTCACCGGATCAAATCTTCCTGCTGGAAAATCTGATGGGTTAAGAAATATCGTCTGCGAAAATTCGCGCTGCACCTGCGATTTGAAGAAATTTACCTGTTCGATGAGACTGCTCAGAAGTTCTTCACCTCGAGAAACAAGGAGCGCACGGCAACCATCTATTGAAGCAAGGGGAGCGCCGGCAGGAGACGTAGTGTGAGTGGTCTCAAAACTTTGTTCGAGTCGATCGATATTAAGAAACTGCGTTCGAGCTATAAGCAAGGCAGATGCGCTATACCCAGGCAGAGTCTTGTGCATACTCGTGATGAGAGCGTCGGCTCCCAACTGCATGGCATGTTCTGGAAGTTCTGGATGAAAACCAAAATGCCCACCCCATGCTGCATCCAAGATCACCGGAATGCCGAATTCGTGAGCTCGCGCGATCAGCGGAGGTAAGTCAGAAATCGTTCCAAGGTAGCCGGGCTCAGTAAGCAATAGTGCTATTGGATTGGAGGCAAGAGTTTTTTCGAATTCAGATAACGAAATACCAATAGGCACTCCGGTTGTCTCGTCGATCTCAGGCATCATCCAGATTGGTTCAAGACCGGCAAGCACGAGAGCGCTGAGAACCGAGCGATGGGCCGTACGACTCACAGCGACGCGATCGCCCGGGCGCCCAAGAGCGAAGATCACTGCTTGGTTGGCGTGGGTGGAGCCACCTGTTGAGAATCGTGCCCAGTCGCCTTGCCAGGCTTTTGCCGCGAGTTCCTCAGCCTTGCGTAAGACCTGATGAGTGAGCTTGATTTCATCGAGTCCGCCATAGAGCGGCGTATCGATATCAACCACCTGACCAAGACCAAGATCAAGGCGCCCAGCCTGCTGTTTATGCCCAGGAATCGTGAAAGGTGTGTGTTGAGTCTCAAAATAAGAGAGATACGCATCGAGCAGGGGCGCACTGTCACGCAATTCACTCACATTGGAAGGATAACGGCCTGGCGCGAGCAGTTTCGCGCAAGCCTTACACTTTTTCACATGACGGTTGAGACTTCCCTAGTCCAAGAGCGCCGATTGGTGACTCCCATCCCCGGACCAAAATCTGTGGAAGCGCTTAAACGTCGGGCCGCGGCTACCTCAGCAGGCTTAGGAATTGCTATTCCGGTTGTCATCGAGCGTGCGCACGATGCAATCCTGCAAGATATCGATGGCAACTGCATCATCGATCTTGGTTCAGGTATTGGTGTTACTAATGTTGGTAACACGAACTCCCGAGTTGTGGCTCGAGTTATTGAGCAAGTGCAAGCACTCACTCATACCTGTTTTACTGTGGCCCCATACATGGGCTACATCGAAGTATGCGAAGCGCTTAATGCGATCACGCCAGGTGATCACCCCAAGAAGTCTTTATTAGTCAACTCTGGTGCTGAGGCCGTTGAGAACGCAATCAAGATCGCTCGTCATTACACCAAACGCCCAGCAATCATTGTCTTTGAGCATGCCTACCACGGACGCACAAATCTCACGATGGCGTTAACTGCGAAAAACCTCCCATACAAAGAAGGTTTCGGCCCGTTCGCAAATGAGATTTATCGCATGCCACTTCCTTACTCCTACCGCTGGTCAGGCAGCCTTGACACCATCACCCAAGATTCGCTCGACGAAATCACCTCGAAAATCGAAAAGGAAATCGGTGCTCATAATGTTGCGGCAATTCTGATCGAACCGATTCTTGGTGAAGGTGGTTTCATAGTCCCGCCCAAAGGCTTCATGCCAGGGCTGGCTGACTATGCAAAAGAAAACGGGATTGTCTTCATTGCTGATGAAGTGCAATCCGGTTTCGCCCGTACTGGAGATCTCTTCGCAGTGAACGAGGAAGGGATAGTTCCGGATCTCATGACTTTGGCTAAGGGCATCGCCGGAGGATTACCCCTTGCTGCAGTAACAGGGCGATCCGAAATCATGGACTCGGTGCATGCTGGCGGTTTGGGCGGAACTTATGGTGGCAACCCCGTGGCATGCGCGGCAGCTCTTGGCGCGATCGAGAGCATTGAGCAAGACCATCTGATGGAACGTGCCATTCATATCGGTCAGATATTGAAAGAATCGCTGACAGCATTGGCTGCTCGTTACCCAGTCATCGGCGAGGTTCGCGGGCGCGGCGCGATGCAGGCCATCGAACTGGTCTATCCCGGCACCAAAGAGCCAAATGTCGAGGCAGTGAACGCGGTAGTGAAGTACTGCCAGAGTCAGGGCGTGTTGATTCTGACGGCTGGCACCTACAACAACGTGATTCGCTTCCTCCCACCGCTTGTGATTACCGATGCTCTACTCCTGGACGCACTTCAGGTTCTAGAGCAGGGCTTTGCATCCCTGGCTTAGCTCTGAACCAACTAGCCCACGCGCAAGGCCCCGACAGTGTTGAACCCAGCTTTCATGCTGAAGATGTTTAGGGGATCGGCTCGCACTCGGGCATTGTGTCGCTCGATAGGCTGAAGCCCTTGATCTGGGAAAGGAAATCGTGAGCGAGTCCGCAATTGAGTCTGGTTTTTATGACTTCGAGGCGATCCAGGAGCGTTGGCTCCCGGTGTGGGACCAGATTGCTCCGTTCCGTTCCGGTAGCGCTGACGATCCGCGGCCCAAGAAGTACGTCTTGGACATGTTCCCGTACCCATCTGGCGATCTCCACATGGGCCACGCCGAGGCCTACGCCTTAGGTGATGTTGTTGCCCGTTACTGGGTACAACAAGGATTCAATGTGATGCACCCAATTGGTTGGGATGCATTCGGTTTACCAGCAGAAAATGCAGCGATCAAGCGGTCCTCTGATCCGATTGAATGGACCTACGAAAACATTGAGCAACAAAAAGTGTCGATGCGACGCTACGCATGTTCATTTGACTGGGATCGGGTCTTCAACACTTGCGATCCTGAGTATTACAAGTGGACCCAGTGGTTCTTCCTCCAGATGTACGAACGTGGTTTGGCTTACCGCAAGGACAGCGCTGTTAACTGGTGCCCAACTTGTCAGACGGTGTTGGCAAACGAGCAGGTAGTCGGTGGACTTTGTGAACGTTGTGATTCTGTAGTCACCAAGAAAAAGTTGAACCAGTGGTACCTGCGAATCACCGATTACGCAGACCGATTGCTCGATGACATGAAACAACTCGAAGGCAACTGGCCAGAAAAAGTGCTGCTGATGCAGCGCAACTGGATCGGAAAATCAACTGGTGCTGAGGTGCTCTTCGAAGTCGAAGGGCGCGACGAGCCTGTCACGGTCTATACAACACGTCCTGACACATTGTTTGGGGCAACCTTCTTCGTGGTTGCTGTCGATTCAGAACTTGCAGCTGATCTGGCCGCTGGAACTACGGCCGAGTCGGCCTTCACCTCATATCTTGCTGAAGTGCGTAAAAGCACTGACATGGAGCGGTTGGATTCAAGTCGGTCAAAGACCGGTGTGTTCCTAGAGCGTTATGCGATTAACCCTGTCAATGGTGAACGTATTCCTATCTGGGCTTCGGATTACGTACTTGCCGATTACGGCACGGGCGCAATCATGGCTGTTCCAGCACACGATCAACGTGACCTTGACTTTGCCAAGACCTTCGACTTGCCCATTCGGGTTGTGGTTGCTTCCGATGAGGATCCCGCAGTCACAGGTGTTGCCACAGCTGATGATGGCCTGCACGTGAATTCAGGACCATTGGATGGTCTTGGAAAAGAAGACGCGATCGCAGCAATGATTGAGGTTCTGGCCGCACGCAATACCGGTAAAGAAGCGGTGAATTATCGTTTGCGCGATTGGCTTATTTCACGTCAGCGTTATTGGGGCGCGCCTATCCCGATCATTCATTGCCCTGCTTGCGGTGAAGTTCCGGTGCCGCTTGATGAGCTTCCCGTGCGGCTGCCATCTGCTGAAGGCTTAGACCTCAAGCCCAAGGGTTCTTCGCCGCTTGGTGCAGCAACTGAATGGTCGCATGTGCCTTGTCCGAAATGTGCTGGTCCAGCTGTACGCGACACCGACACGATGGACACATTCGTCGACTCATCTTGGTACTACCTGCGCTACCTCGATCCAACAAATGACACAGCAGCATTTGATCCAGAGCTAGCGCGTCAGTGGCTTCCAGTTGATCAATACGTTGGTGGCGTTACGCACGCAATCTTGCATCTGCTCTATAGCCGATTCTTTACCAAGGTGCTGTTCGACATGGGTCTCGTGGATTTCACTGAGCCATTTACGCGATTGTTAAATCAAGGCATGGTTGTCATGGATGGCTCAGCAATGAGCAAAAGCCGCGGTAACTTAGTGCGGCTTTCCGATGAACTCAATGAGCATGGTGTTGATGCAATTCGGTTGACCATGGTGTTCGCCGGACCACCCGAAGATGATGTTGACTGGTCTGACGTGTCACCAGGAGGATCCAAGAAATTCTTGGCTCGCGCTTGGCGGCTGTCAGGTGATGTGACTAGCCCTGTAGGTATCGACTTTGCTACGGGTGATCTCGCGCTTCGCAAGATCACTCATAAAGCTATCCATGATGCGTCACAAGCAGTGGAATCATTTAGGTTCAACGTCGCAATTGCTCGCGCGATGGAACTTGTGAACGCGACCCGAAAAGCCATCGATACTGGCCCGGGTGCGGCAGACCCTGCTGTTCGAGAGGCTACGCAAGCCGTTGCAGTGATGCTTTCACTTGTTGCTCCATACACCGCCGAAGACATGTGGATGCGTCTTGGATATGAGCCTTCCGTTGCACTCGCAGGTTGGCCAACTCTTGATCCGGCACTGCTCGTCGAGGATTCAGTGATTTGCGTCGTACAGATCTCAGGCAAGGTCAGGGAGCGCCTTGAGGTGTCTCCTGATATCAGTGAGGCGGATCTGCGTGAGCTGGCTCTGGCAGCGGTTGCTGACTCGATTGCCGGTAAAGAGTTGCGCACAGTTATTGTTCGGGCACCAAAGCTCGTCAATATTGTTCTTGCCTAAGTGATCCACAGGCAGACTCTTATCGGATCCAGTCCACAGTCTTGAATTTTGAGTCTTCACTGAGCAGGAGACGTACCTAGTTTTTGTAGGTGACTTCTACACACCTCACCAGGCTTGCGCAATTGGCTCAGCAATGGCGTCCGGTTGCACCTGATCCCGAAATCGAGTTCACCCCGGGGCCAGAGCCCATGGCGCTTCCATTAATGCTGCCACTGGTGCTGCCCGAAAGCGCGACATCGCGACAGCGGATGCCAGCGATGGATACTCGCTCCTGGCGGCTGCTCATTGCCTTTGCTGCCGTAGCTCTTCTCGTCATTGGCTGGCTGTGGGTGCAAGGTCGACCGCAGTCAGTTCAGTCAGTGAGTGACACCACTGCCGCAGGGTCATCTATTCCTGGTTCGCCAGCATCTCTTTCGCCGTCGTCAACCTCGTCACCTTTGACTGGCGAGGTCGTGGTGCATGTAGCCGGAGATGTGCGAAAGCCGGGGCTGCAGCACTTGCCTGTCGGATCGCGGGTAGCCGATGCCATTCACGCTGCGGGAGGGGTCTCGAATTCAAAGGCCGAAAATTCAGTAAACCTAGCCCGGGTTCTCATCGATGGTGAGCAGATCATGGTGGGAGTCGGGCCTCAACAGGCAAGCAGCGACCAGCAGTACAGCAGCGCACAGGGAAGCGGGTCACCCATCGGCAAGGTGAGCGTCAATTCAGCAAGTCAGCAACAGTTGGAGACCCTTCCTGGGGTGGGCCCCTCCCTTGCTCAACGAATTCTTGAATATCGCATTGCTAACGGAGCCTTTCACAGCATCGACGAACTTGATGAAGTTTCTGGAATAGGTCCAGCCACACTTGCTCGACTGCGTCCGCTGATTCAACTGTGAATGTATCGAGCATTCTTGCGCCAGCGGCAGCGGTGTGGTTCGGGGCGCTCCTAGTAGAACTTGTTGCAGATTCTGGTGTTTTTACCAGCGACCTCCTGTTGCGCATATTCATATCGAGCCTACTCATCAGCATGTTTGGCGCAGCTGTCTTGCTCTGGCGTGCCCCACGTGCGCGGCAGTCCTGGATTCTTTCGGCAATTGCAGGAGGTTGTTTGGGGATTCTTTCGGCAGCCCTACATATGGGGGCGCTCACTGCCGAACCCATTCATTCATGGACGCTTCAACACAGCACTGTGACAGTTGTTGGGATCGTGCAGAGCGAAGGTAAAGAACAACAGTCCACCACGTCGCGGCTATGGCAGCAGGCTCCAACTTTGGAATGGAGATTGGATACCAGTACTTTCACCTTTCGAGATCAGCAGTGGCAGATCGAGCTACCAGTCACAGTTGTCAGTAGTCAGGAGCCGCCGGCAATTGGCAGCCTTGTGCGATTGCGAGGGAAACTCAGCGCCGGTCGACTACCTGAAACCGCTGCTCAGGTCCGCGTAAGTGTGAACCCTGAAGTCCTCGAACAGCCTGGCATTATTGATCGCTCAGCGAATTCTCTTCGTGCTGGCTTGCGCTTGGCACTCAGCGGTAGACCAGCTGATTCGGCATCCCTTGTCGCCGGCTTAGCTATCGGTGATCAATCGCAGCAACCCCAGGAGCTGAAAGATGCAATGCGCACAGCCGGACTTTCGCATCTCACTGCAGTTTCTGGCGGAAATCTTGCCATTCTCATTGTGCTCGTTCTAGGTGGTACTCGGCTATTGCGCGTTCGCTTACCATTGCAAATTTTCATTGCACTGACTGCGGTGATCTACTTTGTCATTTTGGTGCGACCACAACCAAGTGTTCTCAGAGCCGCGGTCATGGGTTCAGTGGTGCTCGTAGGAATGCTCGGTGGCGGGCAGCGTCGCGGCACTGGTGTGCTGGCCATAAGCGTCGCGGCACTCATCGTGGTTGCACCCGAACTTGCAGTCTCTTGGGGTTTCGCCCTCTCTGTTGCGGCAACCATTGGTTTAATTCTTTGGTCACCGGGCATGCTGACGTGGATTCAGCAGAAATTTCCGCGTATGCCTTCCGTACTAGCTGATGGTCTTGCCATCACTCTTGCGGCACAACTTGCCACGCTACCTATTTTGATTGCGATGGGAAGTTCTGTTGGCTTGGCTGGTGTGCCGGCCAACATCTTGGCGATGCCAATGGTGCCGCTCGTAACCATTTTGGGATTACTCACAGCGCTGCTGAGTGTCACTTTCTACCCCTTAGCTGTCTTCATCGCACTTATTGCATCCTGGTGCGCATCGTGGATTGCAAAAGTTGCAGTTACCTGTTCGCAATTACCGTTTGCAACGGTGCCTTGGCCATCGAGTTGGGGCGGTGCGATTCTTGTGTTGCTTCTTCTGTTGACCGTTATCGCAGCTAACCGTTGGATGCGTAAGCACTACCCAGCGGGAATTCCACCCGCGCTGCAATGGTCAGTCTTGGGGCTGTGTCTTGCTGTTGTGTGTTGCGTTGTTTTTACGAAAGCTAGTCAGCATTGGCTGCCTCATCAGTGGGCGTTAGTTGCTTGCGATGTTGGGCAAGGTGATGGCATGGTGCTTCGCACCGGACCGACATCAGGGATGTTGATAGATGCAGGCCTTGATGGTCGTGTCATCGATGCTTGTCTTAATGATTTAGGGATTAGTGTGCTGGACGCAGTGGTAATCACGCATTTTCATGCCGACCACGTTGGCGGATTGCGCGGTGCTCTCGCCGGTCGTGAAGTCAAGGCTGCGTTTACGACCCCGCTGAATGAGCCGGTGAACGAGGCGAGCGCAGCACGCGAAATCTTGGCATCGCATGGTCTTCAGTTTCAGGTTTTGCACGCCGGCGATGTGCACGTGACAGGTGAGGTTCGCTGGCGGGTCTTATGGCCAAGTCATCTCATTGCTGGTGGCCCAAATAATGCGAGCATTGTCCTGATCGCTGATGTTGCAGGGCTGCGTTTCGTATTACCGGGGGATATTGAGCCACCAGCCCAAGCCGCCGTGATGGCAGAGAACCCTCCGCCCCAAGCAGACGTAGCAAAAGTTCCCCACCACGGAAGTCGATACCAAGACCCAGCGTTTGCCCGCTGGACCGGGGCGAGCCTGACCTTGATCAGCGTGGGTGCAGGCAACGATTACGGCCACCCGGCAGCAAGCACCATCGCAAACTGGCAGGAGTCTGGGGCCAGAGTTGCTCGAACTGATCAGCAGGGTGGCCTTGCTGTATTCCGGCAGCCAGACGGCTCGATCGGGTTTGTCGCTCAGCACGGGTGACTCATGGCATGCTGGTTCCATCATGACCAAGACAGCAGCAGCCACCGCGCGCATCACGATCGCGATGGGCAATGAGCCGCTGCTCATCGATCGCGTGGTGCGCACCACCTTGAAGCAATTGGGTGCATCTGAAGGCGAACTTCAAATAACAACTCTTGCGGCCAACGGTGATGACGCTGCGGCAATGCTTCGCGAAGCCTCCTCCCCAAATCTCTTCGGTGACACAACCGCTGTAGTGGTTACCGGAATCGATCAAGCAACTGACGAAGTTGATGCAATTCTGCGGGTGTTTGCGCAAGATCCAGCAGACCATGCGTGGTTAGTGCTGACTCACCCTGGCGGAGTAAAAGGAAAGAACCTGCTCGATGCCTTAAAGAAAGCTGGGGCTGAGCAAATACTGTGCGCACAACTCAAGGGCAAGGAACTGCGCGCTTACCTTTCCAAGGATCTTTCTTCGTATAAGCGAGCCATGACCGACGAGGGATTAACGGCGCTCATTGATTCAGTAGGAACAGATTTGCGCTTGCTCACTGGTGCTATTTCACAGTTAGTAGCTGATGTTGAGGGCAATCCCATCAGTCTTGATGATGTCCATAATTACTTTGCTGGAGTCACGGGAGTAACCGGATTCGCCGTTTCAGATGCAGTGTGGGATCGACGCCCGGCAGATGCATTGCGGTCGCTGCGTTGGGCCATGCGTGAATCGGGAGATGTGTCAGTGCCGATGGTGATGGCTATGGCCGCAGGATTACGTTCAATTATTAGAGTTGCTGCTGCAGGACCGGGCACGTCGGAAGCTGACGTGGCGCGGCAGGCTGGAGTTCCACCGTGGAAAGTTCGTGCCCTACGCCATCAGTGGTCGGCTTGGAGCGGGGATCAACGACGGTTAGCGGCCGCGGCCGTGGCACTTGCTGATGCTGACGGTGCAGCCAAAGGCGGTGTAGGTGAAGGAACTGCTCTGGATCCAGAGCAAAAGTTACTCGCTCTTGAACGCCTCGTACTCCTGACTTCGTCTAAGCATGCGCTGTAATACGTGTCAGCCCTGTATTTTGGACCCGCTATTTCGTTCATACCTGCGAGAGTGTTCATTGCCTATTGACGGGAAACCTTCGGGCTATCAAGCGCCCGCGTAATGTTTGAAAATAATCAATGACGCAACCACAACAATTAAGAATCCCACATACCCGGTAGCACGCAGCCGAGTTGCTCCGCCTGAGCGCGAAGCGATGAATCCAATAGCGCAGACAAAAGCCAGCAGTAGCGATTCAGAAAGCCAGATGCCTTCCCGGCCAAAAAACAGGATCGGAACGACTGCGAGCCCTGCGGCAGTTGCGGCACCCAAAGCTTGAGCGAGAAGCAGACGTGGCACTTCACGGTGCACAACCCCTTCATTCATGAAGCGACTGGAGAGGCGGAAGGCAATTTGGTGGGCTACGAGCAAAGCCAAGACGGTCATGATGATGAAGACGATCATCTGAATTCTGGTCTGCCCTTGATTGGCTGGGATCACCAAGAGCACTGCCAGTAAGGACAAGTTGATGTAGAGCGACATCGTGATGCCTTCACGAAGTTCTTCGTGTTGATGCTCCCGACCAAGCAGTATTCGATTCATCAAATGGTTGCCCCTACCTTGATGGAATGAAAAAACCCTCGCATCCGCTTGGGGCAGATAGGAGGGTTTTGACTCATGAGGTTGCCCTCATTGAAGTTGGTTAGAGAGCTGCAGCGCGACTTGCAATCGCTGACTTGCGGTTTGCCGCCTGGTTGGCGTGAATAACACCCTTGCTTGCGGCCTGATCCAGTTCGCGGTTTGCTGCGCGAGCCAAGTCCTTGGCTTCTGGCTTGCCTGCATCGGCTGCTTCGCGAAACTTGCGGATGGCAGTCTTAAGACCACTCTTCACAGCTTTATTGCGCTGACGATCCAACTCGTTGGTTCGGTTACGCTTGATCTGCGACTTGATGTTGGCCACGGTTCTACCTTTACTCGAATCAGGATGGTGACCTCGAATCCGCAGGTGGCGGTTATCCGAGGGATAAGCAGGGCCTTAGGCTACCGGCTAGGTGCCGAAAGCACCAAATGACCCCGTATCTATCCCAAAGGAACCACGTGCCAGGACCGCAGCCCGGATCAACAGACCCCTCGGTCATCCGGAATTTCTGCATTATTGCCCACATTGACCACGGCAAATCCACTTTGGCTGACCGGATGCTTCAGGTCACCGGAGTCGTCGATGATCGTTCGATGCGGGCTCAGTACCTCGACCGAATGGATATTGAGCGCGAACGCGGCATCACTATTAAGTCTCAGGCTGTTCGACTGCCCTATCTGGCCGATGATGGTGAGCAATACGTCCTGAACATGATCGATACGCCTGGGCATGTGGACTTCACTTACGAGGTTTCCCGCTCTCTAGCTGCCTGCGAGGGTGCGGTTCTGCTGGTCGATGCCGCTCAAGGCATTGAGGCTCAGACGCTGGCCAACCTTTATCTTGCCCTCGAAAACGATCTCACAATCGTTCCAGTGCTGAACAAGATTGATCTACCGGCAGCCCAGCCCGAGAAGTATGCGGCCGAGCTTGCTCGCATCATCGGATGCGATCCAGCCGACATTCTTTTAACTTCTGCCAAGACAGGTTTGGGCGTTCGAGCGGTTCTCGAACGAGTAGTGGAGACCATCCCTGCTCCTACCGGAAATGCAGATGGCCCAGCGCGCGCGATGATTTTCGACTCGGTCTATGACACTTACCGAGGTGTTGTCACCTACGTACGAGTGGTTGACGGTCGAATTGGTTCTCGCGAAAAAATCGAAATGATGTCGACGGGCGCAGTGCACGAACTGATTGAAGTTGGTGTCATCAGCCCAGAGCCAGTGCTCTCGAAAGGTCTTGGTGTTGGCGAAGTTGGCTACCTGATCACAGGTGTGAAAGATGTTCGTCAGTCGCGCGTTGGCGACACCATCACAACTTCGCTCCGGGGTGCCACCGAATCACTTGGCGGATATCGCGATCCGAAGCCGATGGTCTACTCGGGCCTCTACCCGATTGATGGCTCGGATTATCCAGAACTTCGTGATGCACTCGACAAGTTGAAACTTAACGACGCGGCGTTGGTGTACGAACCAGAAACGTCATTGGCGTTGGGATTCGGTTTCCGTTGCGGGTTCCTTGGTTTGTTGCATATGGAAATTGTTCGTGAACGCCTTGAGCGTGAAGCCGACCTCGATTTAATTTCTACCGCTCCAAGTGTGATTTACCGATTGATTCGCGATGATGGCACTGAATATGTCGTGACAAACCCAAGCGAATTCCCAGATCAGAAGATTGCTCATATTTATGAGCCAATCGTGAAAGCCACCGTCATTTTGCCGAGCGAATTTGTCGGCACGGTGATGGAACTTTGCCAACAACGTCGTGGTGTCATGCTCGGGATGGATTACCTATCTGAAGATCGGGTTGAACTTCGCTATACCTTGCCGATGGCCGAGATCGTGTTTGACTTCTTCGATGCTTTGAAGTCAAAGACGAAGGGCTATGCCTCACTTGATTACGAACTCAGTGGCGAACAGGATGCAGATCTTGTGAAGGTTGATATCTTGTTGCAGGGCGAAGCTGTTGATGCGTTTAGTTCTATTGTGCATCGAGATAAGGCAATGGCCTACGGCACGATGATGACCGGGAAACTTAAAGATCTGATTCCACGTCAACAATTCGAGGTGCCGATTCAGGCTGCAATTGGTTCACGCGTCATCACTCGTGAAACGATTCGCGCTATTCGTAAAGACGTTCTTGCTAAGTGTTACGGCGGCGATATCAGTCGTAAGCGCAAACTGCTGGAAAAGCAGAAAGAAGGCAAAAAGAGGATGAAGATGGTAGGCCGAGTAGAAGTTCCACAGGAAGCCTTTATCGCAGCGCTTTCTACGTCGGATAGTCCAAAAAAGTAGTGCCGATGCACGATCGCAACACGCTCTCGCTGTATGTACACGTTCCGTTCTGCACAAGTCGCTGCGGTTATTGCGATTTCAATACCTATACGGCTACTGAACTCGGCAGTGATGTTCGCCGGGATTCCTTTCATGAAGTGCTGGCAAAAGAAGTGCGTTTTGCCGCAGAGCAACTAGGGCACGATAGAAAAGTCAGCACGGTATTCGTTGGCGGCGGCACTCCGACCTTGTTGGGCTCCACTGGCTTGAACTACGTGCTGGCCGAAATCCAGAAATCCTTTGGACTTGTTGAAGGAGCCGAAGTCACCACTGAGGCGAATCCTGATTCAGTCACACCTCAAATGCTTGCAGAACTGCGAGCAGGCGGCTTCACGCGCATGTCTTTTGGTATGCAAAGCAGCGCACCCAAGGTGTTACAGATTCTGGAGCGAACACACACACCTGGCGCCAGTGTGCAGGCTGCAAAGTGGGCCCGCGACGCAGGTTTCGAACACGTCAATCTCGATTTGATCTATGGCACGCCGGGTGAATCAGATGATGATCTGATCGGCTCAGTGGAGGCAGCGCTTTCTGCCGGAATCGATCATCTGTCGGCGTACTCACTCATCGTTGAAGATGGCACGGCACTAAGTCGACGCATTGCGCGCGGTGAATTACCTATGCCGGATGACGATGTGTGTGCGGATCGCTACGAACTTATCGATGACCGCATGCAGGCAGCTGGACTTCCTTGGTACGAAGTCTCTAACTGGGCGGTTCCTGGCGGCGAGTGTCAGCACAATCTTGCATACTGGCGCAGTCAAGACTGGTGGGGGATTGGGCCTGGTGCGCATAGCCATGTCAACGGTAATCGTTGGTGGAACGTCAAGCATCCGGTGCCCTATACCGAAAAAGTACTGGCATACGCACCGCCCAGCGCGGGCTCTGAAATCTTGACCACGGACGATCTTCGTCTAGAAGAAGTCATGTTGGGCGTTCGTCTAGCTGAAGGCATCCCACTGGCCGTAGTTGACCGCGCCAAGGTTGAAGATCTTGTGGCAGGCGGACTTGTTGATCCAGCTGGCATGCATCACGGGCGTGTGCAATTAACCAGAGCCGGCCGGTTGCTCGCCGATGCAGTGATTCGTGACCTCCTGGCTGATCAAGCCTAAAACTCCTCGGCCAAGGATGGTTGACCTCAAATCCGGGCAAATGCGCAATACTCTTTTGACTGAGAAATATTTCAATACGATTGAGCAATGAAACTTACTCGCATTCTTGTGACTCTTGCAGGGTTAGTAAGTGCTTTTTTCATTGCCCCACAAGCCGCAATCGCTATCGATTGCCCAATAGTCGATTACTCGAAACTGAGTTTTAACGGCACTCCTAATGCGAATTGGAAAAATGGTGAGCCGACACGTGTTGTTACTTGGTCCAGCAATGCCACAGTCATTGGTCCCGATCCGGTGTCCACTCCTTTCAGCGAAACTGAGCAAGCCTGGCTACAACAAGCCTTTGATAATTACGGCGAGATATTGGATTCCATTGCCTTTCAGAAAGTGAGTACGCCAGACACCGCCAATATCGTTATTGGATACACGGTGCTGAGTAAGGCAAAGATTCTCACTGAAACCAGTCCCGGGGCCTTTGGACTCTGGGGTTTTAGTGCAGCCGCACAGAAAGGCGGGATTGCGTTACTCGATCCAAAACTTTGGCCTCGAAACTTTAATGGGTTTAGAGACCAAAATGCCTTTGTACTACGCGTAGAAAATGAGTTAGGCAATGTCTTAGGCGTGCCAGATGTCAATCCTTTTGGGCCGCCACAGTCGCTTGTCTCAATTTACGATACGAGTAAATTTCAAGCCTACGGACAGACAAAGAT
>JBAXJN010000003.1:0-50139 GCA_037137855.1 Actinomycetes bacterium
CTCGTTGACTCACTTGCGCGCCTTCGCGACGGCGCCTGAGCCCAAAGTTAGAGTGTTCAGATGACATCGGGGGAGCAGTTCGTACACCTCCACGTTCACACCGAGTATTCCATGCTCGACGGCGCTGCTCGTCTTGATGACCTTCTAGGTGAAGCTGTAAAACTTGGCATGCCCGCCATCGCGATGACTGACCACGGCAATCTATATGGTGCCTACGATTTTTATTCCAAAGCCAAGCAGCATGGGATCAAACCCATTATTGGACTTGAGGGGTATTACGCACCGCAGGGCCGTTTTGAACGCCGCCAATTCGACTTTGGTGGTGGCTTCGATGAAGGCACGCCAGAAGATCCCACGGCTGGGCGCGGTAAGCAGAGTTACACACACATGACGTTGTGGGCGGAAAACACCGCCGGCATGCACAACCTTTTCCGGGTGTCTTCTCTGGCAAGTATGGAAGGTTTTTATCACAAGCCTCGCTTTGATCGTGATCTGCTTCAGCGATATGGCAAAGGCTTAATTGGTACCACTGGTTGTCCAAGTGGTGAAGTGAACCGTTGGTTGCAAGCTGGTCAATATAAGAAGGCGCTGGCTGCGGCTGCGGACTACCGAGACATTCTCGGGGCGGGTAATTATTTCTGTGAAGTTATGGATCATGGTTTGCAGATTGAAACCGCGTTCCGGCTAGATCTGATGAAGATCGCTAAGACTCTTGAACTTCCGTTAATTGCAACGAACGATCTGCATTACGTTCGCGCCTCTGATGCAGATAGTCATGACGTGTTGTTGTGTATTGGCACTCGCACCACGATGGATGATCCAAAACGTTTTCGATTTGATGCTCGCGATTTCTATTTGAAAAGTGCAGAAGAAATGCGCAAGGTGTGGCATGAATTGCCAGAGGCGGTTTCGAATACGTTGCTCATTGCAGAGCGTTGCGATGTCACCTTTGCTGAAGGCGCGAACCTGATGCCTCAATTCCCAGTGCCAGATGGTGAATCAGAAGAATCATGGCTTGTTAAAGAGGTCGAGCTCGGCTTGGCTAAACGGTACAAGGGCGAGATACCTGACAACGTGCGAAAGCAAGCAGAGTACGAAGTTGGCGTGATCATGCAGATGGGCTTTCCTGGCTACTTCCTCGTGGTCGCTGACCTTGTGAAGTACGCAAAAGACAATGGCATCCGCGTTGGTCCTGGCCGAGGTTCTGCGGCTGGCGCGATGATTGCATATGCACTAGGTATCACTGAACTTGATCCGATTAAGCACGGCTTGCTGTTTGAGAGATTCCTGAATCCAGAACGTATCTCGATGCCCGATATTGATATTGACTTCGATGAACGACGTCGCTCAGACATGATTCGTTATGCCACCGCTCGATATGGCGAAGCACATGTCGCGCAAATCATTACCTACGGCTCAATCAAGGCAAAGGCTGCGATTAAAGACAGTGCTCGCGTACTTGGTTATCCATACGCAGTAGGGGATCGAATCACGAAGGCGATGCCACCCGCTGTCATGGGTAAAGACATTTCGATTGCCGGAATGTTTGATGCTAAGAGTGATCGGTACTCAGAGGCTGCCGAGTTCCGTGCGCTTGTTGAATCTGATGTGGATGCTGCCCGGGTAGTTGAAACCGCTAAAGGGCTCGAAGGCCTTAAGCGTCAGCCTGGTGTGCATGCGGCCGGTGTCATCCTTTGCCGAGTACCTCTGATTGATGTGGTTCCCCTGTGGCGTCGCGAACAAGACGGCTCGATCATCACCCAATTCGACATGGGTGCCTGCGAGAGTCTCGGTCTGCTGAAGATGGACTTCTTGGGGCTTCGAAACCTCACTGTTCTTGATGACTGTCTGAAGAATATTTTAATCAATCGCGGCGAGACCATCGTGCTTGAAGATCTTGAGCTTGCAGACGGACCAACCTTTGAGTTGTTGTCTCGAGGTGACACCTTGGGTGTGTTCCAACTTGATGGTGGACCGATGCGCCAGTTGTTGCGTTCGATGCAACCTGACAGTTTTGAAGATATTTCGGCTGTGCTTGCGCTTTATCGTCCGGGACCGATGGGCGCCAACGCACATAATGATTACGCGGATCGTAAGAACAAAAGAAAGCCAGTTATTCCGATTCATCCAGAACTTGAAGAGCCGCTTGCAGAAATCCTCGGTGACACTTACGGCTTGATCGTCTACCAAGAGCAAGTTATGGCCATCGCCCAAAAGCTTGCTGGCTATTCACTCGGAGCAGCTGACTTGTTGCGACGTGCTATGGGTAAGAAAAAGAAGGAAATTCTTGAGCAGGAGTTCGTACCTTTCAGCGAGGGCATGCGAGCCAATGGCTTTGGCGATGTTGCTATTAACAAACTCTGGGACATTCTCGTTCCATTCTCTGACTATGCCTTCAACAAAGCGCACACTGCAGGCTATGGTCTGGTCTCGTTTTGGACGGGTTATCTCAAAGCTAATTACCCGGCTGAATACATGGCTGCGCTACTCACCAGTGTCAAGGACGATAAAGAAAGATCAGCGATCTACTTGAATGAATGTCGACGGATGGGAATCAAGGTTTTCCCACCTGACGTGAACGATTCGGACTTTGATTTCACGCCACGTGGCACAGATATTCGTTTTGGGCTTTCGGCTATTCGCAACGTTGGAACCAACGTTGTTGATTCGATCATTGCCACGCGTCGCAAGGTTGGCCGATTCGCTGATTTCCATGATTTCATTGCCCAGGTTGAAGCAACAGTCTGCAATAAGCGGGTAGTTGAATCTCTCATTAAGGCCGGGGCCTTTGACTCGCTTGGTCATACTCGCAAGGGCTTGGTCTCCGTGCATGAGCATGTTGTTGATTCAGCAGTTGATATCAAGCGCGCTGAAGCTGTTGGTCAATTCGATCTCTTCGGTGGACTTGATGCCAGCAACGACAACAGTTTGGTTGCTCCTCCGGATATTTCAATCGGTGAGTGGGAGAAGAAAGTCCTCCTCGCGCATGAGCGCGAAATGCTCGGCCTTTACGTCAGCGATCACCCGCTGCATGGAACAGAACGAGTCTTGGCTCAGCTCACCGATCGCAGTATTGCGTCATTGATCATGGATGAAAATGCTGACGGAATCATGGTGACCATCGGCGGTTTGGTCAATGCAGTGCAGCGAAAGACCACGAAGCAAGGCTCTTCGTGGGCAATCGTGAGTTTGGAAGACCTCGAAGGTGTTGTCGAGGTTATGGTTTTTCCTGCGACCTACCAAAAAGTCAGCACAATGTTGATCGAAGACTCAGTGATCATCGTTCGTGCCCGAGTAGATCGCAGTGATGATGATGGATTACGTGTTGTCGGAATGGAAATCACGGCCCCCGACATCAGCGAAGCTGAAGCCGGGCCAGTTCGCCTTTCTATGCCTGCGCAGCGCTGCATCCCACCGCTTGTGGATCGATTGAAAGAAATACTTGCTGTGCATCCAGGAACCACAGAAGTGCATCTACATCTCACAGGCGGAGCGCGCACAACAGTGCTGCGTCTAGATGACAAACTTCGTGTCACCCCAAGCCCGGCTTTATATGGTGATCTCAAGGCCTTGCTTGGCCCGAACTGCTTGAACTGATGTCGACCACGCGTAAAGCTTCTGCCGTAATTTTGGCTGGCGTCATCTTTGGGCTTGGCATTGGGCTGGCGCTTGGTGTCCTGTGGTGGCGGTTGGCTCCACGAGTTGAATTCGTTGTGAAGTCAGGCCAGTTCGTGGATTTTGATACGAAAGTCTTTATGGCTGCTGACGTGGCATTTGGAGCGCTCGCAATCGTGGCTGGCCTTTTGGTCACCATTGGACTAGCTCGGATGCGTCGCGAGCACCTGATTTCAGTGCTGATCGCCGCCGTGCTCAGTGGTCTTATTGGCTCACTTGGAATGTGGTGGGTTGGGCATTGGCTGGGCAAAGTTGATATTGCAGGCCTTGCTGGAACTCAATCTCTCGTCGCCGAAACCCCACTTGTGCTGCATTTAGGGGCGATGTTCTTGATCTGGCCAATCGTGGCAGCAGCCGTGGTCACGATCCTTGCTCTCGAGGATTGGCTGAGCGGGTTAAAACGATCCTGACGCTTTACCCGTAAACTCAAGGGGTGATCCGGCGCATTGACCTTCGAGGCACCCACGTGGATGCCCGCACGACTTTGCCTCGCGCAGCCATGGATGTGGCTGATGCGGGCGCTGTGATCGCGCCGATTTTGGAAGATGTGCGTACTCAGGGAGCGAGCGCGGTAGCGCGATGGTCAACCAAACTCGACGGCATCGCGCCTCCTTCACTTCGAGTGCCGGCCCACGTTATTGCTAAGTGTGAAGCCGACCTAGATCCCAAGGTCCGAGAGGCCCTTTTGGAATCGATCCGACGTGCGCGTTTAGTACACATTGATCAGCGTCGAGTTGATGTGGAAACGATTGTGGTGCCCGGCGGCACAGTGACCGAGCGATGGATTCCCGTTTCTCGGGTGGGCTTGTACGTACCAGGAGGTCGTGCGGTCTATCCAAGTAGCGTCATCATGAATGTGGTACCCGCTCAGGTCGCAGGAGTTGCATCACTCGTTGTTGTATCGCCGCCGCAAAAAGATTTCGGTGGCTGGCCGCACCCCACAGTTTTGGCTGCATGTTCACTACTCGGGGTTGAAGAGGTGTATGCAGTCGGTGGCGCCCAAGCGGTCGCGATGCTGGCGTACGGAGTCGAGCTCGAAGATGGTTCTAGATGCGCTCCGGTTGATCTGGTCACTGGACCAGGCAACATTTATGTCACCGCTGCTAAGCGCTCACTCCAAGGAGTCATTGGCATTGATAGCGAAGCCGGCCCGACGGAGGTCGCTATTTTGGCCGATGACTGTGCCGATGCGTCGCATGTTGCCGCAGACCTGATTAGTCAGGCTGAACACGATCCGATGGCTGCGGCAGTGCTTGTTACGCCATCGCTAGCTTTGGCAGATGCTGTGATCGCGGAAGTGAACCGACAAGTTCCGCTCACCAAACATGTCGAACGCATTTCTGCAGCCTTACAAGGCAAACAAAGTGCCGTAGTACTCGTTGATAGCCTCGAAGAGGGCCTTGAGTTGGTTAATCAGTATGCAGCTGAACACCTTGAGATTCACACAGTAGAAGCTCGGGAGTGGGCTATGCGCGTTCGCAATGCGGGTGCAATCTTTGTGGGCACGTTCGCGCCCGTAAGTCTTGGCGATTATGCGGCTGGTTCTAATCACGTCTTGCCGACAGCAGGCGCGGCTCGCCACTCATCTGGGTTATCAGTTCAATCCTTCTTGCGTGGAGTTCACGTTATTGAGTATGACGAAACTGCGCTGCGTGATGTGTCCGCACATGTCATTGCGCTTGCGCACGCCGAAGATTTGCCAGGTCACGGTACGGCTATCTCTATGCGCTTTCCTGAGCAGTCATGAGTTCCTTTGTTCCGCCTATTCGTGCGGATCTTGTTCATGAAGTTCCCTATGGTGCGCCACAAATATCTGTGCCTGTTCTCCTGAATGTGAACGAGAATCCCTTTGACTTGTCAGCCGAACTTGCCCGAGCGATAGGGGATGCGGTCGCGGGGATTGCTCCGAGCCTGAATCGCTATCCAGATCGCGAAGCAGTGAAATTACGTTCTGCGTTGGCGACCTACCTCAAGGGGGAATCTGAAGCCACGGTGACGAGTGATCAAATTTGGGCAGCCAACGGCTCTAATGAAATTCTGCACCAACTCTTTTTGGCTTTTGGTGGCCCAGGTCGCGTGGCTCTGAGTTTTGACCCTACATATTCAATGTATCCCGAATATGCGCGTGACACTTTCACGAATTACCTCACGTTTCCACGACGTGAAGATTTCGCAATTGACATGCCAGTAGCCCTGGCCGCAGTCGCCTCCGAAAAGCCGTCAATTGTGTTGTTGACATCACCTAATAATCCGACTGGCACAGCGCTACCACTAGGTGACATGGTTGCCATTCTTGAAGCTGGATTAGCAGTGAACGCAGTGGTGGTTGTTGATGAGGCCTACATTGAATTTCGGCGTCGCGGCACATCCAGTGCCTTGGAATTATTAGATCGTTTTCCCAATTTGATCGTTTCACGCACGATGAGTAAAGCTTTTGGTTTAGCTGGCGCTCGCATTGGTTACGCGATTGCAAGCAAGCAGTTAATAGATGCGTTGCGCATTGTGAGGTTGCCGTATCACTTGTCAGCCGTCACTCAGGTTGTCGGCATCACAGCGTTGCAACACTGGGGAGTCTTGCAAGCAGGGGTCGCAATCTTGCGTGCTGAACGAGATGCCCTAAGTGACTGGCTTAGCGGTCAAGGGTTCACCGTGGCGCAGAGTGACGCCAATTTCCTTTTATTTGGCAAGTTCGTCGATCGAGACGTGGTGTGGCAGTCATTGGTGGAGCAGGGAGTGCTTATTCGCCAAACCGGGCCACAAGGCTGGCTGCGCGTCACTATTGGAACGCAGGCTGAGAACGATAGATTTAAGGCGGCGCTCCTTTTGGCGCCAGGAACGGAACAGGAGGCGGGTCGTTGAGTCGCACCGCACGAATAGAGCGCAGTACCAAGGAGAGTTCAGTTCTTGTTGAATTGAATTTGGATGGCACTGGTGTGCACACGATTGATACCGGTATTCCGTTTTACGATCACATGCTGTCGCAACTGTCTAAGCACGGGTTACTCGATCTCAATGTTCAGAGCAAGGGCGACTTGCATGTCGATGCGCACCACACCATCGAAGACACTGCGTTGGCTATTGGCCAAGCAATCAATGAAGCGCTCGGAGATCGAGCAGGTCTGCGTCGATTTGGTGATGCAGCGGTTCCTCTTGATGAAACTTTGGTCCAAGCTGTGGTGGATCTTTCAGGCCGTCCCTATCTTGTTCATGAAGAACTTGGTCTTGTTGAACTCATCGGCACGTATGACACCTCATTAACTCGACACATCTGGGAGTCAATCGTGGCAACTTCGCAGATCACGTTGCATGTGAGAGTGATCTCTGGCCGAAATGCGCACCACATGGTGGAAGCTCAGTTCAAGGCGGTAGCTCGAGCACTACGTGAAGCCGTCACAATAGATCCGCGGGTGGTTGGCGTGCCTTCAACCAAAGGAACCCTCACCGCATCGTGAATGTCCCCTCAGTGTTGCTGTTTGATTACGGTTCCGGAAACCTTCGATCTGCTCAACGCGCCCTCGAAAAAGTTGGTGCAGACGTAACGGTGAGTGCCGACTTTGATGCGGCCATGGCAGCTGACGGTTTGCTTGTGCCAGGGGTGGGGGCATACGGGGCCTGCATGAAAGGCATCAGGGAAGTCCGCGGCGACATTCTGGTTGATCGACGATTGTCGGGCGGTCGACCGGTCATGGGAATCTGCGTCGGCATGCAAGTGATGTTTGATCAGGGTGTTGAACATGCAGTTGAGACTGAAGGTTTAGGGCAATGGCCAGGAGTCGTTGAAGAACTTCAGGCCCCGATATTGCCGCATATGGGCTGGAACACTGTTCGAGTCGCGCATGATTCGATGCTCTTCGAGGGGGTCATGGGGGAGCGGTTCTACTTCGTGCATTCCTACGCTGCTCGTCGTTGGGATTTTGTGGCCCGAGACGAGAACCAAAACTCGCCTGAGGTCACCTGGAGTCATCATGGTGAAGATTTCGTAGCGGCCGTCGAAAATGGTCCCCTGGTAGCCACTCAGTTTCACCCCGAAAAGTCAGGCGATGCGGGGTTGCATCTGCTCGAAAACTGGGTCAAGTCGCTCAGATAGGCTTATCAGCGTGAGCAAACCACAGCATTTAATCCTTCTTCCCGCAGTTGACGTCGCTGAGGGTAAGGCCGTGCGCCTAACACAGGGCCAAGCCGGTACGGAAAAGGATTACGGCTCTCCAATCGACGCAGCTCGTGATTGGGTCAATCAGGGTGCCGAATGGATCCACCTTGTTGATTTGGATGCAGCTTTTAGCCGTGGAGATAACCACGCATTACTCAAGCGGGTGGTTGCCGATGTGCATAGGGATGTCAACGTTGAACTTTCTGGCGGTATCAGAGATGACGCTTCGCTAGCAGCAGCGCTGGCCACAGGATGTGCGCGCGTCAACCTTGGTACTGCCGCTTTGGAAAACCCAGAATGGACTGAAAAAGTCATCAAGCAATATGGCGACAAGATTGCTGTGGGGCTGGATGTGCGTGGAACAACTCTTGCTGCTCGTGGCTGGACCCAAGAGGGTGGTGATCTTTGGGAAACCTTAGAGCGCCTCGATGCTGCCGGATGTGCACGCTATGTCGTCACAGATGTAAACAAAGACGGCATGATGAAAGGCCCGAACTTTCACCTTCTTAAAGAAGTCTGTGAACGCACTTCACGCCCTGTGATTGCTTCCGGTGGTATTCATCGTCTTGAGGATTTCCATAAGTTGCACGAAATGGTGCCTGAAGGCATCGAGGGCGCAATTGTTGGAAAAGCTTTATACGACGGCGCATTTACTTTGGTCGAAGCTTTAGCCGCATCTGGTGAACGTTTTGATCCATATACCTGGGGTCCACCGCAGCCGTGAGCCTTTCTATTCGCGTTATCCCTTGTCTAGATGTTGACGAAGGACGTGTCGTCAAGGGTGTGAACTTTTTAGATTTACGTGATGCTGGTGATCCAGTTGAACTTGCGGCGCGTTATAACGCCGAAGGCGCAGACGAGCTCATTTTTCTGGACATCACCGCATCAAGTTCAGATCGTTCAACCATGTATGACGTCGTGAGTCGCACCGCTGAATCGGTGTTTATCCCTCTCACCGTGGGCGGTGGGGTGCGTGTGGTGGAAGATTTCAATCGGCTGCTCCGCGCTGGTGCAGACAAGGTAAGTCTCAACACTGCAGCGCTAAATGATCCAGATCTTTTAAGCGGCGCGGCAGAACGCTTTGGGGCGCAGTGTGTAGTGCTCAGTATTGACGCGCGTCGTTGCCCAGATGGAGTCTTCACCGACAGCGGTTTCGAAGTGACCACACATGGAGGTCGACGAAGCACAGGCATTGACGCCGTGAAGTGGGCAATCGAAGGCACCAAGCGTGGCGCTGGTGAAATTCTCTTGAATTCCATGGACGCTGACGGCACAAAAGAGGGCTACGACCTAGCGCTCATTGCGATGGTACGTGCTGAAGTATCAGTGCCGATCATCGCAAGTGGCGGCGCGGGAAAGTTAGAAGACTTCGTGCCTGCCGTTGTTGCGGGCGCAGATGCTGTGCTTGCTGCCAGTGTGTTTCACTTCGGTCAATTGCGGATAGACGAAGTCAAGAAAGCACTTGCTGACGCCGACTATCCGGTGCGTTAAATCCCGAACTTCGCTGCATTGAAAGTATCGATCGCACTTTGATCTCCAGTGATCTGCACATCTACTTCAGTGCGCCCATACGTTCGCAGGACGAGATCAAGCGGGGTGCCAGTCAACTTCACTATTGGGGTTCCGGTCTTTGCGGAAAAGACCGGAGCGCTCTGATCAGTGCGTTGAAACTCAACACCCAGTTTCACTCCGCGCATCAGTAGCTTGCTCATCTTGGTCAGGCGCGTCCATAGAACTGCGCTGAGTTCTGGATTGTCAGGTGCTGCCACCCAACTAGGTTGTGCGCGACGAACATCTTCTATGTGAACAGCGAACTCGACAATGTTGGCGGCTGCTTCAAGTTTGGCTATCGAAAAAGGTGACCAGCGCGGTGGTCCGCTGCGGAAGGTCGCCACGAGCTCGTCAAAAGGTTGTAGGGCGGCTGCGTCTTGCACCTTCGCGGTCCACTTTGCCATCGGGCCGCCGATAATTCCGATTGCGGCATCTGGTCGGCCTTCACGGATAACGAGATGCGCGACCAAATCGCGCGCAGTCCAACCCGCACAAAGTGTGGGGGCATCGGGACCAACGCTCAGAAAAAGTTCGGCTAGGGTGCGACGCTCTTGGGCTACCAAAGATGAGGGGCTCATCCCTCCATTATGAGGCACCGGCAGAATAGGACCATGTCGACTCGTCAGGAACTCTTGGCTGCGGTGAACTTTAATGCCGACGGGCTCGTGCCTGCCATCGCCCAGCAGGTGGGCACCGGGGAGGTTTTGATGATGGCCTGGATGAACCGGGAGTCACTTGAGCTCACGTTGGAGACGTCAGAAGCGACGTATTACTCGCGCAGTCGAGGCGAACTATGGGTCAAAGGCGCTACATCAGGTAACACTCAAACCGTGGTCAGTATCGCCTTGGATTGCGATGGGGACACGATCTTGATGCAGGTTGATCAGACGGGTGTGGCTTGTCATAACGGAACACGCACCTGCTTTGACTCTGTGATCATCGAGGTTGCCAAGTGAACGCACTTCTTGGTTCGCGAAACGGGGGAGTCGCACCGGATCTTGAAACTTTTAGACAGTTAGCAAAAGACCGTCGAGTCATTCCTGTTGTTCGACGTTTCTTGGCTGATGGAGTCACGGCCGTGGGTTTATTCGATGCTCTTTGTGGGGATCGCGCCGGAACCTTTTTATTGGAATCCGCGGAGCAAGGCAAACATTGGTCTCGTTATTCATTCGTAGGTGTCCGTGCTGCAGCAATGCTCACAGATGTTCAGGGCAAGGCGCGTTGGGTTGGCCGGGTGCCGCAAGGCGTACCTACAAACGGCGCAGCAGTTGAGATTCTTCGCGACACAGTCGCGCTGTTACAGACGCAGCCGCTGCCAGGATTGCCCCCACTTACCGGTGGCCTTGTTGGCTATGTGAGTTATGACATGGTTCGCCATTGGGAGCGCATTCCGGATAACAATCCAGATGAAATCGGCGTGCCAGACATGGCGTTTCTGCTCGCAACCGATCTTGCTGTTCTTGATCACGCAGAAGGCTCAGTGCTCCTTATCGCCAATGCGATCAATTACGACGCGACCCAGGAGCGGGTCGACGAAGCTTGGGCTGATGCGGTAGCCCGTTTAGATGTTATGCAAGCTGATCTTTCAGCAGGACGCGGACTCTTGCCGTCAACCTTTGATCCCAATGCTGCTGCTGATGTGACGTCGTGGACCGAGCAGGATAAATACATTGCTGATGTTGATCAGGCGAAGGAATATATTCGCGCGGGTGATGCCTTCCAAATCGTTTTGTCTCAGCGGTTTTCGACACCGTGTTCGGCTTCGGCACTTGATGTGTATCGAATCTTGCGCACCACTAACCCCAGTCCGTATATGTATCTGGTGCGAGTTCCAGAACTTGATGGGGATCACCTAAGTGAAAGAACGGCCTTTGAAATTGTTGGCTCGTCACCAGAGGCTTTGATCACGGTTGAACAGGGACATTGCGTCGTTCATCCGATTGCTGGTACTCGCAAGCGCGGTGTCACTGTTGAAGAAGACTCTGCTCTGGCTGAAGAAATGTTGGCTGATGTAAAAGAGCGCGCCGAACACCTCATGTTGGTCGACCTGGCTCGAAACGATCTAGGCCGAGTGAGTGCCCCCGGTTCGGTGCAGGTTGTGGATTTCATGCAAGTCGAGCGTTACTCCCATGTCATGCACTTGGTATCAACGGTCACGAGTGAACTCGCAGAAGGCAAGACTGCCTATGACGCGCTTGCAGCCACGTTCCCCGCTGGCACATTAAGTGGCGCGCCTAAGCCTCGGGCGATGGCGATCATCGATGAACTCGAACCGTTGCGTCGAGGTATTTATGGCGGATGCGTTGGTTACTTTGATTTCGCGGGCAATATCGACACAGCCATTGCGATTCGTACCGCGGTTGTGAAAGACAATATTGCCTACGTGCAAGCGGGTGCCGGGATCGTTGCAGATTCAGTTCCAGAGCTTGAAGATGCCGAATGCCGCAATAAAGCTGCAGCAGTCCTGCGTGCTGTTGCTATCGCGGCAACCTTGCAGACAGTAGAAACGTGACTTCCCGTCGCAATGTCATGTCAGCGCTCGCAGTTGGAGCAGTTGGCATCATCATCAGTTGTTCGCTTACTTGGGCAACCGCTACAGTCACCGTGCTCGGTGGAACAGGCTCACGAGTGCTGACCTTGAGTGGCGGGCAAGCAGTTCCACAAGCGATATCTCTTTCAATTGTTGCTCTGGCCGGCATGCTTGCGCTGTTGTCCTTGCGCTCGTGGGCGCGACAACTCGTTGGTGTACTGCTCATCGCTGTCGGATTGGTGATCGAGCTAGGGATTATTGATTTCCTAAGAAATCCGGCAATTGATGCGGGCAATGACACGCTTGGGTTGATCCAGACAAACGCCTGGTGGGTCCTTGCGGGTGTGTGTGCGTTCATCATCATCGCGGCAGGCGCGGCTACTGCGGTTTTGAGTCGTTCCTGGGGGGCGCTGGGCGAGAAATACGAGGCTGAAGGCGTGCGCAAAGCCAAAGCTTTGTCACCTTGGGACGCACTCAATAGTGGCCAAGACCCCACGTTGACCCCAGCAGATCCGAAGTTGGACACCGAACCTGCTTAAATGTACCCATGACTCAAGCAACCACGCCCGTTGTCGCACACGGTCACGGCAACACTCCTGCAGCATGGACAGCCGTCATCATCATCATCATTGCCTTCACAGTGGGAACGCTGGGCATCATGGCCGGAAACTGGGTGGTCTTTTGGATTGGTGGTGCTCTTGTGGTTGTCGGAGCGATCGCTGGCAAGGTCATGCAAATGATGGGGCTAGGGCAAACCCCGCACGAATAACTCCAAGATTTACAAAACTCTGATCCAGAATTGATCAGGCGCCGACCTTGGCGGCCCAAATCTTGCTCAACATCTGACACGCTAGGCATATGAGTGACAGCCAAAGTGTGAAAGGTCTCGTTCTCGTCGTAGAAGACGAGCGAACAATCTCTGATCTGTTACGTATGTACCTCGCACGTGAGGGCTATGGCGTGCATGTAGCTACGACCGGACCTGATGGTTTGTCATATGCCCGCACATTGCACCCGATTGCGATCATTCTTGACGTAGGCCTGCCAGGCATGGATGGCACGGAAGTTTGTCGGGCATTGCGAAATGAAAGCAACTGGACCCCAATCCTGTTTTGCACGGCCCGTGATGAAGAGGTCGATCGAATTCTTGGACTCGAGCTCGGTGCCGATGACTACATCACCAAGCCATTTAGCCCTCGCGAAGTTGTCGCTCGAGTGAAGTCGGTTGTTCGCCGTGCGCAGCATGCTGCCGCTGCACCTGGACCGGTCACTCTTGGCAAGATCCAGCTCGATCCAATTACCCGCAGGGTAGAGGTGAATGCCAAAACCATCGCTTTGACTGCGACTGAATTTGATCTTCTCGCTCACTTGATGGAAAACCCAGGCCGAGTCTTCAGCCGTGATCAATTATTGAGTGAAGTGTGGGGTTACGCGGCAGTGGTCGGAACCCGAACCGTTGATGTGCACGTTGCTCAAGTTCGGGCAAAACTTGGTGACTTCGACATTATTCGCACAGTTCGCGGAGTTGGGTATTCGGCTGAGGAGCCGCAGTGACAACCACGGGTTACCGTGGCGTTAATTTGGTCACGCGCATGGTGCTACTGACAAGCGCAGTAGCCGCGATCGTGGTTCTCGTCGCCGGACTGATTTCTTATCCACTCGTTCGTTCCGCAGAACTTTCACAGTCCCAAAATCAATTGTCCCGGCTCGCAGATCTCACTGCGGCCGCCATCGATCGCGGAGCACCCGGAGGCAGTGAGCGTGATCGCTTGGTGCCGCAGTCCTTGGCAGCGACATTACTTGCCGAGCAAGTTCAGGGATTCCTTGTGTTTGATAACGCGACAGAAGTCCCAGGTGTGCCAGCAGAAGAACTCAAAGAACTTCTTGAGCACGGAACCCTGTCGTTTGAAGGTGAAATTCGCGGGGACAAAATTCTGGTTGAAGGACGTTCCCTGGCCAGTGGTGGTGCCGTGATTCTGGAACAGCCAGTAACTGTTGCCGGCGGACCAGCCCAAGCCGGCCTCCTCCGCTTTTTGTTAGCCTTGTTTATCGGGTTGCTCATTGCCATACCTATTGGTTATGTGGCGGCAAAGCGCATGGTGCGTCCGCTGCGTGCAGCC
Source organism: Actinomycetes bacterium (assembly GCA_037137855.1). Classification (GTDB taxonomy): domain Bacteria; phylum Actinomycetota; class Actinomycetes; order S36-B12; family S36-B12; genus UBA11398. The sequence continues at coordinate 14,027 of JBAXJN010000003.1, forward strand.
AGAGATGCGGCTTATGAAATCCAAGGTGGATCGCGCGAGGTTCGCCTGACGCTAGAGGGACCAAGCGAAGTCGCTGAGATTGCGCTAGCGCTGAATTCACTGAGTTCTGCTCTACAGACATCAGAGCAACGCCAACGCGAGTTCTTGCTCTCCGTTTCCCATGAACTTCGCACGCCATTAACGGCTGTCAAGGGTTATGCGGAAGCACTCGCGGATGATGTGATTGGGCCAGAAGATGTCGCTAAAACTGGAGCGATTGTGGCGGCGGAAGCGCAACGCCTTGATCGCCTCGTCAGTGATTTGCTCGACTTAGCCCGCCTAGGTGCAGTGCATTTCAGGGTGAACCCAGCAAGGGTTGAGATGCAAGAAGTCGGAACCGATGCCGCTGAAGTGTGGCGTACTCGGTGTGAACGCGAGGACGTTCGGTTCTTTGCTGAACTGCCACCCGATTCGCTCGTCGTGACTACTGACCCCATGCGACTGCGGCAAATCATCGACAACTTGGCTGAAAATGCGCTTCGAGTTTCGCCCTCGGGCTCTGTGGTGGTGCTTGCGATTCGTTCTGTAGCTGACGGCATCGAAGTTGAAGTGCGCGATTCTGGTCCGGGTCTCACCGACGATGACATGACTATTGCCTTTGAACCGGGTGCTCTGTATGAGCGCTACCGCGGTGTTCGTCCAGTAGGAACTGGGCTTGGGCTAGCGCTGGTTGGCAGACTCGCTCACGGGCTCGGTGGATCTGCTCGCGTCACCACAGCACCCGAAGGTGGCGCGTGTTTCACTGTCTTCTTGCCGACTGTTTTCAACGATCCAAGTGCCGAACTAGCCTGAACTCATGGATCCAGATCAGATCGTTGCACCGAGCCGACTCGATGAGCGCCCGCTCATGCGACGACTTGTGGCACCCCTTGGCGTTGCCGTGGTTGCAGTGGCGGGCTGTGCCTATCTGGCGTTGGTCAATCCGAACGAGGCTGGCCACTATCCGGTGTGTCCGTCTCGAGCGATTTTCGGCGTGGACTGCCCGGGCTGTGGAGGAATGCGAGGGATGCACTCCTTGCTGCACGGTGATCTCGGTGCAGCGCTCAATCACAATGTGCTGCTCCTCATCGTGGTGCCCCTTGCGGTTGTGTTCTGGGTGCGTTGGCTGATCTCTGCAGTTCAGGGTAGGTATCCATCGGTTACCTCTCGGCAATTTCAATTTCGAAACCGCACCTTGATTATTTCGCTTGTCGTGATCCTTGCTTTTGGTGTTGTTCGTAACTTTGTGCCGTATCTGGGCTCTGGGATCTGAGCCACCTACCGGGATGTGGCGCATGCTCAATAGACTTTGTCTGTGAGCGTGTTGGCCGAAATCATTGTTGGAGTACGCGAAGACACTGCCATGCGCAAGGCGTCGATTTCTTTGGCTGACCTGAAAACTCGGGCCGCATCAGTTGCTCCGGCAATCCCGGTGATTCCTGGATTGATGCGCGGTGGGGTTCAGCTCATTGCCGAAGTGAAACGTTCAAGTCCTAGCAAAGGGGCCTTGGCTGTCATTGCGGATCCAGCCGCGCTCGCATTGGATTATGAGGCGGGGGGAGCCTCCGCGATTTCGGTATTGACTGAACAGCGTCGCTTTGGTGGAAGTCTGGCTGATTTAGATGCGGTTCGGGCGGCAGTGCGGATCCCGGTGTTGCGCAAGGACTTCATGGTCGAGGAATACCAGTTCTGGGAGGCTCGGGCTCATGGAGCAGACATTGTGTTGCTGATCGTTGCGGGGCTTGATCAGCCAGAACTCATTGATTTCCTAGCAATGGCTCGAGGCCTTGGCATGACACCTTTGGTTGAAGTTCATGATGAGGATGAAATAGCGCGTGCACTTGCGGCTGGAGCTGACGTCATTGGCGTCAATGCGCGCAACTTAAAAACTCTTGAAGTGGATCGTGACGTCTTTGCCCGGGTTGCCTCAAAGATTCCGTCATCATGTGTTCGGATAGCTGAGTCGGGTGTTCGCTCGCCTGAAGATGTCGCGACGTACGGTAGTCAAGGGGCTGACGCGGTTTTGGTTGGTGAAGCACTCGTAGTTGGTTCACATCCGCAGGCTTCTGCTCGTGCGATGATTGATGCCGGCGCAACGATTGGGAAGAGCACATGACAACTGGTCACTACGGCCCGTACGGCGGCCGATTCGTTCCGGAAGCCTTGACTGCAGCCCTCGATGAACTCGACGCTGCATTTCGTAGCGCGATTGTGGACGATGTCTTTCTTGCAGAACTGCGCGATTTGGAACGTAACTACACCGGACGCCCCAACCCGCTCACCTTCGCTCAACGTTTCAGCGAATATTGCGGTGGAGCTCGTGTGTATCTCAAGCGTGAGGATCTCAATCACACTGGTTCACACAAGATTAACAATGTGTTAGGTCAAGCTTTGCTTACAAAGCGCATGGGCAAGACGCGGATGATTGCTGAAACTGGTGCAGGCCAGCATGGCGTAGCCACGGCTACTGCTGCGGCGCTCTTCGGGCTTGAATGCACGGTATACATGGGGCTTGAAGACACACGCCGGCAGGCATTGAACGTTGCCCGCATGAAGCTGCTCGGCGCTGAAGTAATTCCGGTCACTGCCGGTAGTCAAACCTTAAAAGATGCAATCAACGAAGCCATGCGCGACTGGGTTGCTTCAGTGGAGCACACGCACTATGTGCTCGGCACTGTCACAGGTCCGGCACCGTTCCCAGAAATGGTTCGCTATTTTCATTCCGTTATTGGTGTCGAAGCGCGTGAACAAATTCTCATTGCCGAGGGACGTTTGCCTGATGCAGCAGTTGCTTGCGTCGGTGGCGGGTCAAATGCGATGGGCTTGTTCAGCGGGTTCATGGATGACGAAAGCGTGATGTTGCGCGGGTATGAAGCGGGTGGGGAGGGCATTGAAACTGGGCGTCATTCTGCACGCTTTGCAGGTGGCACTCCTGGCGTACTCCACGGTGCGCGCACCTACGTCATGCAAGATGAGTGGGGACAAACCGCACCGTCGCATTCAATCAGCGCAGGTATGGACTATCCGGGTGTGGGACCAGAACACGCTTGGCTCCACGACACAGGTCGCGCTATCTATGAATCAGTGACTGACGCCGAAGCGATGGAAGCTTTTTCTTTGCTGTCGCGCACTGAGGGCATCATCCCAGCTATTGAAACAGCTCATGGGTTGGCTGGCGCGATGCGGCTTGGTAAAGAACTGGGGCCGACGGGCGTCATCATCGTGAATCTTTCTGGTCGAGGAGATAAAGATGTCGCGACTGCGGCTCGATGGTTTGAGATTGACCTAGGAACCACAGTGATGAACGAAGTCTCACCTGAAATGCGAGAGGGCCGATGAGTCGTCATGTTGCGGAGGCGTTCGCCCTGGCGAAGTCCGAAAACCGATCAGCGCTCATTGGCTATTTGCCGGCAGGATTTCCAACCCCACAAATGTCAGTGCAGTTAATCAATGCGATGGTGGCCTCAGGTGTCGACATCATTGAAGTGGGATTGCCATATTCAGATCCATTGATGGATGGTCCGGTGATTCAGCAGGCGGTCAATCAAGCCCTTGATGCCGGAACCACAACTGATGTGGTGCTTGACATCGTGCGCCAAGTTGTTGATGCGGGAGCTATCGCGGTTGTCATGAGCTATTGGAATCCAATCGAACGCTACGGCGTCAAGAAGTTTGCCGCAGGTTTGCAGGCTGCTGGAGGCAGCGGTGTGATCGCTCCAGATCTGACTCCCGAGGAAGCAGCAGATTGGGCAGCAGCAACGATCGAACACGATATTGATCGTGTTTTCATGGTGGCTCCATCGTCAACACCCGCTCGCATTGCTGCCATTGTTGGTGTCACTACCGGGTTTGTCTACGCGGCATCAACGATGGGAGTTACCGGAGCTCGCACGACGGTGAGCAGCGGTGCCCATGATCTGGTTTCTCGCACCCGCGAGCACACGAGCCTGCCCATCGCCGTCGGACTAGGTGTCTCAACGGGGGATCAGGCGGCAGAGATTGCAGCCTATGCCGACGGTGTCATCGTGGGCTCAGCCTTCGTCCGACGGGTGCTTGATGCCCCAACAGATGAGGCCGCTATTGCCGGGGTGAGTGAGCTCGCGCAAGAATTAGCCGCAGGGGTGCGACGCTCAACCTGATCTTTCACGTACGGTGTACGCAGTGCTCATGACCAGCTGCGGCACTACAGACCAACCAAGGAGTTCGACGCGATGAGTAATTCAGCAAATGATCGCCGATCAAGTGCAGCCGCTGCCCGAAATGCAGCAGTAGGCGGTGATAAGAAGCGCGAGCGTGTCATGCGCATCGTTGGCGCAGCCGTTGTTCTTGTGGTGGTCGCAGCAATCATCGTAATCGCCGTGGTAGCCAAGAACTCCTCCAAGACGCCCGTAGTTACTCCTACAGCCGATCCAAACGCAGCAATCCCTACCTCGGTGTTTGCTGCAAACTCTAAGTATGCGTTCGGTGTGCCATTTGGAACCGGAACCGCCAAAGTTCCCGTGCTTGAACTTTGGGAAGATTTCCAGTGCCCGTCATGTGAAGCTGTTGAAACGGCGAATGGTGCTGGCATTGAGGCGTTGGCAACCAATGGCAAAGTTCAGCTCATTTATCGTCCAACCACATTTCTTGATAAGAATTTGAATAATGACTCCTCTGCGCGGGCGACTGCAGCCTGGGGCTGCGCAATTGATGCAGGCAAAACTGTGCAGTACCACAACGCCATCTATGCAAACCCTCCCGCTACAGAGGGCATAGGTTTCACGAATGACAAGTTATTGGGTTTTGCGGGTGACGCAGGCATTGAAGGTGCGGCCCTTGACAAGTTCAAAACCTGTTTCGATGCCCAAAAGTATTTGTCCTGGTCAGCGAACAGCACTGAAGCTTTCTACACGTCAGGCGCCAAAGGCACTCCGTACGGAGTACTCAATGGAAAGCCGTTAGATAACGCAGTGCTTGCTGACAAGGCAAAGCTTGATGCGGCAGTGGCTGCAGCTACCGCTGGTCAATAACGTTGGTCATCGCCTCGATTCCAAGCCCTGAGCATGGGGTATGGAATTTAGGTCCGTTACCTATCCGCGCCTATGCGTTCGCGATCATCATCGGCATTGTTGTCGCGGTTTGGATAGGTAATCGCAGATACATTGCTCGAGGCGGTGTGCCGGGCACGATCACTGATCTTGCGGTGTGGGCGGTGCCATTTGGCATTGTTGGTGGCCGGCTTTACCACGTGATTACTGATCACCAGTTGTATTTTGGACCAGGGGGTTCCGGGTTTTCCGGCGCCATCAAGATTTGGGACGGCGGTCTTGGTATCTGGGGTGCTATTGCACTTGGAACTCTGGGTGCCTGGATCGGAGCCAAACGCAAGGGGATCGCACTTTTGCCGGTGGCAGATGCAATTGCGCCGGGAGTGGCGGTTGCTCAGGCGATAGGTCGCCTCGGTAACTACTTCAATCAGGAACTCTTTGGCTCGCCCACGAATCTGCCCTGGAGCCTTGAAATTGATGCTGCTCATCGACCTGCGGGCTATGGCGAATTTACGACCTTTCACCCCACGTTCCTCTACGAAGCTCTGTGGATGCTGGGAGTCGCGCTGATCTTGGTCTGGGCAGATAAGCGCTACAACCTGGGCCACGGGCGCGTTTTTGCCCTCTACATCGTCTTGTATTGCGTAGGTAGGTTCTGGATCGAAGCCCTAAGAATTGACTCCGCCCATCATATTTTGGGCCTTCGCCTCAATGACTGGACCGCCCTGCTGGTGGGCGTAGGAGGGCTGATCTGGTTGATCCAATCTGCCCGCACTAAGCCAGGGCGCGAAGCACTGGATTCTTCAGGGTAAGATTTCTCTGGTTGGGCCAACGTCGTCCCGATGAGTCAGGCTTCTTATTGGGAGTCTGCCCGGCTACGACGAATGGATTGGCACCATGTTCAGTACTGATCTTCCACAGGCATCTGGTCTTTATGACCCAGCCAATGAGCACGACGCATGTGGTGTTGCTTTTGTCGCGACCCTGACCGGTATTCCTAGCCATGACATCGTTCAAAAGGCGCTCACTGCCCTGGTCAATCTTGAACATCGTGGTGCAACCGGAGCTGAGCCAGACAGTGGCGATGGTGCCGGAATTTTGTTCCGCGTTCCTGACGACTTCTTTCGCGCGGTCGTCGACTTCGACCTTCCAGAATTCGGCCATTACGCAGCAGGTACGGCGTACCTGCCACAAGATGCTAAAGAAGCGCAAGAATCCAAGGCAGTCATCGAAGCGATCGCATTAACCGAAGGCTTGCGAGTGCTTGGCTGGCGTGCGGTACCCATTGATCATTCAATGATTGGTGCAACTGCACGCGCGGTCATGCCAAGTTTTGAGCAACTCTTTATCGCTGCGACTAACCCAGAAATTAGTGGCATCGCCCTTGATCGATTGGCTTTTGCGTTACGTAAGCGCGCAGAGCGTGATGTGAACGTGTACTTCCCGTCACTGTCAGCGCGAACCATTGTTTATAAGGGCATGCTCACAACTGGTCAGTTGCAGCCGTTCTACCCGGATCTTTCTGATGAGCGAATGAAGTCGCCAGTCGCGCTTGTTCACTCGCGCTTCTCAACAAATACGTTCCCATCTTGGCCGCTTGCGCATCCTTACCGCTACATCTCACACAACGGTGAAATTAATACGGTGCAAGGCAACCGTAACTGGATGCGCGCTCGCGAAGCGATGCTGAAGAGCGATGTGATCCCGGGCGATCTGACTCGCTTGTTCCCTATTTGTGCCAATGGCGGGTCTGACTCCGGTTCATTTGACGAAGTTCTTGAACTCATTCACCTTGGTGGACGTTCGCTGCCGCACTCGATCTTGATGATGATCCCTGAAGCTTGGGAGAACCATCCGTCGATGGATCCAGCTCGTCGCGCTTTTTACGCTTTCCATTCCACCTTTATGGAGCCATGGGATGGCCCTGCCAACGTTTGCTTCACCGATGGCAGCATCATTGGCGCAGTTTTGGATCGCAATGGATTGCGTCCCGGCCGTTACTGGGTCACCAATGACGGACTCGTGGTGCTTGGTTCCGAAGCGGGAGTTCTTGACCTAGATCCAGCAACCATCGTGCGCAAGGGTCGTTTACAACCAGGTCTGATGTTCTTAGTCGATACCGATGCAGGTCGAATTATTGAAGACGACGAGATCAAGGCCGAACTGGCTGCTGCCGCTCCTTATCAAGAATGGCTCGACGAAGGACTCGTGCACCTAGAAGAACTACCTGAGCGCGAACACATCGTGCACACCTCAGGCTCGGTTGCTCGACGTCAGCAAACTTTTGGTTACACCGATGAAGAACTCAAGATTCTTCTCGATCCGATGGCTCGTAGCGGGTTAGAAGCGATTGGTTCGATGGGTACGGATACGCCAATCGCCGTTCTTTCTGCGCGTCCACGGTTGCTGTTCGATTACTTCCATCAGCTCTTTGCGCAAGTAACGAACCCACCTCTAGATGCAATTCGAGAGGAGATCGTTACTTCGTTGTATTCAACGATCGGTTCTGAAGGCAACCTGCTGCAAGCGGGCCCTTCGCATTGCGAGCAAGTCACGTTGCCATTTCCCGTGATTGACAACGACGAGCTTGCCAAAATTTTGCACATTAATGATGACGGAGAACATCCAGGCTTTGCTGCTACTAAAATTGAAGGCTTATATGAAGTGGCCGGTGGGGGAGAAGCGCTGGAATTGCGTCTGAAAGAAATCTTCCATGAAGTAGATGAGCGCATTCGTGCCGGGAAGCGTTTCATTGTGCTTTCTGACCGCGATAGCGATGCCGACCGCGCACCAATTCCGACCCTGTTGCTCACATCGGCCGTGCATCATCATTTAGTGCGAACAAAGGCACGCACGATGGTGACCCTTATTGTTGAAGCCGGTGATGTGCGAGAAGTTCACCATTGCGCATTGTTAGTTGGTTACGGTGCTGCAGCGGTGAACCCATACTTGGCCCTTGAAACCGCTGAAGACATGGCACGACGTGGAGTCTTTGGCGATATCACTCCTGAATATGCAACACGCAACATGATTAAGGCCCTTGGTAAAGGCATCTTGAAGGTCATGTCCAAGATGGGTGTGTCAACAGTTGCGTCCTACCGCGGTGCACAGATTTTCGAAGCCGTCGGCTTAAGCCAAGAGCTCGTGAATGCATATTTCACTGGCACAAGTTCAAAGCTAGGCGGAGTTGGCATCGACGTGATTGCTAAGGAAGTTTCTGATCGTCACGATGTGGCGTACCCAATTTCAGGGATATCACCGGCTCACCGAACTCTCAATGATGGCGGTGAATACCAGTGGCGCCGTGAAGGTGAACTTCACCTTTTCAACCCAGAAACAGTTTTCCGATTGCAACATTCAACGCGCAATAAGCGTTACGACATTTTCAAGCAGTACACGAATGCGGTCGATGAGCAGTCTGAGCGGTTAATGACGATCCGTGGATTGTTTAACTTCAAGTCGGGTATTCGCGAGCCAATTTCGATTGATGACGTTGAACCGGCAGAGTCAATCGTGAAGCGTTTCTCAACGGGTGCGATGTCCTACGGCTCGATTTCAGCAGAAGCCCATGAGACTCTTGCAATTGCGATGAACCGCATTGGTGCTAAGTCCAACACGGGTGAAGGCGGCGAAGATCCCGAGCGCTATGTGCCAATGCCAAACGGAGACTCAAAGCGTTCATCGATTAAGCAGGTTGCATCAGGGCGGTTCGGTGTCACAAGCGAATACCTCGTAAACGCTGACGATATTCAGATCAAAATGGCGCAGGGTGCAAAGCCTGGTGAAGGCGGTCAACTCCCTGGTAACAAGGTGTACCCGTGGGTGGCTAAAACTCGTCACTCAACTCCAGGTGTTGGGTTGATTTCGCCGCCGCCGCACCACGATATTTATTCGATCGAGGATCTAGCTCAGTTGATCCACGATTTGAAGAACGCCAATAAGAATGCGCGCGTGCATGTAAAACTTGTGTCAGAAATTGGAGTCGGCACTGTTGCTGCAGGTGTGTCTAAAGCGCACGCAGACGTGGTGTTGATCTCTGGGTTTGATGGTGGCACTGGTGCATCGCCTCTGACCAGCCTCAAGCACGCCGGTACTCCTTGGGAACTCGGTCTAGCTGAAACTCAGCAGACCCTCATGGTCAACGGTCTGCGCGACCGCATTGTTGTTCAAGCCGACGGTCAGTTGAAGACTGGTCGTGACGTGATTGTTGCGGCGCTTCTTGGTGCGGAAGAGTTCGGCTTTGCCACAGCCCCACTTGTGGTGATGGGCTGCGTCATGATGCGTGTGTGTCACTTAGACACCTGCCCAGTTGGCATCGCAACGCAGAATCCTATTTTGCGCGAGCGATTCAGTGGGGAGCCTGAGTTTGTCGAAACTTTCTTTGAATACATCGCCGAAGAGGTACGCGAGCATTTGGCTGCACTTGGATTCCGTACGCTTGAAGAAGCAGTCGGACAAGTTGAAATGCTTGACATTGAGCGCGCAGTCACGCACTGGAAAGCTTCAGGTCTTGATCTGTCGCCGATTTTAGTTGTGCCACGTGTTGGCGCAGACTCACCTCGCCGGGCGATGATCGCTCAAGATCACGGTCTTGATGCCGCTCTAGATAACGAACTCATCGAGTTGTGCCAGCCAGCAATCACCAAAGGTGAGCCGGTGCGCGCGCAACTCACTATTCGTAACGTCAACCGCACAGTCGGCACGATGTTGGGTGCCGAAGTCACTCGCAAGTACGGTGGTGAAGGCTTGCCAGAAGAGACAATTGATTTGACCTTCGTTGGTTCTGCGGGTCAGTCCTTTGGTGCTTTCTTACCTAAAGGCATTACGTTGAGATTAGAGGGCGATGCCAACGACTACGTCGGTAAGGGCTTGTCGGGTGGAAATCTGGTCGTCCGTCCGCATCGTGAGGCAATCTTTGTGGCTGAAGAGCAGATCATTGCCGGCAACGTCATCGGTTATGGAGCCACCAACGGCAAAATTTTCTTGCGTGGGCGGGCTGGTGAAAGATTCTGCGTACGTAACTCTGGCGCGATCGCTGTAGTCGAAGGCGTTGGTGATCATGCACTTGAGTACATGACAGGTGGCCGTGTTGTCATTCTTGGCACCACCGGACGAAACCTTGGTGCTGGAATGTCTGGCGGTGTTGCTTACATTCTCGATCTAGATCCATCAAAAGTTAATCCGGAAATGATTGACTTGGACCCGTTGACTTCCATTGATGCAGATGAACTTCATTCGATTGTTCAACAGCATTTTGAAGCCACGGAATCCGGTGTCGCCAAGGGGCTCTTGGCGGACTGGATCACGGCGCTAGGGCGATTCACCAAGGTGATGCCTAAGGATTACAAGCGGGTACTGGCAGTTATGCAGAAAGCAACTGAGCAAGGTCTTGACCCAATCGCAGCAGTAATGGGAGCTTGAAATGGCTGATCCAAGAGGATTCCTCAACGTAAGTCGCGAGACTCCAACGCGTCGTCCGGTAGATATTCGACTGCAGGACTGGCGTGAGGTTTATGAAGAGTTCGGCGATGACAAGCTTGAGAAGCAAGCAAGTCGTTGCATGGACTGTGGCATTCCGTTTTGTAATAACGGGTGTCCTCTTGGCAACCTGATTCCTGAATGGAATGACTTGGTGTATCGCCATGACTGGGAAGTTGCGATTGAGCGTTTGCATGCAACAAATAACTTCCCTGAATTCACTGGCCGGCTTTGTCCTGCACCTTGTGAGACTGCATGTGTCCTTGGCATTAACCAAGAACCTGTTGCGATCAAGCAGATCGAAGTCTCGATTATTGATAAGGCTTTTGAGCAAGGCTGGGTTTCACCTCAGGTGCCAGAGCGGGTAAGTGGTCGCACAGTGGCCGTTGTGGGATCAGGACCTGCCGGGCTGGCGGCCGCACAGCAACTAGCGCGGGCCGGTCACACGGTGGCTGTATATGAAAGGTCAGATCGCATTGGCGGTTTGCTGCGCTACGGCATTCCAGAGTTCAAGATGGAAAAGAGCATCCTGGATCGCAGGCTTGATCAGATGACGCAAGAAGGTGTCCGCTTTCGCCCCGGCGTCGATATTGGTATCGATGTCACCGGCCAAGATCTTCGTAAGCGCTATGACGCTGTAGTGATCGCTATCGGTGCAACGAAGTGGCGTGACTTGCCAGTTCCTGGTCGCGAACTCAACGGCATCTTTCAGGCCATGGAACTTCTTCCGTTGGCTAACCGTGTGCAAGAAGGAGACCTAGAGTCTTCACCCCTTGATGTTGCTGGCAAGCACGTCGTGATCATCGGTGGTGGCGATACTGGCGCAGACTGCTTGGGTACTTCACATCGTCAAGGTGCGGCATCAGTTACTCAACTCGAAATTTTGCCAACTCCACCGGCTGATCGTCCAGATTCTCAGCCTTGGCCAACCTACCCAATGACGTATCGCACCTCCAGTGCGCACGAAGAAGGCGGAGATCGTCTTTTCGCGGTTTCAACCACGCACTTCGTTGACGATGGCAATGGCAATGTTAAGGCATTGGCACTTGTTGAAGTTGAACCGTTTGAGGGTGGCTTTCGACCAGTTCCTGGCTCAGAGCGCGAAATTCCTGCTGACGTCGTCATGCTTGCGATGGGCTTCACTGGGCCAGAAGCTGATGCAATTGCAGAGCAGTTTGAGCTCAGCGTTGATGGTCGTGGCAATCTCAATAGAGATGCGCACTACGCAACGGAAGTCGAGGGCGTATTCGTCGCAGGAGATGCTGGTCGAGGCCAGTCATTGATCGTGTGGGCCATTGCTGAAGGTCGCGCGGCTGCTGCTGCTGTGGATACTTTCCTCACTGGCAGTACGAATCTTCCGGCTCCAATTGAGTCGACCGCTCGGCAAGTGCTCGCATAACGTTTCACTCTGCGCCCTGGCGTAGCGATGACACCGTTTACACACTGATCGGGTAAGATCAGACTTATGCGTCGAGCCAAAATTGTTGCCACCATGGGCCCTGCTACCGCGGAGCTCGAAGCGGTGCGTGGCCTCATTGCAGCTGGCATGGACGTGGCAAGGCTGAATTTGTCTCACGGCACCCAAGATCAGCATGCCGCGCAGTATCACCTGATCCGCCAGGCTGCGGAAGAGTCAGGCCGTGGCGTAGGTATTTTGGCTGACCTTCAAGGCCCAAAGATTCGACTGGGCAAGTTTGCCTCCGGCCCAGTGCTGTTGAACGTTGGCGAAGAATTCATCGTCACGACTGAAGCTGTGCCAGGTGATGCCAAAATGGTGAGCACCACCTATAAGGACCTTCCACAAGATGTGAAGTCAGGCGATTTTGTGCTGGTCGATGACGGCCGCATTGCCCTTGAAGTTATTCGAGTTGAGGGCCCTCGAGTCATCACCGTGGTCAAAGAAGGTGGCCGAGTCTCTGATAACAAGGGATTCAACTTGCCCGGTGCCGCGATGAGTGTTCCGGCGCTTTCAGATAAAGATCGCGACGATCTGCGATGGGCTCTGCGAATCGGCTGCGACATGATCGCTCTCTCGTTTGTGCGCGATGCTGCAGATATTGAAGATGTGCTCACGATCATGGCCGAAGAGGGCGTTCGAGTTCCGGTGTTGGCCAAGGTGGAAAAACCTCAGGCAGTTGAGAACCTGCAAGAGATCATTAACGCCTTCGATGGTGTGATGGTTGCTCGTGGTGACCTAGGCGTTGAATTACCTCTTGAGCAAGTGCCGTTGGTGCAAAAGCGGGCGATCCATATGTGTCGCGAGGCAGGCAAGCCGGTCATCGTTGCAACGCAGATGCTTGATTCAATGATGAGTGCGAACAGGCCAACGCGTGCTGAAGCCAGTGACGTCGCAAATGCTGTACTTGATGGTGCCGATGCGCTGATGTTGTCAGGTGAAACAAGCGTGGGATCTCATCCAATAACTGTTGTTGAAACGATGGCGCGAATTATTTCCCATGTTGAATCCGAAGCATTGCATCGCGTGCCGATACTTGAAGAACCCCGGGCGGGATCAACCAATCGCGCGCTGACGCATGCTGCAGTCATGGTTGCTGCTGAAGTTGCCGCGACCTACCTCATTGCTTTCACTGAAACGGGAACTTCAGCTCGTTTGATTGCTCGTTGGCGCAGTGCAACAAAGTTACTGGCCTTCACCCCAAATCAGCGAGTTCGCAGCCAATTGGCATTGGTCTGGGGAGTGGAAACCTTCTTAGTGCCGCAGGTCGAACACACTGATGACATGGTCATGCAAGTGGATAAGGCATTACTCGACATTGGCCGTGCCACTGCAGGTGAACGCGTGGTCATTTGCGCGGGTGTGCCCCCTGGCATACCGGGCACAACCAACGGTATGCGCGTGCATCGCATTGGCAGTTCAGGACGCGGCTCCGGAATCTAGCTGGCGAGAAACGAGATTGTGAAGTCGTGGCCGCCTCTCTCCATAAATGCAGCGAACCACGGCGCCAAGGTAACGGGCGCGACTAGGGGCGCAGCCTCTAGATGGGGATGAAGTGGTCACGTCGGTGCTTTATCCGGTATGGTCTGACCTGCACGACACCTTTAAGTTCCGTCCTGTGAGGCGGAGAAGGGGGTCCAGATGGGCTCTGCACGCGCGCACGATCTTCGGACCGTGCTTTCCGGCGATGACATCGCCCGAGCAAGTCGACGTATTGCTCACGAAATCGTAGAAAAAGCCAAAGGCGCTTCCGATCTCGTTCTCCTTGGAATCCCCACTCGTGGCGTTACTTTGGCCCACCGCATTGGTGCGGTGATCTCAGAAATTGAGGGCATCCAGGTTCCCGTTGGCTCCCTAGACATCACGCTGTACCGAGATGACCTGCGCCTGCGCCCAGCTCGAGCCCTAGAAGAGACCTCAATCCCCGAAGGCGGGATCGACGGCAAGATCGTGGTACTCGTCGATGACGTGCTGTTTTCAGGTCGGACCATTCGCGCAGCCTTGGACGCACTTAATGATGTAGGTAGGCCCGCAGCCGTGCGATTAGCCGTGCTGGTTGATCGAGGCCATCGCGAATTGCCCATCCGGCCCGACTACGTAGGCAAGAACATTCCCACCTCAGCAACTGAGCAGGTGCGAGTGCATCTCCTAGAAATTGATGGCTCGGACTCCGTTGAAATTTCAGCGCAGGGAGCACAGTGATGCGCCACCTACTTTCAGCAGCTGACCTTGATCGCGACGCGGCCTTGCTGATTCTTGATACGGCGGCTGAGATGGCTGCTCTTTCTGACCGCAGTGTGAAAAAGTTGCCAACCTTGCGTGGCCGCACGGTGGTGAACTTATTCTTTGAAGATTCAACTCGCACTCGAATTTCATTCGAACTCGCGGCAAAACGACTCTCAGCTGACGTCATCAACTTCGCGGCTAAAGGCTCGTCGGTTTCCAAGGGCGAGAGCCTGAAAGACACTGCGCTCACCCTTGAAGCGATGGGGGCTGACGCTGTTGTCATTCGCCACTGGGATTCGGGCGCACCATATCGGCTCGCGCACGCAAACTGGATCGGCGGCTCGGTTATTAACGCCGGCGATGGCACCCATGAGCACCCAACTCAGGCATTACTTGATGCCTACACAATGCGCCGACATCTTCGCGATGGCAAAGGGGCGCTAGAAGGTGTTCGCGTAGGAATTGTCGGTGACATTCTGCACAGCCGTGTTGCTCGATCAAACGTACTTTTGCTGCAGACGCTTGGCGCCGAAGTGACTCTGGTTGCGCCACCAACACTTTTGCCTATCGGTATCGAAACCTGGCCTTGTGAGGTTTCCTACGACATCGATGCCGTGCTACCAAAAGTTGACGCAGTGATGATGCTGCGAGTGCAACAGGAACGCATGCAAGCCGCCTACTTCCCAACATCACGCGAATACAGCCGCTTGTATGGACTCAATAGTGATCGGATGCGACTACTTCCAGAACACGCAATCGTGATGCACCCAGGACCGATGAATCGGGGCATGGAAATTTCTGCAGAGGTTGCTGATAGCGATCGGGCCGTGATGGTTGAGCAGGTTGCTAACGGTGTCAGTGTGCGGATGGCGGTTTTGTACTTGTTACTCGGCGGGGCAAAGGAGTTAAGCGAATGACCACATACGTCATCAGAGGTGTTCGTCCTTACGGAGAAGCCGCAGTAGACATTGTTATCAATGATGGTGTCATAACCGAGCTTGCTTCTCCCGGCACTGGTCAAGGAGAAGTGATTGACGCTGAAGGGCTCATCGCGCTTCCAGGTTTTGTTGATCTTCACACTCATCTTCGTGAACCAGGTCGAGAAGATGCTGAAACGATCGAATCCGGATCGCAGGCTGCAGCTCTTGGCGGCTATACATGCGTGCATGCGATGGCTAATACCGATCCAGTGGCTGACACTGCGGGCGTAGTCGAGCAGGTGTGGCGCATTGGGCGCGAGGTTGGTCTTGTTGATGTGCGCCCGGTAGGAGCAGTCACCGTCAATCTTGACGGCACTCACCTTGCGCAAATCGGTGCGATGGCGAATTCAGCTGCAGGAGTCACGGTGTTCAGTGACGACGGTAAGTGTGTTCATGACGCACTGTTGATGCGTCGCGCCTTGGAATACGTCAAAGCATTCGGGGGAGTTGTTGCCCAACATGCTCAAGAACCACGACTCACTGAAAATGCGCAGATGAATGAAGGCGCACTCAGCGGCAAACTCGGAATGGTTGGCTGGCCAGCAGTTGCCGAAGAAGCCATCATCGCTCGCGATGTTTTGCTTGCTGAACATGTCAATTCTCGTCTGCACGCATGCCATGTGTCCACTTCTGGTTCAGTAGAAGTGATTCGCTGGGCTAAGAGTCGTGGTGTGAACGTCACGGCCGAAGTGACACCGCACCACTTGATTTTGACTGAAGATCTCGTTGAGTCATACAACCCGGTATACAAAGTCAATCCGCCACTTCGTCGCAAAGAAGATGTACTGGCACTGCGTGAAGCATTAGCTGACGGCACGATCGATGCACTTGCCACCGACCATGCACCACATCCGCATGAACACAAGGATTGCGAATGGGGAGCGGCCGCAATGGGAATGCTCGGTTTGCAGACTGCTTTCAGTGTTGTCATGGAAACCATGGTTGAGCCTGGACTTCTTGATTGGCGGGGAGTTGCGGATCGCATGTCGGTTCAACCGGCTCGAATCGGCGGAGTTGCGACCCAAGGGCAGCCACTTGAAGTGGGGTCTATCGCAAACATCGTGGTGATTGACCCCAAAGCCACATGGACCGTTGTTGCCGATGAACTCGCGTCTAAAAGTTCGAACACTCCATTCGCCGAACGTACCTTCCCCGGCACGGTCGTGCACACGTTTTACGCTGGTCGCCCGACTGTGCTTGGCGGTGTGCTGGCGTGATCTACCTGCTCATTGCTGACACCCATAAAGATCAAAACCTGATTCTCCACACCTGTGTGAACGCAGGTTTCAACGCTGATGTAGATGCAACAACAAAGGAGCAGTCATGACCTCGCGCGAGCCAGCAATACTCGTCTTAGAAGACGGTCGCGTGATGCGCGGACAGCGCTACGGGGCTGCAGGTGTCACATTTGGCGAGGCTGTGTTCTCAACAGGAATGTCGGGTTATCAAGAGACGCTCACGGACCCTTCTTATGACCGTCAAGTTGTCGTGATGACCGCCCCTCATATTGGTAACACTGGGGTGAACGAGGAAGATTTTGAATCCACCAAGATTTGGGTAGCCGGTTACGTTGTGCGCGATCCGTCTCGGGTTTCCTCTAACTGGCGTTCAACGGGCGATCTAGCAGTCGCACTTGAAAGGCAAGGCATCGTTGGAATTAGCGGGGTAGACACTCGTGCACTCACCCGTCACTTGCGCGAACGTGGTGCAATGCGGGTCGGTATTTTCTCAGGCGTAGCTGCAGAAGCTGGCGTTGAAGATTTATTGCTTCAAGTTCAGGCAAGTCCAGGAATGGCTGGGGCGAACCTGACTGATGAAGTCAGCACAAACAAGCCATACATCGTTTCAGCAGTCGGAGAAAAGAAATTCACGGTTGCAGCCATTGACCTTGGTATCAAGTCGATGACTCCAGAAATGATGGCGGCTCGCGGCATCGAAGTACATGTGCTTCCCGCTGCCAGTTCGGTTGAAGAAATTCTTGCTTTGAATCCAGATGGCGTTTTCTTCTCAAACGGCCCAGGTGATCCGGCTACTGCAGATGCAGCTGTAGCAACAATGAAGGCAATGCTTGATCGAAAGATGCCAGTCTTTGGTATCTGCTTTGGTAATCAGATTCTGGGTCGAGCCCTTGGCCTTGGTACGTACAAGCTTCGTTATGGCCACCGTGGGCTTAACCAGCCGGTGCAAGATTTACGCACCCGCAAGGTTGAAATCACTGCACATAATCATGGGTTTGCGGTTGATGCTCCACGTACTGGTGATTTTGATACGCCTTATGGAAAGGCCCAAGTAAGTCACATTTGCCTTAACGATGATGTGGTGGAAGGCCTGCGTTGTTTAGAAGTGCCAGCCTTCAGTGTTCAGTACCATCCTGAGGCCGCAGCTGGTCCGCATGATTCTGCTTATCTCTTCGACGATTTCATTGAGTTAATGAGCTCACCAGGAAAGGTGCGTGCCTAATGCCACGTCGTGACGACATCAAGTCGGTCATGGTGATCGGGTCAGGCCCCATCGTCATTGGTCAAGCTTGCGAATTCGATTACTCCGGAACTCAAGCCTGTCGAGTGCTTCGCGATGAAGGTATCCGTGTCGTACTCGTGAACTCAAACCCAGCAACGATTATGACGGACCCTGAATTCTCCGATGCTACTTACATTGAACCGATCACGCCTGAATTTGTTGAACGGATCATCGCCAAGGAACGTCCAGATGCGTTGTTACCTACCCTTGGCGGGCAAACTGCTTTGAACACAGCTATTGCACTTCACAAAAATGGTGTACTCGCTAAATATGGAGTCGAATTGATCGGTGCCGATGTTGACGCCATTGAGCGCGGTGAAAACCGTGAACTCTTTAAGAAGATCGTTGCCGAGATCGGCGCGGAAAGCGCGAACTCCGTGATCTGCCATTCACTCCAAGACTGCCTGGATGCGGTTGAAGAGTTGGGCTATCCAATGGTTGTCCGCCCCTCATTCACCATGGGCGGCGCCGGATCAGGTATGGCGTATAACGAAGAAGATCTAAGGCGCATCGCAGGTGCTGGCCTGCAAGCAAGTCCGACCACCGAGATCCTTCTTGAAGAGTCGATTCTGGGCTGGAAAGAGTATGAACTTGAACTGATGCGTGATCATCGTGACAACGTGGTGGTTGTGTGTTCAATCGAAAATCTTGACCCGATGGGCGTGCACACAGGTGACTCGATCACTGTTGCACCCGCACTGACCCTTACCGACCGCGAATTTCAGCACATGCGCGACGTTGGCATCGAGATCATTCGCGCTGTCGGTGTAGACACAGGTGGATGCAACATTCAGTTCGCTATCAATCCAGAAGATGGTCGACTCATTGTTATTGAAATGAACCCTCGGGTATCGCGCTCGTCGGCTCTGGCATCAAAAGCCACCGGTTTCCCAATTGCCAAGATCGCTGCGCGCCTAGCAGTGGGTTACACCTTGGATGAGATTGCAAATGACATCACGATGGAAACGCCGGCGTCCTTTGAACCAACCCTCGACTACATCGTGGTCAAAGTTCCGCGCTTTGCTTTCGAAAAGTTTCCTAACGCCGATTCTACGTTGACCACCACAATGAAAAGCGTGGGCGAAGCGATGGCCATAGGTCGAAACTTCACGGAGGCACTCCAAAAAGCTTTGCGATCCTTGGAAAAGAAGGACGCTATTTTCTCGTGGCCGGCAACAAAGTCAGAGGTCGACATTGCAGAGCTCAAAGCCACGATGGGGCGCCCGCACGATGGGCGTTTGTCCTTGGTGCAACGAGCGCTCTGGGCCGGGGTAACACCTGCGGAGGTCTTCGACATCACCAAGATTGATCCATGGTTCTTGGATCAGATCTGTTTGATCAACGAAATTGCAGATGAAGTGCGCAGTGCTGCGACATTGGATCTCGACACTCTTCGATATGCCAAACGTCATGGTTTTTCAGACGATCAAATCGCGAAATTACGTGGGCTGACTGAAGCTGGCGTTCGTGGGCTCCGTCATGAATTGGGCCTGCGTCCGGTCTATAAAACAGTTGATACCTGTGCCGCAGAGTTCGCTGCCAAAACGCCGTATCACTACTCGGCATATGACGAAGAGACTGAAGCTATTCCTAGTGATCGAGAAAAAGTAATCATTTTGGGTTCCGGCCCAAATCGCATCGGACAAGGAATCGAATTCGACTATTCATGCGTTCATGCAGCACTCACGTTGCGTGAAGCCGGTTACGAAACAATTATGGTCAACTGCAACCCTGAAACGGTTTCTACTGACTATGACACTTCTGATCGTTTGTATTTCGAACCTTTAACTCTTGAAGACGTGCTGGAAGTTGTGCATGCTGAAAGTGGCGCCGGTAAACTTGCCGGGGTCATCGTGCAACTTGGCGGACAAACACCACTTGGGCTGGCTCAGGCACTCAAGGACGCTGGCGTGCCAATTGTGGGAACGTCACCAGAATCAATCCACCTCGCAGAAGAGCGTGGCGCCTTTGGCCGAGTTCTTGCTGATGCAGGTTTGATCGCACCGAAGCACGGAATGGCTGCTTCATTTCCGCAAGCCCAGGCGATCGCAAAAGAGGTCGGCTACCCAGTACTCGTTCGTCCAAGTTACGTCCTTGGCGGTCGTGGCATGGAAATTGTCTACGACGATGCGATGCTGGCAGATTATCTCGAGCGCTCCACTGAAATTAACGAAGCCCATCCAGTTCTGGTCGATCGTTTTCTTGACGACGCAATAGAAATTGATGTGGACGCCCTGTATGACGGCAAGGAGCTTTTCCTTGCAGGAGTCATGGAACATATTGAAGAAGCAGGAATTCACTCTGGTGACTCTGCCTGCGCTTTGCCACCCATCACCTTGGGTGCAAGTCAGATTGATCGCATTCGTAAGTCAACTGAAGCTATCGCTAAAGGTGTTGGCGTTTTGGGTCTATTGAACGTGCAGTATGCGTTGGCATCCGATGTGCTCTACGTATTGGAAGCTAATCCGCGCGCTTCACGAACTGTGCCATTTGTTTCCAAGGCAACCGCAGTGCATGTTGCCAAGGCTGCGGCTCGCGTGATGATGGGGCAAAGCATCGCCGAACTTCGAGTACTAGGGATTCTTCCAGAACTTGGTGATGGCGGAACAATGCCAGATGGTTGTGCTGTTTCAGTTAAGGAAGCCGTGTTGCCCTTTGGTCGCTTCCAAGGCGTTGACACAGTGCTGGGGCCTGAGATGCGATCAACCGGAGAAGTGATGGGTCTTGATGACACTTTCGGTGTGGCATTCGCCAAAGCGCAAGATGCTGCCTCTGGCGCGCTTCCAACCTCAGGAACGGTTTTTGTCTCCCTCGCAGATCGAGATAAGCGCGCAGCGATCTTCCCACTTCGGCGGTTAAGCGATCTTGGCTTTAAGATCTTGGCAACTTCGGGAACAGCTGATGTTTTACGCCGTAATGGCGTGAAGTGTGAAGTAATCCGCAAGGCCTTTGAGGGCACGGGCCCGGCAGGGGAGCCGACCACTGTTGAGGCCATCATGAATGGCGACATTCAATTAATCATCAATACGCCATACGGCGTGGGTGCCCGACTGGATGGCTATGAGATCCGAACAGCGGCGGTCATGAAGGGCATTCCGTCAATCACCACGGTTCAGGGTCTGGGAGCAGTGGTCCAAGGTATCGACTCGATGCAGCATGAAGAGTCCACCGTTCGCTCCCTCCAGGAGCATGGGGCAGATCTGGCTAGGCTCCGCGCCGGTCAGCGCGATAGCCTGCTGGCTCTCAGCACGTCAGACTCAGGCAAGGACGCGTAACCGTGGCACCTTTACAACTCACTGGACAAGTGCTCGATGTCCGTCGAGCAGGCATGTACACGGTGCTGTCCTTAACTGCTCCAGGTCTTGCTGAGCGCACCAAGCCCGGCCACTTCCTCAACATTGGCATTGGCGGTGAGGAATCCGGCTTATTACTGCGGCGGGCTTTTGCTATCTATCAAGTGCAGTCACGTGGTGTGTATGGCGGCTCGGTTGACATCGTGGTTGGCGTACACGGCAAGGGCACGCAGTGGATCGCTGACCGACGCCGGCATGACAACTTAAGCATTGTTGGTCCGCTGGGTAAACCATTCACCTTGCCTAAAGATCCGGCGAACTGCATTTTAGTCGGCGGTGGTTACGGAACTGCTCCGCTGTTTATGTTGGCAGATCAGTTACGCGAACGAGGTTGCCGAGTTGACGTTATTGCAGGCGCGGCAACCGAAGAGAAACTTTTTGGAACGTTAGAAATTAAGCGCGCCGCTTCAACGCTGACCGTCACCACTGAAGACGGATCAATGGGAGTGCAGGGCAGAGTTACTGACGTTCTCGATGACATCATCACGAAAACCAAAGCTGATGTTATTTACGCCTGTGGCCCGATGGGAATGTTGGCCGCCGTTGCTAACGTTGCAGCCGCCCGTGGCGTGTATTCCCAATGTTCAGTTGAAGAGTCCATGGCATGTGGCATTGGCGTGTGCATGACGTGTGTGCTGCCAGTAATTGGCGATGATGGCGTGACTCGGATGGTTCGCTCATGTGTTGAAGGCCCAGTTTTTCGCGGTGATCAGGTGCGCTGGAGTGACGTTGGCACTGTGCCTGCCGACACCCTAGGCGCTCCAACGGGAGGCCACTAATGTCGCGCGCTTTGATTACTCGTGGGCCAGCCGGTTCTGCGGTAGATCTTCCCGCCGTTGATATGTCAACGTCGATCGGTGATTTTGAAACGCCAATGCCGGTATTTACTGCCTCGGGTTGTGCCGCTGCCGGTAAAGAGCTTGATCAGTTTTTTGACATCACCCACATTGGTGGAATTGTCACGAAGAGTGTGATGATGAGTGCTCGCTCAGGCCGGGCCACTCCGCGAATGGCAGAAACGCCAAGTGGAATGTTGAACTCAATTGGCTTGCAAGGCCCAGGTATCGATGCATTCATTGATCACGATTTAGCCTGGCTACGCCAGCGTGGTGCTCGCACAGTGGTTTCTATTGCTGGTGGCAGCGTTGAAGAATACGGAAAGCTAGCGGCCAAGCTGAGAAATGTTGAAGGCATTAGTGCAATTGAAGTGAATATTTCTTGCCCAAATGTTGAAGATCGGGGCCAAGTGTTCGCTTGCGATCCCAATTCAGCTGCGCAAGTTATTCAGGCCGTGAAGCGCAACTCGGATACCAAAGTTCCGATCATTGCCAAGTTGTCACCTGATGTCACCAACATTGTCACCATCGCCCAAGCGGTAGAGCGAGCCGGCGCCGATGCTGTGGCCGTTATTAACACCACTCTTGGCATGGTGATCGATTTAGAAACAATGCGCCCAGCCTTAGCCGGAATTACTGGCGGTTTGTCAGGTCCAGCTATTCGCCCGATGGCTGTGCGGTGTGTATGGCAAATTCATCAGGCTCTTCCTAACCTTCCAATCTTGGGAATGGGTGGAATCCGCAACGGCGAAGATGCACTTCAGTTTATTTTGGCCGGTGCGAGCGCCGTTTCAGTTGGCACTGTTACCTTCCATGACCCTTCCGCACCGATGCGAGTGCAAGATGAACTCGAAGTTGCCTTAGCTCTGCGGGGTTTCACTACATTGCATGAAGCAATTGGCTACGCCCATCGCGGTCCAGACGTTCCTGAAGTCGCTGAGGAGCAAGAGTGACCAAGGCCCCTATCGCTGTAGCAATTGATGCTCCAGACCTTGGTGTTGTTCGAGCTTGGTCGCGTGCAGTTGCACCCGTTGTTTCTACCTTGAAGGTCGGCCTTGAGGTTTACTGCCGTGATGGAGCTGCAGCGGTTCAAGCCGCACGTCAAGGTGCATCCGAAGTTGGTTTTGCAGACATTGCGATTTTCCTTGATCTCAAACTTCACGATATTCCTGCAACAGTTGCTAGCGCAGCATTTGCAGTTGCCGACCTTCACCCGGCTTTTCTCACCGTGCATGCAAGCGGTGGCGCAGCAATGATTGAAGCTGCAGCGAAGGCGTTGCCTGATACCCGCATCACTGCAGTGACGATATTGACGTCGATTGATGAAGCCTCTCTTGCCAGCATCGGCATGGTGGGCCCAACGATGGATGCAGCCGTTCGGCTCGCAAAGCTTGCAGTTGAAGCTGGAGCGCGCGCAATTGTCTGTTCCCCGCTAGAAGTTGCAGCTATTCGCGCCGCAGTGCCTGCAAACATAACCTTGATCACGCCCGGAGTTCGCCCGGCAGGTTCTGCTGTGAATGATCAAAAGCGCGTCGCCACACCGCAAGATGCGATTGCAGCAGGAGCGGATCTGCTGGTGATCGGCCGACCAATTACCGCTGCGCCAGATTTGACCGCCGCCGCATGGCTCATAGCTCAGTCACTTGAGGCCTAGGTGGCTGCTCCAATTCGCACCCCAGAGCAACGGGCCAGCGCGCTTGACGCAGCCTTGGTGTCACGACGATTTCGTGCTGATCTTCGACTTGGCTTGAAAACAGGAGCGCTAGATCCCATCGCCATAGTCAGAAGTACCGACCACACTTTGGGCTATGCAAATATTCGAGTGCGTTGGTTTCTGGAATCACTTCCCGGGGTTGGTCCTATCCGGGCTCAGGATTTGATGGAAAGTCTGGGCATTGCTGCCACTCGACGCATCGGCGGACTTAATGATCGCCAGCGTGCGCTACTCGTAACGGCGATAAGCCGATGAACGCCCCTCTCGTCGTTGTGTCTGGGCCATCAGGCGTAGGCAAGAGCACAGTGGTGCAAGAAGTCTTGCGTCAATCACCAGATGTTTGGCTATCGGTCTCGGCAACAACGCGCTCGCCTCGCCCGGGTGAAGTCGATGGCGAACACTATTTCTTTGTGAGTCCCGACCAATTCGATCAGCTGATTCAAGACGCTGAATTGCTGGAGTGGGCCCAATTTGCGGGCAATCGGTATGGCACCCCGCGTGGGCCAGTGCAAGAACGTCGGGATCAAGGCATTCCGGTGGTCTTGGAGATTGAACTTTTTGGGGCCCGGCAGGTTCGCAAGGCCGACAGCGGGGCAAGGCTCGTCTTTTTGGCACCACCATCCTGGGAGGTGCTGGAGGCTCGACTCAGGGGCCGGGGCACCGAATCTGAGCAAGCGGTCGCGAGTCGGCTTGAGGCAGCTCAGGTAGAAATCGCAGCCCAAACCGAGTTCGATGATGTGGTGGTCAATACCGATGTTCAAGAGGCGGCTCAAACCTTGGTAGGGTTCTTGCATGACAACACCCCGCGGTGAGGGCATCGTTTACCCCTCAATTGACTCACTTCTCGAAAAAAGCGACTCCAAGTTCTCACTTGTGAGCTACGCATCAAAGCGGGCACGCCAGATCAATGCTTACTACTCCCAGCTCGGCGAAGGCCTGCTGGAGTATGTCGGTCCACTCGTTGACACTCATCTTCAAGAAAAATCGATCTCCATCGCATTGCGCGAGATTGATGAAGGCCTGCTCACCTCTGAGCCTCTCGAGGAGCCAGCCTGACCCCGATTTCATTCGAGGCCGGTTCACCCAATCTGGGTGGCCGGCCTCGAGTCGTGCTGGGGGTAGCCGGTGGGATCGCGGCCTATAAGGCTGTTGAAGTTCTGCGCGGGCTGACTGAATCTGGGTGCGATGTCACCGTTGTGCCAACCCAAGCTGCGTTGAAGTTCGTCGGCGAACCAACCTGGTCAGCGCTGTCAGGCAATCCGGTTGCCACGGATGTATGGACCAATAGCGCGCAAGTTCCGCATGTGCGCTTAGGCCAAAGTGCCGACGTTGTTGTGATTGCTCCTGCGACCGCAGATGTTTTGGCTCGAGCCACGCATGGCATCGCCAATGATCTGCTCACCAATACTTTGTTGACTGCTCGTTGCCCGGTGGTCATGGCACCAGCGATGCACACGGAAATGTGGGTCCATCCGGCAACACAACGCAATGTTGTCGAACTTCGTGCTCGCGGCATCATTGTGCTAGAACCGGCAAGTGGCCGACTCACAGGCACGGACACTGGTCCTGGCCGTCTACCTGATCCGTCGGCAATTGTCGATGCTGTTCAAGATGTGCTGCGGCGAACACCAACCAATGATCTTGCTGGCCTAAAGATTGTTATTAGTGCCGGTGGTACTCACGAAGCTCTTGATCCCGTGCGATATATCGGTAATCGCAGTAGTGGACGCCAAGGTGTAGAACTTGCGCGCACTGCCGTTTCTCGCGGGGCTCATGTGACGCTCGTTGCTGCCCACATGAATGTTGCACCTCCAGCTGGGGTGACTGTGGTTAACGTGAGTTCCGCCGATGAATTGCATGCAGCCATGCGCGAGCAAAATGCCGATGTGGTCGTGATGGCCGCCGCTGTTGCTGATTTCAAGCCGGATTCCGAAGCCACGAAGAAAATTAAAAAAGAAAACCTTGCATCTGACCGCGTGACGTTCGACCTCGTCACCACGGTTGATGTGTTGAGCTCGCTGGTCAAGGAGCGGTCAGGGGTTGTTCCGCTGATTATTGGGTTTGCGGCGGAAACAGCCGATCATCATGAACACCTGCTTGAGCTGGGTAAGGCCAAGCTTGCTCGTAAGGGTTGTGATCTGCTGGTAGTCAATGAAGTCGGTTCACAGGAGGTCTTCGGATCAACCGAGAATTGCGTGACGATTTTGGGCAATGATGGCTCGGCGGTCCAGATTGAGCGCAGCTCCAAGGCTTGGGTAGCGGACGCGCTTTGGGATCTGGTGGCTTCACGGGTTTCACCCAATAACCCGATAGACTAAACAATCGTTATTGGCGGGATTTCCGTCAGCAATATCTGTGAGAAATGTAGGGGAGTACGCTGAGTGTCCAAGCGACTGTTCACTTCTGAGTCCGTCACTGAAGGTCATCCAGACAAGATGGCTGATGCCATCAGTGATGCAATTCTCGACGACCTCCTTCGTCAAGACCCAACGAGCCGGGTAGCGGTTGAAACACTGCTCACCACCGGTCAGGTGCATGTTGCTGGTGAAGTGACGACCTCAGGTTTTGCTGATGTGATGAATCTTGTGCGCGAAACTGTGCTCGAAATTGGCTATGACTCCTCGACCAAAGGCTTCGACGGCGAATCGTGCGGCATTCAGGTGTCAATCGGCAAGCAGTCGCCAGACATCGCTATGGGCGTCGATGATGCTTATGAAGAGCGCGCCGAAGGTTCAGTAGACCCACTTGATCGTCAAGGCGCTGGCGACCAAGGGCTGATGTTTGGTTACGCCTGCACCGACACCGTTGAACTTATGCCGCTGCCTATTTCATTGGCGCACCGATTGTCTGAGCAGCTCACCCTCGTTCGTAAGAACGGAATGGTTCCATATTTGCGTCCCGATGGTAAGACCCAGGTCACCATTGAATATGACGAGAATCAGCGTCCAGTTCGCATCGACACTATTGTGATTTCAAGTCAGCACGCAGCTGACATCAATTTGAACACGATGCTCACTCCAGATATTCGCAAACATGTTGTTGAGCCGATTCTTGCGGGTATCGATCTTGACTCTAAGGATTTCCGTTTGCTCGTGAACCCTACGGGCAACTTTGTTGTCGGCGGGCCAATGGGCGATGCTGGGCTCACCGGCCGCAAGATCATCGTGGACACCTATGGCGGAATGGCCCGTCACGGTGGCGGTGCTTTTTCTGGCAAGGATCCTTCGAAGGTTGACCGTTCTGCTGCCTATGCAATGCGTTGGGTTGCCAAAAATGTGGTTGCCGCCAGTCTTGCAACACGTTGTGAAGTCCAAGTTGCTTACGCAATTGGTAAGGCGCACCCGGTCGGTGTCTTTGTTGAAACTTTCGGCACGGGTGTTCTTAGCGATGAAGCGATTCAAGAAGCTGTGCTCCGCGTCTTTGATCTGCGTCCGGCAGCAATCATTCGCGATCTTGATCTGTTGCGTCCGATTTACCGCACGACGAGTGCGTACGGTCATTTTGGACGGCCACAAGGTACCAATGAACTCCTCGATAATTCCGATGCATCAAAGCGCACCAAAGTCGGTCCAACCTTCACTTGGGAGAGCATCGACCGTGCTGAGCTATTGCGTGAGGTTGCAGGCATCTAGCCTGTTCGCGTGAGTGATCAGCTCGAGTTTCTTCCCAAGCGCGCTAAACCGGCGCGTAAGGAAGCAGTTCTAGCTGAAGTAAATCCTGTTGCACAGGTGCGAATTGATGCGCCTTTGCCGCATCTTGATCGGATCTTCGATTATGCGATCCCGGAGAAACTTGATGATGCGGTCGTTGCTGGCGTGCGAGTCCGAGTTCGTTTTGCTGGTCGACTTCTTGGTGGAGTCGTGGTGGGCAGGATCGCCGCCAGCGAAGCCAAGGTGTTGCGTCCGATTGAGAAAGTTCTCTCTCCAGAGCCAGTACTTACTGAGATAACAACTGCACTGATCAGCGCGGTAGCCCAACGATTCGCCGGCACATTCAGTGATGTCTTTCGTTCAGCGGTGCCAACACGCCATGCTCGAGGTGAAGCTGCAATTTCAAGTCGCGCACCAATGAATGCAGAACTCACCGATGAAGACTGGGCCGCGTGGGATCGTTACACGCACGGACGAGCGCTACTCGAACGCGCAAGTCAGGGGCGCCTCACTGATGTCCGTGGAGTGTGGGGGAGCGCGCCCGCGCAAGCTTGGACGACCGACGTTGTTGCACTCGTACACGCAGTTTTGTCTCAAGACTCTGGCGGGGTGCTCGTGGTTGTGCCCGATGCATGGGATGTTCGTCAACTCGCAAAGGTCACCGAAGATCTGACATCTACCCGCGCACTGCTTTCAGCAGAACTTGGGCCTGAGCGTAGGTATCGGGAATTTTGTTCGGTATTGCGTGGTGAAGCGCGCCTTGTCATTGGAACTCGAAATGCAGTCTTCGCACCTGTGAAGGATCTCCAACTCATCATCGTGTGGGATGACGCTGATGATGCGTGTTGGGAACCGCAAGCGCCCTATTGGAATGTTCGAGATGTTGCAGCTCTTCGGTCGCAAAGTGAATCATGTGCGCTACTTATTGGCGGGCCGTCCCGGAGTGTAGAAACGCAAAGTTGGATTGAGTCGGGTTGGGCAACAGCGCTTGAACCAGACCGCGCTTGGCTGCGTGCTCATGCTCCAGTAATTCGGGCGTTAGAAACAGAAGACCTCGCAAGAGATCCAGCCGCAGCTTCCGCACGAATTCCGCACACCGCCTGGTCTGTTGCAAAAGAAGGTTTGCGTACCGGGCCGGTGTTAATTCAAGTGCCACGCAAAGGGTATCTACCATTGTTGTCCTGTCAGCAATGCCGTGAAAGCGCAGTGTGTTCATGCGGTGGGCCACTAGCGCTCAAATCACGCCAAGGAGTTCCCCAGTGCATGTGGTGTGGTGCGCTAGCTGGCAATTGGACATGCACGAACTGCCACAGTAATAAGTTTCGAGCCTCAGCAACAGGAGTCGAGCGAACTGCTGAAGAATTTGGTCGGGCATTTCCTGGCACGCCAATTATTTGGTCGTCAGGTGAAAGTATTCATCGCGAGGTTGATGCAACACCCGCACTTGTGGTTGCCACCCCTGGAGCTGAACCCAGAGCTGTCGATGGTTATGCGGCGATTGTGTTACTCGATGCTAGAACTCAACTCATGAGGTCAGGGTTGCGAGCGAGCGAAGAAGCCGTGCGGCGGTGGTTTGCGGCAGCCTTGCTTGCTCGGCCAAAGGCTCACATTGTTGTTACTGCCGATCATGCGCTTACGCCTGTGCAGGCACTCGTGCGCTGGGATGCCGGTTGGTTTGCAACACGTGAACTTGCTGACCGCAAGGCCACTGGCTTGCCACCTGATTCACGGGCCGCAGTAGTTAAGGGTGAGACGAATGATCTAGTAGCTGTTATCGCAGAAGTTGAGTCGACATTGAATGTCAGAGTTCTAGGACCAACGCAGGGGCAAGCAATCATTTTGGCTGCCCGCAAAGATGGCGCTGCTCTGGCCGCTGTCCTGCATGCGATCACTGTTTCTCGGTCGGCAAAAGCTGCTTTAGGTGCAGTTCACGTGTATCTGGACCCTCGGGATGTCAGCTAGTCCGTCCGAAAAGAGCCAATTTCTTCATGTTACGCGTGTGACTACCGTGACATATGGGGTTTGGTCGGTAAGGTCCCCATATGGCGTCTCGTACGTCCGCTCCAGCGCGCAAAAGTGCTGCACGCGGATCTTCCCCACGAGGCAGCGCAAAAAAGAGCGCTGCTCGTAAGAGTCCTGCACGTTCAAAAAAGGCTGCCCCCAAGCGGGTGTCTGCGCCCTTAGCCCCTGGGCCGCTCGTTCGGGTGGTCATGTGGTGTGGTCGCATGCTGCGCGGGCTTTGGCTTGGTGTGGCAACCGGGATCGGTCACGTGGCCCGCAGTCTTGGGTCAGGAGCCCGAGATCTTGAGCCGCATGAACGTCGAGACGGTGTAGCACTGGGCGTACTTGCCATCGCTGTCGCGCTCGTGGCTGGCGTGTGGTTTGGCGTTGATGCTTGGTTTGTATCTGGACTTTCCATGGTGGCTCAATCGCTGATCGGCGTCCTAGATGTCTTTTTACCGATCGCTTTAGGCGTTCTTGCTTGGCGCACCTTGCGACATCCTGATGCTGCTTTCATCCCTGGTCGTATTCTGATCGGAAGTTCGGCGCTCACTGTTGGATTCATCGCAATGTGGCATCTCCCGCATGGCACGCCTACTCCAAGTGATGGTGCGGCAGCGATGAACTCAGCTGGCGGATTCATTGGCTGGCTTGTTTCTGCTCCGCTTGTGAGTGCTGTTGGCCCGATCGTTACTGGAGCATTGCTGTTATTGCTGATGGCATTTGGCGCTCTTGTGGTCACTGCAACTTCTTTGCACTCGGTTAAGGACCTCGTTGGTTCACTTACCAAGCGCTCGCGAACCGATCAGGATCATTACGACGACTATGAAATCGCTGAACAATCTGAATTTGATTACGACGAAGAATTTGAAATCGATGACGTCTTTCCTGAAGGACTTGCAGGAGATGAACCATTCATCGCACCCGTAATCGACGAGGATCACCGACCAGCTGCGTTGCTCATGTCAGGAATCGCCCCTGTGGGCTCAGGCTCTCTCTCTGATGCACACGAGACTCAGGCCATCGCTCTTGATGCTCATCCTGCACGCCACGAGACTTTTATCGTGAGCTTAGAAGCAGAACCCAAGAAAGCAACAGAGGTTCCTCGTGCAAAATTGCGTAAGAGCACGTATGTTCTACCACCAAGCACAATGCTCAAGACTGGCCCTGTTCCAAAGGCAGCGACAAAAGCTAATGAACTTGTGGTGGCAGCGTTAACCGAAGTTCTGGAACAATTTGGCATCGATGCAACGGTTGCCGGATTCATGCGTGGACCAACGGTTACTCGGTATGAGATCGAACTTGGACCAAGCGTCAAAGTTGAGCGAGTTACCGCATTGAGCAAGAACATCGCATATGCGGTAGCCAGTGCAGACGTTCGAATTTTGAGTCCAATTCCAGGCAAGAAAGCCATTGGAATCGAGATTCCCAATACCGATCGCGAACTCGTAGCCCTCGGTGATGTGCTTCGCAGCAAGTCTGCAACAGGGGAGCGGCACCCAATGGTGGCGGCCCTTGGAAAAGACGTAGAAGGCGGTTACGTCGTAGCAAACCTTGCCAAAATGCCTCATATCTTGGTTGCAGGGGCCACCGGTGCAGGTAAATCCAGCTGCATGAATTCGCTCATCACCTCAATCTTGATGCGAGCCACTCCTGATGAAGTTCGCATGATCTTGGTTGACCCAAAGCGGGTAGAGCTCACGGCGTAT
Organism: Actinomycetes bacterium; assembly: GCA_037137855.1. Lineage (GTDB taxonomy): Bacteria > Actinomycetota > Actinomycetes > S36-B12 > S36-B12 > UBA11398. The sequence continues at coordinate 44,995 of JBAXJN010000003.1, forward strand.
GAGGGAGTTCCTCACCTCATTACTCCGATTATCACGAACCCCAAAAAGGCCGCAGATGCCTTGACGTGGATTGTCAAAGAGATGGACCGTCGTTATGACGATCTCTCACATTTTGGTTTCCGCCATATAGATGATTTCAACAAGGCCGTGAAAACGGGCAAGCTCACCTTGCCAGCTGGAAGTGAACGCGATCTTGTTCCATATCCATATTTGCTTGTGGTGATCGATGAACTCGCTGACTTAATGATGGTCGCTCCGCGCGATGTTGAAGATTCGATTGTGCGTATTACCCAACTTGCGCGTGCTGCCGGAATTCACTTAGTTATCGCTACGCAGCGACCAAGTGTTGACGTGGTCACTGGTCTGATTAAGGCAAACGTACCGAGCCGATTAGCGTTCGCAACCTCGAGCGTTACTGACTCCCGAGTGATTTTGGATCAACCAGGTGCAGAAAAATTGGTTGGTCAGGGAGACGGATTGTTCTTGCCGATGGGCTCTAGCAAGTCGATGCGTATTCAGGGTGCCTTTGTTTCTGAAGCTGAGATTCGTCAGATTGTGAACCACTGCAAGTCGCAAGGTGAAGCTGAATTCATCGAGGAAGTTGTTAAGCCATCTTCAACGATGAAAGAAGTCGATGAAGATATCGGCGATGACCTAGACATTTTGCTGCAAGCAGTTGAACTCGTTGTGTCGACGCAGTTTGGCTCAACTTCGATGTTGCAGCGCAAACTCCGTATTGGGTTCGCTAAAGCTGGACGAATGATGGACTTGATGGAATCGCGCAGCATTGTTGGACCCAGTGAAGGTTCTAAGGCACGCGAAGTCTTAATTAAGGCCGATGACTTGCCTGGAACTATCGCGATGCTTCGCGGTGAATAAAGGCCACTTGATCGGTTATACAACGGCAACGCCCCCGCATATTCGGGACATTTTGCCAGGGGGCCTTTCGCGAAGAGGGCTTCATCACTAGAATCGGAAGAGGGCTTCATCACTAGAATCGACTGACTAGCGGAGCGGAGGGCGGAATGAGCGTCGGTTCAACTCTCGAGCAAGCACGAGTTGCTGCAGGTTTAACCCTCGAGGATTTGTCTCAGATCAGCAAGTTACGGGCATCAATTTTGGGTGCCATGGAAGCCGACGATTTCAGCCACTGTGGTGGACTTGTATATGCCCGAGGTCAATTACGAGCACTGGCACCGGTGCTTAACCTCGATCCAGACGTGTTGGTCGACCAGTTTGGCCTTGAGGTTGAAGAAGGGCTGCATGGCTCGGCTTCTGACTCTGAATAAGACAACTACACTGGATAGGTGTCCCGGCCCTCTGTAGCAATCGTCACCCTTGGGTGCGCGCGCAATGAAGTTGACTCAGAGGAGCTGGCAGGTCGTCTAGCTGCCGGCGGCTGGGACCTCGTAGAAGATGCAGAAAATGCGGATGCGGTTCTGGTGAACACATGCGGATTTGTAGATGTGGCAAAAAAGGATTCAATCGACGCGATCTTGGCCGCTTCTGACCTCAAATCTTCAGGTAAGACGCAGGCAGTTGTTGCGGTTGGTTGCTTGTCTGAACGTTATGGCGCAGAGTTAGCCGCGGAACTTCCCGAAGCTGACGCAGTCCTTGGTTTCGATGACTACCCCGATATTGCTGATCGCCTTCGACGCATCGTTGCTGGAGATCGACCAGCAGCACACACCCCAACTGACCGTCGTTTGATGCTGCCCATTGCACCCGTAGATCGCGATGATTCAGCCGTGCATATTCCCGGACACGGAGATATCGCTGCTCCGCGACTTCGACTCGAGCAAGGCCCTGTTGCATCCGTAAAATTAGCCTCAGGCTGTGATCGACGTTGTGCGTTCTGCGCTATCCCAACCTTTCGAGGTGCTTTCGTTTCTAGGACACCCGCTGAAGTCCTTGCAGAAATTAGTGAACTTGTGCGCACGGGAGTCAAGGAAGTCGTGCTCGTCAGTGAAAACTCCACTTCCTACGGCAAAGACCTCGGCGATCTGCGCATGCTTGAGACGGTTTTGCCGAAACTTGCAGAACAGAGTGGGATTACTCGTCTGCGCGTCGCTTATCTGCAGCCCGCAGAAATTCGTCCAGGTCTTATCGAAGCAATGGCGGAGTGCGATCAGGTAGCTCCATATTTTGATCTGTCGTTCCAACACGCCAGCGCCTCTGTGCTTCGCCGAATGCGGCGTTTTGGTGGCACGGAAGCATTCTTGGGCTTGATTGAGCGTATTCGTGATCTTGAACCAGAAGCGGGAATCCGCAGCAACGTGATCGTTGGTTTCCCCGGTGAAACTGAAGAAGACGTCGAAGAGCTAGCTCAGTTCTTACAAAAAGCACGCCTTGATGCAATCGGAGTCTTTGGATACAGCGATGAAGACGGCACCGAAGCACTGACAATGCCCGATAAAATTAGTGCTGAGGTTATTCGCACCAGAGTCGAACGCATCTCTGCCTTGGCGGACGAAGTTATGGCGCAGCGAGCAGAGGACCGTATCGAGACCACGGTGACCGTGATCATTGAAAGATTTGATGAGGATGAAAACGGCGGGCTTCTCGCCGTGGGTCATGCCGGCCATCAAGGACCTGACGACTCTGAAACCTTCTTGTCTGTTGAAGAAGGTGAAGTTTCAATCGGTGATGTCATCACCGCTGTTGTCGTCGATGTTGAAGGCGTCGATCTGATTGCAGAAATCGGATGACAGCGGCCTCCGTTGACCCGGCCACTGTGCCTGTGTCCAACGATAAAATCATCAATTTACCCAATGCCCTCACGGCGCTGCGCCTCGTAGCAGTCCCTGTTCTTATCTGGCTTCTGGCAACTGACACAGAATCAGCGCGTATTTGGGCGACGCTTGTTTTCATTTTGGCCGCAATCACTGATCTGATGGACGGGGCAATCGCGAGAAAACGCGGCCAAGTCACTTCGTTTGGCAAACTGGCCGATCCGATTGCCGACAAGGCTCTGATAGGCACTGCGCTCATCGGTTTATCACTACTAGGTGACTTGGCGTGGTGGATCACTATCGTGATTCTGGCAAGGGAACTTGGTGTGACGGTTTTGCGCATGTGGGTGGTACGTCACGGGGTAATTGCGGCATCGCGCGGAGGTAAGGCGAAAACGCTAGCGCAAGTCATCGCCATCAGCATGTTTTTATACCAACCCCCAGATGTGAGTTGGTGGAGTTCACTTGCAGACGGGGTAATGGCGATCGCCGTCGTGCTCACGCTGATAACCGGTGCGAACTATGTAACACGGGCCCTCACACTGCGACGCGTTTCGAAGGGCTAGCTAAAAATGCAACGTGAACTCATCGCTATGGCTAGCCATCTTGGTGTGACCATTGCTACCGCAGAGTCGCTGACTGCTGGCCTAGTCGCTTCAAAACTTGCAGAGGTGCCTGGAGCTTCGGCTGTCCTTCGAGGAGGAATCGTTGCCTATGCAACGGACATAAAAGGATCAGTCCTGGGGCTTGATCCGTTGCTTCTTGAGCACGTGGTCAGTGAGCCTGTCGCCGCAGCAATGGCTTCGGGTGCGACAAGAGTGCTGTCGGCCGATATTGGGGTTTCCACCACAGGCGTTGCCGGGCCAGATCCCCTAGACGGTCAGCCCCCCGGCACCGTGTGGCTGGCTGCTTATGACGCTCGAAATGGCCGAAGCAAGACCAAATTATTAGCAATTGAAGGCGATCGTGATCAAATCCGAGAAAAGTCAGCCGATGCGGCCATTGCCCTAGCAATGGAACTTTTGTCCCATTAAGCGCGTCGGAGTGCCATTGGGGAATATCCTGAAAGCCGGGTGCGTTACAGTTAGCAGTCAAGAGGGTTGAGTGCTAATCAGTGGGCACCCAGCATTGCCCGAGAGGAGGCCAGATGATCGTGCTACGTGAAGTAATTGGCGATGAGTTGCGCCGTCGTCGTCAAGATCAGGGCCGCACTCTTCGCGATGTCTCTGCTGCTGCCGCGGTGTCATTGGGCTACCTCTCAGAGGTAGAACGAGGACAAAAAGAAGCCTCCAGCGAACTCTTGTCTGCAATTTGTGGCGCGCTCGAAGTCTCAATCGTGGATGTTCTGACCTCGGTCACCACTCACATTGTCGAAGCCGAAGATCCAATGAAGTTGAATTTCGACCAAGCCTCAAAAATCGCTATTCCTGTCTAAGGCATATGCGCCTCACTGATTTTTGGGAACGCATGGATGAGGTCTTTGGGTCGGTCTATGCAGCATCCTGGGCTCATGATTTTGTTCTCCCTCCTTTTGGGTGCACGGTAATCCAAGCGATCGCCAGAGGCGAAGACACTCGCGAAATTTGGCGTGCAGTGTGTGCCAGCGCTGAAGTACCCTCGATTTTGCGATAACTCATGTCGACACTGGTGTTTGACGGCGATTGCAGCTTTTGTCGAGAGCGTGCTCTTTGGCTACGCGAACACGATCGCAATGCTCTTGTCATCGTGGCTTGGCAAGAAGCAGATTTAGATTCCTTGAGTCTTACCGCGCAAGAGTGTGCTCAGGCAGTGCAATGGGTCGACGGTAACCATCACGCGGCAGGTGGTGCAGCTATAGCTAAATGTCTGACGAGCTGCAATCAGCCCTGGCGAACTGCGGGTGCGGTGATGCAGTGGCCCGTTATCCGCGTTTTCACCGAGCTTGGTTATCGAGTGATAGCGGCGAATCGACGTTTCCTGTAACGACACTCATGTATATGAGCTGAGTTATGAGAGCTGAGCGCACTAACGCTTCTTTAGCGCAGCAATCTTGATTGACATCGTTGATTTCGTCGTAACCATGCCGCGCTTTTGCATCAAGTAGTAACTGGCTGCTGTGTTGGGTACCCCCACGAATGCAACAGTGCCATTCTTTGCCACAACTCCCGGACCAATCAGTTTGCCGTTACGACTCAAATACAACTTCGTGCCCGTTTGTGGAGTGGCAATTCGCAGTGTCACCTTGAGTTTTCCATCGGCCGCCAAAGTTTCCACAGCTACAGGAGACTTCAAAACTGATGGTGCGCTCGTGCTCAAGATGCCAACTTGCCCAGGAGTAGTTGGCGCGACAGGCACCACAATACTTGGAGCAGTTGGCGTCACACTTGGAGTAGCCGGAGGTTTTGGCACCACCACGACAGGGGCAGAATCACCG
>JBAXJN010000004.1:0-42352 GCA_037137855.1 Actinomycetes bacterium
GGAAATCCTTTAGCTGAATAGACCGAGATTTTCTTCTTCACTCTGTTGCGACGAGAAATGAGCGACTGCTTCATCCTTTTATTAGAATCAAACGATTGCACAGGAACAACGAACGGGTCAGCAACGAAGTCACTCATTTGGTTGGCCTCCTATTTGCGTCAATGTTCATGGTATAGATTTCGTCCGCTTCTGGAGAATCAGGACCAAACCTATCAACCATATAGTTTGAAAACCCACTGATCATGTTTTTTGCAGTCGTTGGGTCAATGCGATTGATTGGAGTGATTGCCAGTTTTCTAAGCTCAGGAGTTGTAAGAATATAAGAAGCAATCGCGTATTTGATTTTCTGGCTTCGACCAGCAATGGAAGCCAATTCATTTGCTGCTCCAATTGTTCCAATCCCAGTCATCCCGCGCGTTGCGGCACCGGCAACGGCTCCAGCACCGCGAGCAACAACGTCAATCAATGGAGAATTCGGAGAGAGATCCCCACCGGCCTTTTCAATCGCAGAAAGGCTTCGCAGCGTTGACTCCAATGAATCAAGCTTGTTAGGTCCAAGCACAGCCTCAGAAACCCCGCGCATGCTTCCAGCTTTTCCAAGCGGAGATTCTGGAAGTATTTCTTTCAACAGATTATTTGCGCTGATTCTCCCTTGTCCGGTGGAACGTGAAAGAAGGTCGTTAACAAAGTTAAACTGCAAATCATTGATGAGCTTTGGATTGTGTGTTGCAATGATACGCATCGCCTTTTCAGTCTGAGCAGGGCTGAATGTTTCGCCGTCCATTATCGACCGCATGAACTTGGATGGATTCTGCTCTATGATTGCAGAAAGGCCGTCTCCATCCATTTTCTGCAAAGCTCCGATAACAGTTCCATTGTATTGCTTTTGAAGTTTCTGAGACTTGGCAAAAGCATCTACAATTTTATCAGTCACATCTTTTGATGGGCTTGCTCCAAGTGCGTCGAACAAAAGCGCCGGGTCATCAACGGACAGATTTGAGATGATTTTTTTAGGATCAAGTTTTGACAGTGCGTTTTGCTTTTTTGCAAGACCCACGATGTTGTTATAATTCGGAAAAAACTCAGCACGGATTTCCGGTGCAAGAGAGTCGATTCCATTCAGCAATTGGCCGGCGGAAATTTCACCAGAAATAGAATTTCTTGCCGCATGTCCAATCTCGTTGAACAGATATTCGGATGCGGCATCAGTGATTGCTTTTGCCCTTGCAGGAGGAACAGATTTTTTCAGTTCAGCCAAGAACGAAGGACCATCAGCAGAGCGAAGTTTTGAGGCAAGAGACGCAGGACCAATTCCACCTTCAGGTCCAAAATCTTGAAGGATTTTGTCCATCATTGGATTATCGAAGGTTGCGTACTTCTGCTTGGTCAACGCATTCGCCTGTTGCAGGTCGGTCTTCAGAGTACTTCCAGGAAGCGAAGCTATTCCGGCTTCAATGTCTTGAGATACAGCTTTGTAAAGCTGCTTCTTTTGATAGTCGCTTACCCCTGGAAAGATTGTGTCATTTCCGATTGAACCACCAACCTGGGTGCGAAAATTACGCATTCCCTCAAGGGTTTGATTTTCAGAAAACTTTGGAATCGATCCGCTAAACCTTCCGGTTCCAACAGGGAACATTGGGGTTACCGCCTTGGTTGATGCTGTTTCAACTTTAGGAATAAACCTTCCAAACGCATCAAGAATGTTTGAAAATTGCTCCGGCTTTTCAATGTCCTGTTGAACCGTTTGTATTCCAAGGTCTTCACTCCACTTTTTTGTATTTCCAGTAGGAATATCAACAGTTTTATAATCTGGATTTGATGTTACCTTTTGAAACGCCTTTGTCTCTTCTGCTTTCAAGTCAGAAAACGTGCCTTGAATTTCAGATCGAACTTTAGCGCCAAAACTGGTTGGAGTTGCTGAAGTTCCTGGAACCAATGCAAGAGCATCGTTTTGAACCTGCTTGAAGGCTGATTCAATTGCTGGATGCAATTCCTTTGAAGCGGCTTCGATAGCATCTCTTGATGGCTTAGACAAATCTCCAATCTGCTGACGAAGGGTAGCAATGGTGTGCTTTGCAAGATCGTCCGCAGTGACTCCTGTATTTTTAAGTTGAGTAGCAGAAAATGCAATTTGCCTTTTAAGTGCATCTTTTGCTTCTGAAGACAGTTCCAGTCCAGACTGAATGTTTTTGATTTCGTTGGCCAATTGAGGGGTTCCAATTGCCTCACCAACACCAATGGGAACTTCTATTCCGGTTGTATCTTGAATCATTTGACGCGCAGACGACGCATCAAGCTGTGACACTGAAGCATTTCCAAATGGACGAAACGCGGTTGTCGCTGCTTTTTTGGGGCTAAAGCTAAGAACATTTTTTGCGACCTGGTATGCGGTTGGAAGATATCGTTCAGCCAATGATGCAGTTCCACCAAGCAAACCTCCAAGTCCGGTAGATGCAGTAATTCTTCCAACAGGACCAAGCTCGCCTTCTTTTGCAGGCTGAAACCCTGATACTGCTTCTTCTGTTACTTGCTGCGCCGCGCCGCTAACTGCACCACTAGCGGCGGTAGCTAGTATTTTGGGAACAGTCTTTCCAGCCAAAGCGGTTAGAGCAAGTTTAGCTGGAAGAAGCTCTGGTGCTGCTAGCCCTGCAACGAATGGAGCCACCTTCTTTGCAGCAGCAGCATTAGCTTGAATATCTGATTGCGAAATTGGAGGAACAACACCAATCCCCAAAGGACTCATATTAACCGGAGAAGCTGCGCTAAGAGTCTCAAGAAGAGTTCTATCACGCGACGCAGAAATCTCTCCTTCTCCTTCGCGCCGGCGCATTTCGCCAACACTGGCCGACTGATCCACCGCCTTCTGCAATTGTTCAGCAGAGCCGGGGTCAGCTACAGGAGCGGATGGTTGAGCAGGGGTGGCTGGAGTTGATGATTGCGATTGTCCACGCAACGCGGAAAGGACGTCCGCTTCTGTCGGCTGAGTATCAGATTCCAGAACAATCCGTTTCTGAACTCCGTTGTCATCAACTGTTACAGCAAAGCGTGGCATAAGTTATTGTCCAAGGATTTCAGTTGATATGATTTTGATTCCACCACCATCAGGCTGGCCCACCGATGGATCGGCGGGATCAGTCATGCCGGGCTGAGGATTATTTACAAAAGGATCAAATACTGAAAGATTGTATTTTGTTCTGTAAACATCCGCCTGTTTAACTTCATTCGGACTAAGCCTATACTTTGTTTTGAAATCATTGATATTGTGAGCGTAATCCAAAGCTGAAAACGCAGCAAAGTTCTTAGCAGCATTGATAAAGTTTCCGCTTTTAAGGTCTCCAAGCTCAGAAACCAATCGCGCCTGTTCTCCAGATGTAACGGCTTTTCCAGACCTTGCAAGAGCGGTGGAGTTGAAATTCTTGCTTGAGTATTGAAGAATCTCGTACGCCTTTTTATCTTGATCCGTTTTTGCCTCGGAAAATTTCTGATCTAATTTTGCTATGTTTCCACCAATCAAACCAATATACCCATTCAATTTTCCAGGATATTGCTTCTCGTATGCGTCAATTTTATTTACCAATTCATCTGACGTTCTTGCGATAGATTTATTTGCAAGAAACATTTTGTTGTCTTCGCCGGATGGAGCTTTCCATTGTCCAGTTTCAGCAAGAGCTTTGATTTGATCTTCATCGTCTTGCGAAAGGCTTCCCCAGGATTTTGATGCTTGAGCAACCTGATCAGATGAAAACTTTCCTTTCAATCGCTCGCCTCCAGTAAGACCCCTTTGGCTAAGTCCTTTAGCCGCATCCCCTTGTTCTTGGGTGTAAATTCCACTTGCAACCTGAAGATCAATTGCCGCATCCGGCAATTTAGCCAGATTTGCAATCAGGTTAACATCTTTTTGCGCTTTTTCTTTTTTAACAAGTGCATCTGCTGCATGGAAAATAACATCTGCTTTAGTCTGATCATATTGTCCATCACTTCCAAGGCCATTGTTATTATCAAATACAGTTTTGCTATCTCCAGCTTTGATAAGAATGCTGCTTGTCTCATTCAATTGCCTCATCTTGTTGTCACGGGCTTCTTTTAGAATATGTCTATTCTGCACCATTGGCAGAGAATCAATAACAGGCTTGCTCATATCTCCAAGCATCTTTAGTCCAGTTGCACTTTGAAGATCGGACGGAGGAGCAGGAAACGCGGCGGTCGGATCGCCCTTGGCATTCCATTGAACATACTCAGACTGCCAAGCTTGAATTTTTGGAAGATCGACAGCAAACTTTGCCTGATCATCCATGCTTCTGCCAAGATTGTATGAAGCGGTCTTGTTCTGGATGTCATAATTCTCCTTTTGCATGACCTGTTGAGCAGTCTGCAACTGCAATTGCTCCATCATCCGCTTCTGTGTCTGCGCGCGGTCGTACAACGATGCGCCAAGTTGGATGGCTTGAAGTTGATTCTCCAGACCAACATTTCGATTAGGTTGTAGATCCATGATGTTTCTGTTGGTTTAGTACCGAACACCATATCCACCGTATGGAGAACTGTACATGTTTGGCTGATAAGATCCGTAAGGATTATATCCAACCCCTCCACCGCCGCCACCGCCGCCATAGTTTAATGTTATCCCTCCTCCACCTCCTCTTCCTTGTCCGCCACCTCCACCTCCGCCTCCCATCATTCCGCCCATAACGCCACCAAACGCCATTCCGCCTATATTCGACAATGAACCGCCGATAGCGGCCATCATAGGATCAGGTTGAGCAGCAACTTGAGCAGCGGCCATATCTCGATTGAACTGGAACTGATTCTCTTGCAACGAAAGGTTTATCCGTTGAGTCGGACTAATGAACATGCTGCTGGTCGAGAACGGTTGGACCATTCCAAACATACGCTGCTGCTGGATAAAGCTCTGCGCCTGCTGCAATCCTTGGTTCTGGATCTGCATTGATGTCAGCCCAAAGTCACGAGCGGACAGATTCCTGCCAACACCAGAACCGGCTCCAAAACCTCCACTAAGCGCACGTCCTGCCGCAGAGCGTTGAAGCTGCGATTGGACATCAGTAGAAATCTCGCCACGCAAGTTCGACCCGATGTTCTTTCCAGCCTGAGAAATCAATTGGTCGTACCCTGGAATCGCACGACGAAGCTGAGACTCAAGAAGAGTCTGCTCAGAAGCGGTTGTCTTGGTGGCCAATTCAGAGCCACTTTGAAGCGATGCGATATTTTGCTTTATCGCCGCCTCCTGCTCATTCTCGGTGTTTACCCTCTGAAATTGCGGTACTTTTACCTTTTTACCGGCAGACATTGCCGCTCCACCGACCATCAACGCTGCACCAGCTACGCCTGCTGCTATAAGTCCCATAAGTTAAAATACCTCCTTCACAAAACGATTGCCGTTCTCTACTGAGAACACTTTTTCAGGTTCGTGGCGCTGGATATTCATAGTTAACAATCGAGTTGCCTTTTCTTCTGGAAATGGTCGCTCGTCCTTGAAGCAATGAACCCATATCCGACGCAAAGTATCCAACTTAAAAAGTTCACCTTCTTCAATCACCATCACATCATTGGAACATGCCCACTGATCTGCATACTCCCTGATAGACTCGAAGGATTGAAGATGAACCTCATAACCAAATCGCTCGGTGCATTCTTTGGATGAGGATTTGGCGTCTTTTTTTACATACACCTTGATTGAATCATCAACCACGGCTTTGGGCAGATATCCATAGGTAGAACAGTCGGCCACGTACTTGTGAATGAGACGATAATCATCGATTGACTGTTTCCAGTTAGGATCGGTAGCTCCTTGCTCATGGATTCCAAGACAATCGTTCTCCAACGAGAAAAGGACCGACATGAATGCCGATCCAAACCTTGGAAGTCCGCAGATCTGGAAAAGTTTACCTTTCATTTTTAACGCACAAAGAAGTCCAGGCGGCAGTCCTTGCCAAGATGAAGATGGCCGACTCAGCGCCAACAATCACACCAAGTTCATTGCAAACAACGGCAGAATAGAGAGCAGCGTTTGGATGGACATCTTTTCCAACCTCTTTCATCCAACCATGAAGCTGGTTGATCCTATCATTTGCATGAGGAAAATCAGATTCGATAAGTCCAGACACATTGCTCCATGCGGGATCAATATTGTCTTTGAAGAACGAGTTTCCAAACCCAGGGATCTTCATACCGGACTCGATGGCCGACTTCAACGCTCGCTCGTCGAATCGCTCGTAAACGAATCGAGCAGGGCCAATTGGTCCATGTGCATCACCAAGAGTCAGGATTGCAGATGCAATTCCATTGGTAAGATTACCGCTTCCAAAGAACGAGTTGACGGCGGCTCCAGAGCTTGAGTTCTGGTTGTTCCTTGCCGCCGTATCGTGTGCATCGAAGACAGCCTGAAGAAGCTCCAATTTCTTTGGAGTGACTTCAGCAAGAGCGAAATCGATGTTCAGGTTCAGAACCATTGGGAGAATCCACCACCGTTCAAGCCGACACCGACCATCCTGATGGTGTGTACTGCGTCGCCAAGATATTGCATCGTCTGTTCCTGTACAGCCTGTACCGCTTTCGCTTCGTAGGCCACTGCTTCCTGTATCAAGTCGTTCTCCTCTTTGCGGATAGCCATCACCATCAACTTGATGGCGTCAGGAGAAGGCGGGATCAGGTAGTCGTTGGCTGTCGCCGCATTGACGTGACGCATCTTCGCCATGACCGTCACCGGCTTGGTGTCGTCGCTGCTGCACCGGTCCGCGAGATAGCTGCGACGATACTGAGGAAGCGTCTCATCGGGGTCGTACACAGCTACATCAAGCTCCAAAAGAGTTGTAGCATTGTACTCGTACAAACGGCTGACCGTGTTTGTCGTCTCGCGGATGACCCCGGTAAGGCTGGTGAACTTCTTGGTGGATTGAACGTATGGAAGAGCCAAGGTCAGCTTCTCGCCATCAATCCAAACGCTTCCAGATAGCGTCCTGATCCATTGACCATTCTGGTCCACCCCCTGAAGCGTGATGGTTTTGCCGACATCCGACGCATCGCCTGGATAGACTCGAATATAGCTGTTCAAGCCACCGGACATGTCTCGGTAAGAAACAACCGTTCCTCGATCGACAAGCTGTTTGCCGGCGCACGCCGAGTTTTCTCCGAGCAATCCATATCCGCTCTCTTGGAACTCAAACCATTGGTTGCGAACAGTACCGACGCCGCAGCAATCTGCCACCGCTTCAATCGTCTCAATCTGTCTAGGCCAAGTTATACACCCACCAACGGTGTTTATCGTGAACCGACCGTACGCTCCCGCCCAAAGACCCTTGTGCAGCAACCGGCGACACGCCTGATTGATGTAGTCATAGACGCGCGGATCATCGACACACACGCCGACAACGCGGGCAATCGTAGATTGGATGTCCTGAACAATCAGTTTCATTTGGTGTAATAGACTCGCGCGGTCCGCTTGATGAAGTAAACACCATAGAACGGAGGAAGGTTGTTGTGAGCGATGTCGCCACCTGCGTTAACCGCTTCCGCGTCCAAGCTCGTATCAAGTGTTGCGGCTGGGAACACAGTCGTATTGTTTGTCACAGGGTTGGAATAGGTTCCGCCATCCGCAGAATCCCTTGTTCCATCTTCTCCTCCATGACCAAACACCTGTATCGCTACGTCGTGCGTGTGAACTGCTAATTCTGGAGTGGTCAGCTTGTGTTGGTCTTCTCCTACAACAGCCGTGGCCGTTGCAGTTCCGTTTACAGCAACAGCGCCGCTCGCCGCAAAAGCTCCGACACCGACCGGGAATCGTGCCGCGAACGCTGCATCAATCTCCCACATCGGACCTGTGACGCTTGTGACCGTGACTGCACCATCTCCACCGTCGTACAGTCCAAGATCAATCGTCGAACCAACGAACATCCGCCGCTCTTGACCAGCCGCTTCAACCGTGTTCTTTCGGATCCAGAATCCTTGAGTGAAGATCCACCAAAGCCCTTGGTCATCGAGCCAAGGATAAACACGGTTGTTGATTGCAGGAAACGATGCTCCAAAGTTGAAGAACGAGTTCCCAATCGTACTGTTAAAAATCGCCTGCGTCCCACTGATGATATCGTTGGCTAACGTCTGGTAGTTGGTCGGGCAATAGTTTACAGGAAGGCTTGGAGGAACAAGGTTGATCAGTGTTAGATTTGCCATATTATTCCGATGTGTAAGTAAACGGGTTCACGTCGCACGCTTCAAGCGTCTTGCATCCTTGGAAAGTCCTGCACTCTCCGACAGCAGACTCCTGGACATCGTAAGCGTGGACGCGGACGCTCTTGATGCGACAAAATCCTGTGATGGTCAAAGCCATCTGCACTTCGTACAAGTTACGGGTCGGTGTGCTGATGGTTGAATTGCACGATGTATCTTCTGGGGTCGGAAGACGCATCTTCGGCCTGTACTGAGGCTGGAAGTTTTTTAGCGTCGGACAAAGGTTTCCGCACTGATCAGTGGTTGCACACTCAGACCAGTTCGCCCAATCAATCCACCCCGGATATTGATCAGGACGATACTTCACATTGAACGAAACTTTTCTATCAACATCATTTGTCTGTCCATCAAGTGAATTTTCTCCATCAAGCTCGTCGATGAAGATGTCGCCTGAATCAAGCCGCTTTAATCCGAACGGAATCTCAAAGTTGTACGAGCGCGTCTGCACCAACCACTCTATTTTCTTTTTATCGCTTGCAACGCTCTTGTCGGACCTCTCCGCCTTGCTGATCTCCCAGAACTGGATTGATTGGTCAGCCCCGCGAGCAAGAACGAAGCATCGGTCACCGTAAGCATTCTCTGACTTCAAGACCTGCAACACGTCGAGTCCGGTCCAGATTCCAGCCCAAGCCGGCGGAAACTTTTTCCGCATCGACGTGATCAGGTCGAAATCAAGGACAAGCAACGCCTTGTGGATGACGCCTTCAGAGTTGTACCTCGGCTGTGCCGTCATCAACAGCCGGTTATCGAACACGACCGCAGAGCTTGCCCAAAGAAGATTGGTCTGATCGTTGTCGGTGATGTTAAGAACTTCGTTGCTGATCGGGGTATTCCCCCAATCGTTAAACGACCTCCTTGCGATGATGAACGAGCGCACGCCATCAACCGCCCGATAGAAAACGTCACCGTTGACCGTTATCACAGACCTGGAACCAAGAGCACCATTGGTCAACAAGCTGATTGTTTGGATTGGATAGTTCAGGTTCTTCCAGACATCGCGGTCAACCGGAGCATTGATGCTGAAAACATATCTAGGAGTGAAAATCAGCAGCGGACCTTGGCCGAGCGATGTATCAGGGTTTCCCGGAATACCCATCGCCGTGATACCGCCAGAATCGGAAGGAACAGCAAAGTCTCCACCACTGTTCAAGAACGTGTTCTCAGTTTCCTTTAGAACGCTTGCGCGCGTTCCGTCTCCATAAACGATGTCCGTGGCTCTGAATGAGAACCCATTTTCAAGAGCATACCAGATTCGCCCGTTCACGTAGGCCATCATCCTCCCGCACTTGATCTCATCAATGTTGGCTCTTCGGATTCCTACACCATCAAAAATCAACGGACCACTGACACCATCTTGGATGATGACAAAGTTTTCTGCCTGCACCATCCATCCATCAAGGATGTTGGAAGGGTTATAAAGGCTTGAGGATGTGGATATGTTTTGGACGCTGTTCTGATCGATGTCGTACAGCCAAACCTTGCCACTGATCAACATCAGGATGAACGTCCTTCCGTTGTCCGCGATGTACGGGAGAGCGCATTGAAGGATACCCGTCAATCCGCTTGGATTGTAGCACTCCTCCGAATATCCATCAGCCGTGATGTTGGTAATGTCCGCAGTAATCGTCGCATTGTCTGCGGTGATTGAGTCGCAGATGACCATGTCTTTCTGGATGAATCCGGGACGAGGAGACACGAATCCCTGACGGAAGCTGGCGTTGACCGCGAACGCGACCTGGTTCCTGTCCACCTCAGACGGCATCACGCCAGAATCGACGCCACCCTCAAAGGTGACGGATCCATCGGTGTACCTTTTCGGTGCGCGTTCGCTCATCGGTTAGGCTTGGATTCGTTGCACCGAGAATGAAGAACTAGCGTTCAAAGACATTGTTCCAGTATATGCACTTCTAACGTAGTAAACTTCATAATAGTCACCAACATTTGACGCTTGATCAATGTATGAAAATGCAATCGGAGCTTCTGTTGCTCCAGGAGTAAAAGCTAGGCTGGTAAAAATAGAAGCTCCGTTTTTCTTTATCTGAAACGTGACGTCTGCTGCGACTCCAGTTGTGCTTATGTTCAATACAGCATCAATCTTATAATATCCAGTATAAGGAACAACATATCGACCAGTTGCCGATACAAATCCAGAAGCTGAATCAAGCGTTGCCCACGTTCCTGATGGAAAGTCTGTAAGGCTAAATGGGTTCGTCTGTGTGATTAAGGATAACGCCAACGCAGATCCGGTCACTCTTCGGGTAAACGTAACGTAATTGAACGTCGCGGTCCCTGAAGCAATGGTGATTGTGCCGGCGCCGGGAGTGATCGTGATGTTCGCGCCAGCGGTAAGGCTTGCGACCGTGTATCCAGAACCATTTCCAATCGGGATTTGTCCATTGGTCGGAACAGTTGCGACCCCGGTTCCGCCTTTTGCGACAGTCAAGACACCGCTGATATCTGCAATCGGAACAGTGGGAGAAGTGTTAATCGCTCCAGATCCTGCGCTTCCAAGAGTTTTTATATAACCAGCAGAAAGCGAGTTAAGAGCGGTCGCGCTAGGAATCGAAGCGTCAGGAACACGAACGATGTACGTTCCAGCCGAAGAAGCTCCACCGGCGAGTCCAGGAGTTCCTTGCGGACCGATTGCGCCAGCGAGGCTGATGAGCGAACCAATAGGGATAACCGTGGTCGGAATCGCGTTCGGGATGCTCAACAGTCCAGAGGCTGGATTCTGAAGGGTCAATTGAAGCCCATCAACCGACGTGACCTGCATGTATCCTAGACCCTGCACGGATACAAAGAACTGACCAGCAACCGATTCAGGAAGAAAGTCCGTCGCGTTTACATAAACCAAAACGCTAGACGCAAGAGCGGGGGTGATAAACGATGCCGTGGTCGTACAAAACGAATTGATTCCGTTCGTTCCGTTCGCGCCAGCAGCACCAGTCGCGCCCTGAGGTCCAGGGATGTTGACGACAATCGGAGTCGTGTCGCAAGGGGTGCAACAACCGGATGAAGAAACAAGTTGCGACGACATAATTTTCCTTTCGCAGAACCTCAATCGCAGCGAGAACTATTGCAAGGCCAAACTATGTCTGAACCAGTGTCTGAGCATCCATTGATCAATCACAAGTACGGTATTCGTTCCCCGGTCAAGATTCCAGATCTTGAACTAGAACTGTACGCATTTCGCAATCGTCTTCAGCCAAATGAAGGCGGACTTGGAACCTTCAACCATTTTGTCAACGTCAGCAAAATGGTATGGCCAAAGATGAGTTGGAATCCTTGGCTAGAAGCTCAGGTAGAAAGCCTTTGCGAACATGATTACGTTGGATGGGCGGGATGCGGAGCAAGCGGAAAGACCTTTGGTGCAACGCTTTTTGCAACTGTCTGGTGGCTAGCCAATCCATCTAAAACAACCGTCGTGCTTACTTCCACCACGGCGAAGATGATCCGAAAGCGTATGTGGGCCAATCTTCAAGAATTGGTCCGCAAATCGCGAGGGTTCCCCGGCAATATGGTCGATTCCAAGATGTCTTTGCAGGCAATCAAGGGCGATGATCGACACTCGATATCCGCGATTGCTGTCGCTGAAGGAAACACGTCCAAGGCGGTGGCCAACATCCAGGGTATCCATGCAGAGCGGGTGATGGTCATCATCGACGAAGCTACGGACACTCCCGAAGCCGCTTTCGAGGCTTGTACCAACCTGAGCAAAGGCTGTCGCGAGTTCAAGATGCTCGTCATCGGGAACCCTGCGTCAAAGTACGACCCTCATGGACGGTTTTGCACGCCGGCAAAGGGATGGCGCAGCGTCACCATCGAGGACCAGCATTGGCTGACAGAACGCGGTATGTGCCGACGGTTTGACGGCATGAAGTCTCCAAACATCAGCGAGGGGCGCACAAAGTACCCTTATCTGATCACGCACGACCAAGTTCTGTCGGCCATGCGCCATGAGGGCGAGCAGTCTCCTACGTTCTGGAAGTACACACGCGGGTTCTGGTCGCCGGACGGAATGGTGAAGACAGTTCTGTCGGAATCGATCATCGAGACGTACACACCTACAAGAAAATTGGTGTTTACTACCAACGTCCAAGTTGTCGCCGGCTTGGACCCAGGCTTTGGTGGTGATCGATGCGTTCTTCGTTTTGCAAAAGTTGGAACCGCTAACGATAAAGTAAGCATACTTTTTGGAGACGTGATCCACATTTCTCCAAATGCACAGCTAACCGAGCCGGTCCATTACCAGATTGCCAACCGGGTAAAGGAAGAGTGTTCTCAGCGAGGAGTCCCACCGGACAAGTTTGCTCTGGATTCAAGCGGCGAAGGCGGTGGATTGGCCGACATCCTGACCCGAGAATGGGGCGTTGTTCATCGAGTCGAGTTCGGCGGATCCGCTTCGACCATCCCGGTCAGCGATGAGGATTCAAGGCCATGCAACGAAGCATACGACCGAAAAGTGACAGAGTTGTGGTTCTCGATGCGTAAATGGGTTGTCGAAGAACGTGTCGGAGGAATGGACATCGAGACGCTTCAGGAGTTCTGCGCGCGAATGTTCGACGATTCCAAGCGCAAGATATCCGTTGAAACCAAGACCGTGATGAAGCAACGCACAGGCAAATCGCCTGACTTGGCCGACGCAGCTGTAGTCTTGCTTGATTTGGTTCGCAAAACTGCTGTCCTTGAACCTAGAGCAACTAAAGTTGACAAAGTTTGGGAAAAGCTGGTCCGTGAAGCAGATTCAATCTATCACGACGAACAAATCGAAGGATGAACAAAAGAACTGGATACAAAATCTTGAACGAACACATGGTCATCCCCGGTGGATGGCATTATCGTGTTCCAGAGACAGGCATTGAGATTGCTGGCGGTTCATGGCCACAACTCCATGAGTTCATCAAGAACCATTACAATGCGAACGCTATCCAGATACCTGGAAACCTTGATGAACTGATTGTTGAATATGCGTGCCGAAATGGGGCTGATTGCACGTACGACGAGGTCGAGCTATCCAAGCCGGCTGGACGCAAATCATTGGAGATTGGTGACGTTATCCGTTTCAGCATGAGTCTGCTCCACGGGTTGACCATCGGTGGAGGGAAAGTGGGCCAAGAAGAGGCGAATCGTCGCGCCAACATCTGCGCTGGCTGTCGATTCAATAGAAAGCCGCTTGGATGCACAGGATGTAATGCGCGAGTATTGAAAGATGCTGTCAAAACATTTTCTCAACATGGAAGCACCCCTGTTGACGAACAGCTACAAAGTTGTGAGTTTTGCGGTTGCTTTATCAGGAGCCTGGTATGGTTTCCTATTGAAACGCTCTATAAATTTGCAGACAGTACAGAGAACGAAAACCTTCCGGATCACTGCTGGAAAAAACGACCATGTACGGCAACCTAGTCCAACTACCGCTCGAAACCATCGATGAAGACGGCAAGGCTCCTGAGACGCGCATTGCTGATGCGGCATCTGCTCGCGAGATCTTCCAGAAGCTGATCATGGCAGATCAGTTGCGTAATGCCACGCGCTCCAAGCTGCGCGGACTTGTCGATGGCAATCCTCCGTACAATCCGGCGGAGCTACGTCGAAACAACCAAGCGTTCCGAACCAACGTGAACTTCCGCGAGTCTGAAGCGTTTCTATCGCTCGCGATGGCTTCATTCTATGACGTGTTCGCCGAGGTTCCGACCTATGCCAATATCCGCACTGGTTACGGAAACGACATGGATAAGCGGGAGGATTGGTCGAAAATCATCACCGAAGAGTTCGACCGCCTTCAGAAGCTCGACAAAGATTTTGATTACATCATGCAGTTGTCGCAACGAGAGATGGTTCTCGTTGGAGATGGTCCATTGATTTTTGAGGACGCTACCGATTGGCGATGCAAAGCCATCATGGCGAATGATTTGCTAGTTCCTGATGGAACCAAGTCCAATGTCAGCGATTGGAAAGTTGCTCTTGTCCGTACCCGGATGGGTGTAGATGACTTGTTTGAAAAGATTCAAGACGAGGAATCCGCAAAAGCAACTGGTTGGAATGTGGATTACGTTCGCCAGCGTATCCGCGCCGCAATGCCTGAACCGTATCGCTCTGGTGTGCAATACGATTGGGAGTTCTTCCAGCGCCAGCTTCGTTCAAACGATATCACGTTTTCTGCGCGGTCCGAGGTGGTGTTGATGTGCCACGTCTTCTACAAAGAATTCGATGGCAAGATTAGTCACGCTATCATCGATGAGCGCGACAGCCAGGGGTTCATGTACCGGAAGCTGCGTCGATTCAGTCGATGGGAGCAGGTCATCCATCCGATGTACTACGACCGTGGCGACGGCGAGCATCACGGCGTCAAGGGTCTTGGAATCAAGATGTTGCAGGCGATGGAGTTGAAGAACCGACTCCGTTGCGCGATGGTTGATGCCGCATTCGCTCGCACCCAGATCCTGTTCCGACCGCTCAACGCCAACGCCCTTAGCAAGACGAGCGTGGTGCAGCAGGGTCCGTACGCGATTCTCCCGCCTGATTACGAAGTCATCCAGCAGAACATCGCCGGCGTCCTAGATGCGCCTATGGCGGTCAACGCGGAACTTGAGAACGTGCTCCAAGGGAACTTGTCGCAGTATAGGCAATCGCTCTCCAAGCCCCAGGGAAACCCCAAGACGGCGTTCGAGGTGAACGTGATGGTGTCGCAGCAGTCTGCGATTGGTAAGACCCAGTTGAGCCGGTACTACAACCAACTCGATTCGTTTTTTGAGGAACGATACAACCGCGCTTCAAATCCCAACCTGAACCCGATCACGAAGTCCGACAAAGACGCCATCGAGTTCCAGCGTCGATGCAAAGAACGTGGTGTTCCTATCCAAGCCATGATGGATATCGATTTCGTTGAGGCCACCCGGACGGTTGGCCAAGGTTCTCAGTTTGCGAAGCAGCAATTGCTTGGTTCCTTGCTCAGTCTTTCTGGCGCACTTCCTGAAGGTGGCAAAATCAATCTGCTCAAGGACTACATCGCGGCGCAGGTTGGTCAACAGATGGTTGATCGGTATCTGCCCACTCAAATCCAGTCGTCGCGGATTCAAGACCAAGCCGCTCTTGCTGTTCTTGAACATGCGTCCATCCACCAGAGCAATATGCCGATTGTCACCGACACGCAGGACCACGTGATCCACATCGACACGCACATGGCTGCGGCAAACCAAGCTGCTTCATCGCTCCAGAGCGGTGGCAATCCACAGGAAATCATGTTGTTCATGCAGGGCATTGGACAGCACGTCCAAGATCACTTGCAGCGTCTTTCTACTGACCCCGCTCGCCGACAGCAGGTCGATGGATACGCGCAGCACCTCCAGGAGCTTGGCAAGACCATCGAACAGCTTGGGCAGATGATCCAGCAACAGCAGCAGGGTCAGGCGCAGATGCAGCAAGCTCAGGCCATCCAGCAGGGTACTGACCCTCGTACCGCTGTGATGAACGCCGATATCCAAGCAAAAATTGCTCGCCAGAATGCGGAGACGATGGCCAACATCCAACGACAGAACGCAAAGACGAACGCAGATTTGTCCCGCCGTAACGCGAAGACGACTGCGGACATCCAGCGAGCGAACGCAACTGCCGAGTCTGACTTGGCGCGGTGATAATGAAAAACATACATTTCGTACACGGCCTTCACGACGACGGATTCCACATCTGCGAACGGATTGCAATCGCTTCAGCTTGGGTCAACAACCCGGACTGGAGCGTTTTTCTTTGGACGCCCAAGGAACCAACCGGCGAACAATGGGAAAAGCTCAAGGCCAAGGTTCCGGTCCGCGTGATGCTGATCGACAACCCGATACAGTGGAACGGCAACAACATCCCAAAGCATCAGCATCGAGCCGACCTGATCCGCCACACCGTCCTGTACACGATGGGTGGAGTCTATGCTGACACCGACACCATCACGGTCGCTCCGTTTCCAAAAGATTGGCTTGATCACGACACGGTCATCGGTCGCGAGTTCTGCGGGTCGGACCCGACCATCGGCCTGTGCAATGCGGTCATGTTCTCCAAGATGCACAGCCGGTTCCAATGGAAGTGGCTCCAGAAATGGCAGGAGTTCGACGGGAGCGGTTGGAATGAGATCTCGGTCCAGTACCCGATGAAGTTGCATCAAGAAAATCCAGGACTAGCCAAGGTTGTTGACTTTGAGATGTTAGGGTTCATCCATTGTGAATCAAATAAGTATTGGTATGGAATCCATTCTCTTACTGGATGTTCAATCGCCCACTTGTGGCGGACCTATCACTACCAGACGATGCGCTCATTGACAGAGGAGATCATTTTGAAACGAGAAAACACTTATTGCGAGTATGCTTCAAAATACCTTTGACCGAATCTATCGGAACGATGAGTGGAACGGAGGATCTGGACCCGGATCTCATGCACAAAACACGATCAAGTACGTCGAGTTCCTGAACTCGTTCATCCGCGAGAACTCAATCAAGTCGATATTAGATGTTGGCTGCGGAGATTGGCAGTTGATGTCGATGGTTGATTTGTCCGGTATCAGGTACAAAGGAATCGATGTCAGTCCTGTTGCGATAGAAATCGCAAAGAATCGCGCTCCGGTCGGAACAGACATCAGCGTTGGAGAAGTTGGAGACATCCGCGAATCATTTGATCTGGTCCACATCAAAGACGTGTTGCAACATCTTGAGTTTTCGAGGTGTAGAAAGATTCTGGACACGATTTCTTCCCGGCATAAATCCGCGCTTGTCATCAACGAGTATCCAGGAAACACAAACGACATCCAAGATGGTGGTTACAGGCCGTTGAGTATCGCCTCTGACCCTCTTTGTTGGCCGAGATCAACAATGATCAGCGTCTTCAATGAGCCTGCGTTTAGAAAATCAGTAACATATATCTATCCATTATGACTCCGCATGAATCGCTGAAAGACTTTGTATCAATCCATTATCCAAAGATGGGTGGATGGTGCGACCCTGAAAAGGGGTTCCAGATTGGAAGCCTTGTTCTCGACCACAAGCCTCAACATATCGCGGAGGTCGGTGTGTTCGAGGGCAAGTCCACGCTCGCTCTGGCTTATGCCTGCAAGCTCAACGGTAGCGGAACCGTTTATGCAATCGACTCATGGAAGAAGGAGGATTGCATCGATGACGAGACAAACCCCAACCAAGAATGGTGGTCGAAGCTGGACCTGGACGGCCACTACGAGGCTTTTGTGGGCCACTGTGTCCGTGCTCAGGTTGTTCGTCATATCCAGTTCTGTCGCATGTCGTCTTGGGATGCCTCTAGGTCGCTACCGGACATGGACATGGTCCACATCGACGCCAACCATGCTGAATGGCCGTCAACCAGCGATGTCGTCAACTGGCTTCCCAAGCTAAAGGTGGACGGCTACTTGATTATGGACGATGTGAATTGGGATTCCACGCAGACGGCTATCCGGCTTGCGGAGAAATACTGCACGCTGATCCAGCGGTTCGACCTGAAAGAAAGCGTGTTCTCTATCTATCAAAAAACAAAGAAATGACACCGATTGTAATAACGCAACGCGGGTCGGAGAGGATTGGACCCGTCACTGAAAGACTTGGCAAATACGGGGCGGAAAAGTTCAAGTTTTTCTATGGGTTCAACGGAGCAAAGTCCGGTCTTAAAGCAACCATCCCGTATACAGTTGACGACCCAAGCGGATCAGAACATATCGGACCAAAGCATATCGGCTGCACGATGTCGCACATCATGCTGTGGAGCGCGCTTGAACTGTCAGATGAGAATGATCATTGGCTTATATTTGAAGATGACGTGATGCTTCGGGATGGATGGAAAGAATCCATCAACCTCGCTCTGGAAGAAGTTCCAAAAGATTGGGACATGATTTTTGTCGGGTCATGCTGCACCCAGGGCCGTGTCGGTGAAAAGGTTGGCAATGCTCTGTATCGATGCCACCCGCTCTGCACGCATGCGTACATGGTGCGACGAAAAGCGTTGAAGACGTTGCTCGAAACGGTGGTTGAAATTTCCGCGCCAATTGATTTGCTGATTTTCTTCAAATCGAGTCATCTTCTGAATTCTTACTCAATCCTCCCAAGGGTCGCGGATCAAGTGGACACAGAAATCCCAGATTGACCGGAGCGAACAAAATGAAAGACATCATCCGAAGCCTTTCCATCAAGGCTCTAAAACGATTTGCAAATGGTGGAGATGGTCAAGCTGACTTGTTGATGGAGATTGAAGAGCTTCGCAAGACACTTGAATTGAGAGCGGTTGAAAATGAAGAGCATCTGACAGAGGTTCGCGAAGAGCGCGACCATTGGCTGTCTCTTTATGATGAAATCAAATTTGCTGCTGAATTCCTTATGAGCTACGCAAAAAATGACGTCCCAAAGCTGGCTGAACAAGTGGATTGGGAGGTCGGCAAGATTGTTCTGCCGGAAGAAGTCGGAACGTATTACTTCAATCCTGCCATCATTCAAGAGCCGGATGGCAAGATCCTTCTTTTCGCTCGTCGATGCCGCAATAAACGCGAGAAGGATGAGGATGTCTACGTCGAAAAGAACGACATCGTTGTCTTTGAACTCAGCAAAGACATGCGTGCCACGAAGAAAGCGTTGATTCAACTCACGTCACAGCATCCAAACGAACAGTTTGAAGATCCTCGGGTCATCAAGTTTGGTGACAAGTACGGGATAAACTGCGCCACATTTGTCCCGTTCAAGTCGTACGCGCATCAAGCGATGTTCCTGCTTGATAAACAGTTCCTGAACGTGGGCCGGTTCGATACGGTCTATGGCAACAACTTGTCCCAGGCGATGGTGAACGATGGACACGAAAAGAACTGGCTTTTATTCGTCCACGATAACACGCCACACATGGTGTATTCTGCCAATCCTCACGTTGTTGTGCGCCTCAATGGGCGGTTAGAGAAGGAAACGGAATACTCGACCGATGAGTTCAATCCTCTTTGGAAGTTTGGCGAGGTGCGCGGAGGCTCCAATCCGATCTTGTGCGACGGCCTGTACTGGACCTTCTTCCATAGCTCGCTCCCGTGGATCAACAAGAAGCGCAGGTACTACATGGGGGCATACGCTTTTGAAGCCAAAGCTCCATTCCGCATCGTCCGAATGACCACGCTTCCAATCCTCACCGGTACAAATCAACAAGATTGGTGGCCTGGACTTCCTGCGGTTGTGTTCCCGTGCGGCGCGTTCTACGATAGTTCCAAGAATCAGTTCGTTGTTTCGTACGGAATCAACGATGTTGACTGCGGATACATCAAGCTACCACTGGCCGACATGCTGGAGATCACCAAGGTCATCCGGCCCAAACGAGATACCGTCACCCCCGATAAACCAATCAAACTAGATGACGTTCTTGACCCGATTCCTCAGAGACACAAACTGAAACGTAACACGATCACAAAATATGATAAACTGGATGCGCGGCTTAACGAAAGAGAACCCGAAGAACTTGCTGGAACTGCCTGACGTAAATATCGCGGACTGGATAACCAACGGACAACAGGCAGAACTCGCGCTCATCATGCGGAATCCTGTGCTCAGGATGGCTCTACGCATCGTTGCAGAGTCCATGCCCATCGCAATGCCATCTCACGGTAGCAAGGAGTCAGACATTGTTTTTGCTGCGGGAATCACCGCTGGTTATGCACATTGTCTTGAAAATTTGCGAAAATTGTCGGTAGTTGATGTGACGAAAGAACTTGAAGCGACCTTTGATAATAAAAACTAATAGAACTTTATGGAAGAACCACTGAACTCGCCCGTTGTCCATTCTGCACAGCCTCCTGATTTTGGAAGCTCATTCATCGATGCATTCAAGGCCAGCGGTCTTGAAGACATCGCGGTTGCTGATGGCGTTGCTTCTGAAATCAAAGAAGAACCCAAGGCAAAAAAGCAATCCCCCCCATCCACCGATAGCAAAAAGTCAAACTCTCAGGAAAAACTGAGTCGCGCGGAGATGGACATCGATCAGATGTTCAAGCCCAAGGAGAAGACCGTCGAAATTGATTCTGACATCCCGGAATCCATCAAGTCCACGAAAGCGGCAGACGCTTTCCGCAAGATCAAGGAGGAGAAAGCGCAGCTATCCAAACAGCTTGATGACCTCAAGGCCGGAAAGGTTTCCGACACAGAGGTTGAATCCAAGTTTAAGACGCTTCAATCAGAGCGTGATGCGCTTTCCGAGCGTGTCCGATTGCTCGACATCGAGCGGCATCCTGATTTCGTCAAGAAGTACGAGTCGAAGATCACCGGCGTTTTTGATTCGTTGAAGGGGCTTGTCGGGACCGAAGGGGATCGCCTGATTGGATTGCTCAAATCTCCCGAAAACGATTATCGGAACTCTCAGATTGACGATATTGTTGAAGGGCTTTCTCCTTCTAAGAAGGCGAAGCTCGGAGCATTGATTGTCAAGTACGACGAGATCAACGGCGAAAAGTCTGCTGAGATGTCCGAGGCAAAAGCCGATTACGATGCGGTCATCTCGAAGTACAGGCAGGATAGCGATGCAAATACCGCGTCCGCTTTGGAATCGGCCACCAAGACCTGGACCAAGGTGAGCGAGAACGCTCGCGCTCTTGAGATCTTCGAGCCTCGCGACAACGATGAGGAGTGGAACACCGAGTTGAATGGCCGACTCAATCTCGCCCGGCAGATCTTCAACGGCGAGAACAGTGAAGAAGACCTCGCCAAAGCCGCCCTATGGGCCGCAGCCGCTCCCAAGTACCGTGAACTGCTGTATTCTCAGGTCGAAGTCAACAAGCGCCTACAAGCCGAACTGGCTAAGTATCGCGGCAGTCAGCCTGGAGTCAGTTCCAAGGCGACCGGGGGTTCCAGCAAATCAAGCAGCGGAGACGCTTCCAAGAGCGAAGATTTTGTGGCAAGTGTGATGAAATCGCTTGGTCGATAAAACTCTAAAACAATTACCCCCCGGTTGTTTTTATTACAATCGGGGGGTTTTTCTTGGAATCGATTACTTCTTGTATGGACCGCTTCCGTAAGGCCCACTTCCACTCGGAACAGGCTTAGTGGTTGGCTTGGTTGGGGTTTTTGCGGAGGCTGATGTGGTTGTCTGCTTGTAAGGTCCGCTTCCTGAAACGGAACCCTTATACGGTGCGTTATTGCTCATTTATCCTTTGGTAGTGCATACCACCCTTCACTGATGATGATGCGGTTGCTGCTGCGAATCGTTTTGCCGCTTGCGTCAAGTACCCAAACCCTCGCTTTGACGCTCTCAGCGAGGCGCACAGGCTCACCGTGGGGGACGTAGATCACTCGACTCGCGCACCCCGCGCTCATGCTCATCGATGCGAGCAAGCAGATCACGCTTAAGCTCCGGTTGTTTCTTGGCGTCTTCACTAGATACATCCTGTTTTGACAAAGAAAACAGCCAGTCGACCAGTTTTACAATCAGGTCAGCCAAAAAACTCATTTCTGACCTGCTGCATCAGCGTTTTTCTTGTTGTTGTAGATGGACCAAGCAACACCAGAAGCGGTGACAGCGGCACCGACAAGCTCGCCGGCTTGATCAGACGAAACAAGACCCTTGGCAACCAAGAAACCGCCAGCAGCGGTCAAAACATGGCGAAGCAGAGATGCAAAATAAGCGTTCATTTGTCGTTTTTAAGTTTTCTGTACAGTTCGATTGATTTTACAACACAGGTCAAAAGGGCGGCAAGCGCACCAAGCGCAAGCGATGCTCCTTTTAGATTTGGTTCTGAAAATATCGCGTTCCCGAGTAGGCCAAGAACTGGCCCACCAACGCCTATCGACATATCGCGAACAAAAGCGTGGTGGCCAGTCATGGTGGCCTTTTAGTTGGTTTCCTCGGACTGCTTTGCAGCTTCCAGGATGATGTCGGCAATCGGAACAGCGACCTTTGCATTCTGATAACCACCGGCTTTGATGGCGATATCGACGAGTTGCATCAGTGCGTTCGCTTGTTCAGTCGTCAGTTCAATTTTGATCATGCGACAGGAGCTTCGGAAACAATGATTGGCTCGTCAATGACAACAATGGAATCCGCAGCGGGAGCGACCTCAACGGGAGCGACGGCGACCTCAACGGGAACCGGCGTCCAAGGAAGCGGAAGCGATACGACCGGAGGATTCGCTTGGTCAGCGATTTGTTTCTCCACGCTCGCCTCGATGATCGCTTTATCAACACCGTTGTCCCAACACCAACCAAGAACCTGAGCCTCGGTCAATTGGTCGTACGGGGTGAAATCGCCGCTCGGAGGAGCGAACGAAACGCTCCCGTAAGACGTTCCAGTGAGCGAATCCTGCGACCCGTTGCATCGCCAATCTGCGGTGATGACGACATTTGAATCAGAACCCTCAACAGGATTGACCAAAAGACGCTCGATGATCCAATAGATGATAGTCATAGAAGATTAAACGATGTAAGTACAAGAAACTGAAATGGTTCCGCTTGCGCTTATTGATGCATTACTACCGACACCTCCACCAACTGGGGTTTGAGCAATTGAAAAAGTAGTTCCTGCTACATAAGCAGTTGCAATGTTTGATGCAGTAAGCGCAACTCCTGAAATGTATCCAATCGAAGCACCAGTAACGGCAAATGACGATGTGTATGGAAGAGTTCCGATGCTGAAAGCCCCAGTTCCAGTGTGCGCGGTCCAAATAATCCAAACACTAACGGTCACAACCCTTCCAACCTTTGTGAATGTTCCAATTTGCGTAGTATACGTCCCGACACCAGCGATTGTTCCACCAATAATGGTCGGAACAAACGTACCCTCTTTGTAATCATCGAGAGTGTTCACGTCGGTTGCAGCAACCTGCGTCGCCGGGAACGTGATGCCCGATTTAAGCTGGAGAACACCACCGTTTGCGTTGGCGCTAGCAACTCCGACAAGAGCGTTGCCATTAACATCAATTCCAAACCGAGTAGTGAAAGTCTGCGCTCCGATTGCCGCAGCATTGGAAGTGTAAAAATAAAGTCCGTCGCCACCAAGAATACGAGAGCCGTAGTAATTTGCTCCCGACCCTGTGTACCTTTGGTATTCAATGACTGCATAGTCGCTGAAAGATACAAACCGAATCCGAGGCGTTCCTGATCCAGCAAGGCCGACCTCAAACTTTTCGGTCGGCGTTATCCCAACACCCAATCCAGTTGAATTGAGCGTCATCCGCGTGCCGCCTGCGCCGTCGTACCAACTGAACACGCCAAGAGGAGCAATCCGATACTGCGCCAGCGAATTGGCGGCGAATTCCAACGTGTTCGCAGCAGGAAGCCACGTTCCATTTGCCGGAATAGTGCCGCCAGTGACGTTGGAACTAGCCATCGTCATCGGACCGGCAAGGGTCAACGCATCAGTAGTTTTGTTGAACGTCAACCCAGAGTCACCAGCCAGATTCGTTCCGCCATCATTGAAGATGACCTGCGTCGTGGAACCGGGAAGGCCGACACCCCCTCCAAGAGCCGTGTACAACTCGGTGAAGTTCTGGTTGGTGTAATCAAACGACGTCCGCAACGGTGTACCCGTCCCGTCGTTCGGAGCCGCACCGATATTGATGGTCTGTTTTGCCATAAAATTAGATGAATTCCGTCATGTCCGCAGTGATCATTGTCGAAGATGAATCGATAACCGTGTTGTCAGCAGTGATGTCCGCCGTTCCACCAAGAGTCGATGCCTCCCAAAGTAGGCCAAGTTCCAACAGAACCCTTTCACGCGGACTCTTGCACGAAGCCCCATAAGCTTCGTTGATCAACGTCAAAGCGTCCTCGCAGGAAAGATTAGCCATATCAGTTCGCGATGATCTTGAACCAAGCGACACCGTTCGACATCACCACCGCTCCATTCCATTGCGGAGTAAGCGTATGGGTCAATGCGCCATCGATGGTTTCAGCCCCGTATCCATCCACAATGACATTGTTTGCGCCGGCATTGATGCGCTTGAAAGCATAGATACGACCCGGAACAAGCGCAGCAGAAGGAAGCGTCATCGTGATCGCCCCGCCAGTGGCATCGCAGATGAGCAGATAATCGCCGCTGACCACCGTGCCTGTGGTGGTGACGCTCCTGAACGCTCCTCGCGTCGCGCCACCACCCTGCAAATAAACAGCGATACGATTCTCAAGGGCAAGCCTGGCCAACTCAAGCTCACGCGGAGAACGGCATCCAAGTGCCGCCATCTCGTTGATCAGCGTCTCCGCCTCGTCGCATGTGATGTTTGCCATATCGATTTATCAGGCCATCGGACCACGACCGCGCTGCATCACTTCGGCAATGAATCCCTGTTTTCCATGAGCCGCTTCACCACCTTCCTCCGCTCCATGCGCCTTCATCTTGCCTTTACCTTCAGCTTCGCTCTCGTTCGACTCGTATCCAGCCAGAGGTTGGCCATCCACCTCCACCAACATCGCCTTGCCGTTCTTCTTCAACACGATGGTCGCCATCGTCTGAAACTTCTCGCCTTCCTTCAGATTCTCAGGAACCTCGACACCCTCCGGAAGAATAAAATTCGGCATGAACGAAGCATTGCTTCATGCAATATCTTGTCAATACGAAAAACCCACCACCAGCCTTTCGGCCAATGATGGGCTGTGTCAATCCAACCTATCGATCAGGAGCAGATGATCTGGGTCAGAGCGCCAGTGCAACGACGGAAGATGATCGTCATGCCCTGGTTCGTGAAGATCGGCTCAGGAGCGTGCATGAACTCCGCGTAATGCTGGCCTTTCTTGTCGAGAGGATCCGCGCAGTCAACACTGAGCTTGTACGCACCGGTCACCCACTGCCACTCGCCCATGTAGTTGGTCGGCATCCAAGCCAGATCACCGACCCGGTTCACCGGACGCACGATGTGACTCTTGAACACGTACGGAGTGACGATGAACGCACCTTCGTACGCAGCAGTCGTCCAGGTCGGATTGACACTGAACACAGTACCCTTAGTGCCGCTCGCACTAGTGAACGGCTGGACGAGCGTGTACTTGCCACCGGAATAGCTGAACCGGGGCGGGAACAGATTCGGCACATGCCGGAAGTTCTTGATGACCCGGTTCGCACCGATGCGCTTCAGCAACGTCGATCCTTCGCCAGAGCCGGTATCCGCGATGTTGAGGTCGGAACGGAACGCAGGATTGTTCTGCGCGATGCGCTGCGACGCCTCCAACCCGATGTACAACGGGAACACAGGACCATCGCTGCTGTACGAGATGAACCCAGAACTATCAGGATTCGTCGCGCCATTGCGGATGAGCGTCGCCGCCGCCACATCCAGCATCTCCTGGGTCAACTCCGACGTGGACTGATTCAACGCCTGACCAGTGCTCACACCATCGGCCCACGGGAACTCATTCACGCCGGCAGGAATCGTTTCGGTCTGCGTGAAACTCGAATCCGCGACCGCCTTGATGGCATACTTCGCGAACACATTCTGATACCGGGTTTCCCAAGAACGCTGCGCCCGCACAGACAGCTTCTCAAGATACACACGCAGGAACGCCTCGACACGATGGTCGAAAGTCAGGTCGTCCTTACACAGCAACGGACCCTTGAGCGCGAAACGCTCCGGACCCCAGGTGACCGCGTTGTAACCGACGGGAACGTCGTTGTACGTCACATCGCAAGCGCCACCGTTATCACCAGTAGGAACGCCAGACGCGAGCGTGATGGCCGACCAGGTCTCAGCCGCAGTCGGCTCGATGCTGGTCGTGGTGAACGAGGTCTGGGTCAAACCAGTGCCCTGCGGATACTCGCCTCGCTCGATAAGGTTGAGCCACATCGAACGATACGACGCGCGCTTATAGACATCCTGTGCAAGCGACTCCGTAGCCACCGCAAAGGCATTAAACACATTGGGACAAGCCATAATGAAAACTGTTTCCTGCGTTTACCATTTTTTAGTGGGCCATCCATCCATCATCCAATGGACCGATGTTCCCCACCACCACCAAACGCGGGCTGTCATTTCCGCTTAGACATTCGCATCCGATGACCAATCGTATGCAATCATTAAGGTCGATGGATGGATGAATCATTGGAACCTATTACTTTGTCAATGAGAATGTAGCTATCGTGTAGCTATCGCGAAGCTCGCTCTGCTCTGCGATATAGTTGCTGTTGCCGTAAAATAAACCAATCCTGTCCGGACGAACGATATCGCGCTTTTCAATGAACCCACGAAAATCGTAAGGCCCAGGGAACGTGCCGACCATCAACGCATAC
The DNA here is from genome assembly GCA_037137855.1 of Actinomycetes bacterium. Lineage (GTDB taxonomy): Bacteria > Actinomycetota > Actinomycetes > S36-B12 > S36-B12 > UBA11398. The sequence goes on from JBAXJN010000004.1 coordinate 26,452, forward strand.
AAATTTACTCCATCAGCCTTTCTACCGCACCTCCGCGCATCCACCAGCAGCTTTCCAGCCCGATGCTTTGTCGTCTTCACATCGACACGCATACCATCAGGCAGAACACAGTCATGCGACGGATGCGGAGGCGCACAATCAATATCCATGTCCGGATACACATTGAACAATTTACAAAACGCAATCTCTCCAGCCATCCCCTCCAAATCAATTATCGCGTCGTCAACAACTCCAAATTTCATTCTCGGAACATTGAAATTACGATTATTTTTACCCCTGTGCTCTGCCAAGAAATTAGCAAGTTTACGCTCTGCAAGATTTAAAGATACAGTTTGACCAATCTTTACTTTATTTAATGCGTTCAAAATGATGGAAAATTTTTGAGGGAGGGTATGTAAACGACCCCACCCCCAAAGGGGGGCCGTCGTCGTTCCATTCCTTCCATTCTATCACATAGGAAAAGAATGCTTATTCTATAGTATCCGCTTCAATTGTTTTACTCGACAGTGTGATATTGTCCATCCTATCAGGCATAGAACCCAATAGGTTAATCGAGATGGACGCAGCTTCGCTTTGATCAGACCAACCAAATACTAGTGCTGAACGCTTTGCTACCGATCCCAGTATTTGCTCCCTGGTTGATTCGTCTTTGATACCTTCTAAGTCGTAATTGTCGACCCGTTCAATGGTTTTAATTGCATCGGCGGCAAGCTTGGAACGTACTAATGCGGACAATGATTCTAATGATTCTATCTTCTTTTCTTTGCAAACGATTTGCATTTGTCTCCTAATTTCCGGCAATCCCGCTCGAGAGGCGCGTGCTGCTACGCTCATTCTGACGAGTCCCAGATCGTCAGCAATTGCCGACAACTCCTCGCCCGCTAGATATCTAGCTCGGATCTCGTCCCAATGACCTGCCAGTGACGCCATGCGTCGCAGCGTGCGCCACCCTCTGCGGCTCTGCAATGCCTGAATCCGCTCGCCCTGGTTCACGCTCCGTTCCCTCACCTGGTCATCGCTTTCCCCCCCGCTCAAAAGAAAATTGCATATTTTTCTTCCCACCCGTTTCCGCCTGTGTTTCCATTGGCTTGCGAACAAAAACCCGAGTCTTTTATGCCCTTCAATCCTCAAACAACGCTCCTCTCCGCCGCTAACCGCCGTCGCGTCACTTCCGGTCATGTGGATTGGTACAACGGCCGTTGCGACACTGGCCAAGACCTCGCGATTCTCTCCGATGGTTCCATCGCGATGGAAGACGAATCCGGATCGTGCGAAGCGTGCGATGACCGGATCCTATCCGACGATCTCGTATCCGTGACAGCGCCGCGCCGTTCCTACGGAAGCGGTCCGCGACGCCCTTCCGTAATGTGGTGCGGTGCTTGTGTCCAGCACAACGGTTTTGAGTGCGCGGATTGTCGCGATACGTTTCACTCGGATTTGTCCTGCGGCTCCAATACCTCAGACGAGACAGTCTGCGAAGGATGCGCGGAGTCTTATTTCTCTTGTGAGGGGTGCGGCAATACTTATCACAACGACAACTACGGAGAGGACGGCAATTGCCAAGATTGTTCCGCGTCCTCTTCCACGATCAAGCCGTATTCGTTCAAAGATTACGGCCGTCCGATCGGTAAAGGCCCGCTCTTCTTTGGAATTGAATTAGAAGTCGAAGCGGGCGACAACCGAGATTCAGCGGCCGAGGACATATCGGGCAAACTAGACAATTTTGCAGTGCTTAAAGAGGACGGTTCAATCAAAAGCGGCTTCGAGATCGTCACAAGGCCCGCTTCCCTGGACGAACATCGCAAGGCATGGAAAGGTTTCTTCGCGGATCTTCCCGCCGGCCTGTTATCCTACAAGACAGAAACATGCGGCCTTCACGTCCATTGTTCACGCTCTGCGATGACAACGCTCCAAATCGCCAAGATCGTCTGCTTCGTGAATTCCCCTGACAACCGCGACTTCGTTGAACGCATCGCAGGACGCAAGGCTTGCGACTGGGCAAAATACCACGGGAAGAAATTGGCCACTGCCGGAAAGCGAACCGGTCAGCGTTATGAAGCCGTGAATTTGGAGAACTCCAAGACAATCGAGTTTCGCATCTTCAAAGGCACGCTTAAAGAGTCTTCATTTTGGCGCTGTGTTGAATTCTGCGACGCTTTGATCTCCTTTGCCGCCCCCGCATCACGAACTATGGCTGAAAGCCTAGATTGGAAAGCCTTTGCTCGATTCGTCCATGAAGGCCGGAAGCAATGGCCAAGCCTTCATGCCTTTGTCGATCAACGGATCCTTGGCAATGTTCCCAACCAACGCGCTCTGATTAAATCCGTTTGATTTTCCCGCAGTAAATAACCCAAGAATAAATTTATGTGTCTAGCAATTTATCGTCCAAAAGGTCGCAAGGTTTCAAAGGAACATCTTCGGAACGGATTCAACTCCAATCCAGACGGTGCAGGCTTTGCCGTTGCTGTCGGTGGAAAGGTTCTGATCCGCAAGGGATTCTTTGATTTCGATTCCTTCTATGCTGCGCTGTCTGAATTTGACGGATCGGCGGCGTCAATTCACTTCCGCTGGGCAACGCATGGACGCAAGGGAAAGGAGAATTGTCATCCGTTCCCGTTGGCCGGCGGGAAGTACGCTCTGATTCACAATGGGATTTTGAATATCCAGTCAACCGAGGATGAATCTGACACCGCCATCTTTGCTTCCCGAGTGCTTTGTCCGCTCCTATCGGCCGGCCTGAAGCCGGGAAGCGCCGCGCTCCGCTACCTGGTTGAGACTTCCATCGGGTCTGGTAACAAGCTTGTGATTTTGGACGGGAAAGGCACTGGCCATATCTTCAACGAATCGGCCGGCGCTTGGGAAGGCGGGGTCTGGTTCTCAAACAATGGCCACAAGCGCAGCAGCAGGATTGAAATGCTAGACGACTGGGATTGGCGAGAGATCGAGGCCAACCAGATCATGAACGGCGACGATGGATTCGTTGCGCCAGAGGATGTTCACTTCCGCAAGTATTGATTCCCCGCGCGGATTCCCGGTTAACGCTTGGGATCCTAGCGGGTAATCATGCCCGGTTCAAACATCATCATCATCATCATGCAAATATACACATTCACTCGCGACGACGAAACATTAACAGCAGAAAAAATTGTTGCACAGGCCGAGCAGGCGCGGAAGGTCGCGCAGGCCGAGATGGACAGAATATGGGCGGCGGCAGAGGCCGATGCAATCCTCGGCGGGCTGTCCGCCCATCAAGCGGGTTTCTGGCCGGCGGTCGAGGCGCTGGCCGGCGAACCGTACCTGCTCGCGCGGACGTCGGTGCAGGCGTGCTACACCGACGAGGTAAAAAGACTCCTTCCAGGCGTGCGGGCGGCTCGGAAAGCACGGGAGCAGATTGCCGCGACGGCTCGTCACGGCAAAGGATACGACAACGATGCCGGATCCGGATACGGAGCTAATACAAACGACTAAACATGATCATGAAAACATACACATTTGTAAACCTCACACCGCACCAGGTCGTATTGTGCGGACAAGTTATTCCTCCCAGCGGGAGCATCGCGCGGGTCGCTGTGACCCGCACGCATTACGGTACGCACGGCGGCATCCCGATGTTCCTTTCCGAATACGGCGAGGTGACGGTTGCTGGTGAAATCACCGCGATTCCGGAGCGCACCAGCGACACGATATATATTGTCAGCGCGATGGTGCGCTTGGCGTTGTCGTCGCGGATCGACATCGGCTCGCCTGCCGACCTCGTCCGCGACGGGGCGGGCAACATAGTCGGGGCGAACAGCCTCGATGTGAACCCATGAAAATGGAGGCAATGCAGTCTGCCATCCGCAGCTGGATGGCAAGCATGGGGCTCGGCCCGACACAATGCCGTCAGCGGGCATTGTCACCCGTTTACGGATGGGGGCCGGACGCGGCTCCATACGTGGACGCGGCAATCGCCGCCGTCACGGCCACATTGGCCGCAGAGGAGGCGGAGGCGGCTAAGACCCGCGTGGTCAGAACCGAGGCCATGATGGCCGCGGATCTCCGGGCGGCTTCGACCCCAAGCCGGGACTGGGGCGGCTACGGCGATTCTGCCGGCGGGCATTTTGACTAAAATATCTGATCATCCGCGCGGTCCCCTCGGCAACGGGGGGACCTAGCGGGTAATTAATCCCGATCAAAAACATCATCACCACCATGAATCTGGAGCTAACAATCTCGAATCCTCGCGCGGGTTCGTCAGCTCGGCAGGTCCGTTTGGACGCTTTCTATTCTGCTGGTGGGCCGTCTATTCTGTTTCCGTATTGCAATTATGCCGCGCTCGATTCGTCGATGGTTCGAGCGATGAATGATCTGGGCTTTCCTGAATTCTCAAAATGAACTCATTCAAAAAGTTGGCCACCTTGCTCGTTTTATCGTGTTCCGCGCTTGCCGCGACCGATGAGCAGATAGCGGACGCAATCTATCGGGTCGAGGGCGGTGCTCGCGCGAAGGTTCCGTACGGGATATTGTCCATCCCGGTCCATGACGCCGCGCACGCTCGACGCATCTGTCTGAACACCATCAGAAATAACCGTGTCCGGTGGATAAAAGCTGGACAACCTGGGTCGTATCTGGACTACTTGGCGGACAAATACTGTCCGCGCTCTGCGGATTCTATCGGTAATAAAAACTGGAAAGTCAACATCAAGAGACTGGTAAACGAGTGAAAAACAAAACTAGCGGTTTTCAACCTAGCGGATTTAAGCTTATGTATTACGCAAAACAAGTGTCCAGCAATAGCTGGCACGTCATCAATCCGGTGGACGGTGAACCCATCACCGACAACGCGCCTTACGGTGCGGACCGCGTCCTGGTATTCCGGGACGAGGATGCGGCGATGGAGCGGGCGGAAGCGTGCAGCGAGGCGATGGACCTGGAGGGTGTGCTGTGACCTCATCAGAATGGAAACCCATCGCGGACGCACCTCGGGACGGCACATGGATGTCGGTGTCGTGCGTTCGCCGCAAAGGTCTGCACATCGAGAAATGCAAGTGGGCCGGACATTACTGGTCCACAGAATCTTTCGGGAACAGGTTTGCCGACGCCCTTGTTGAGCCGACCCATTTTAAGAAAGTGGAGGGCGCGCTGTGAGGGTCATCTATCCATCATCATTGCCAGAGCGCCGGCGAGCGGCATACACGAAGAGCGTTGCGAAGCGTCGTGCGCTGGCTGTCGTTGGCAAACTGTCCTGCTTGTGTTCCGGGCCGGCGCACCGCTTGAGCAGCAGCGGGCCTGTGTGCGCGAGGTGTGACGGTATCGAGGCTCGCTTGAGCCGCAGCTACGCGAAGGAATTCGCCGGCTCTAATCGTCGCGGCGACAATATAGCTGGCGCGATGGCGACATATTCTGTGCATTGCGATATGCACTGATCATTTTCACCGGCATACCTGTTGTGTGTCGGTTCCCGCCCGGTGTTCTCTCAATGTGGAAAATGGGGGTCGAAAAGCGCCGGGCGGGGTTTAATTTCTATTACTTAAAACATAATGAGCGCATACACATACATAATAATTGGTATCTGTTGGTTGTTGAGCATTGTTGGTATAACAATGTTTTTAAGAGGATGTTCCAAGCGACCGTGTCCTGCGTGTCGCGGTATCGGTGGCGGTCGATATTGTCGTACGTGCGATGGGGAGGGAGTATTGTGAGGATACTTGATCTGTACGCGGGTGCGGGTGGAGAGCGCCGGCGAGCGCGCATCGAGGCTCGGGGTCACACGTATGTCACGCTGGACCTGGATCCTCGATTCAAATGCAATCTGACAGCGGACATGTTGGCCATTGCCCTCGTTCCGTCTGAGTTCATGTATCACAACGGGTATTTCGACCTCATCTGGGCGTCACCTCCGTGCGAGGCGTTCTCTGTTGCATCGATTGGACATCACTGGACCGGTGGGAAAGGAGCGTATGTCCCGAAAACGACAGAAGCTTGGTTGAGCCAGGAGCTTGTTGTCGCGACCTTGAGCTTCATCGCGTGGATGAATCCGCGTGGCTGGATCATGGAGAACCCTCGTGGTGTGTTGCGGAAACTGCCCTGCGTGCAAGGAATCCCGCTCCAGACAGTCACGTATTGTCGGTACGGCGATACATCGATGAAACCGACCGACCTGTGGGGTAATATTCCGGGATGGATTCCGAGGCCGATGTGTTGCAACGGACATCCCGATCACGATGCAGCTCCGAGAGGTGCGAGGACCGGTACGCAAGGGAAGGGAGGAGCGGCGGAGCGTGCTGTCGTACCTTGGCAATTGTGGGCCGACGTGATCTACTCGATGGAACAATCTCTATGAGCACCCCCGATCCGATTGCGTGGCGCGTCAAATCTGTGTACGGGATCAAGCTCATTGTTTTTGCGGTGACAGAATCAAAAGCGCGATTCAAAGCTTGGAAAGTTTTGGACGCGGAAGGTTGGCCACCCCTTTCGATAGAGCGCGCTCCAGAATACGACCAAAGCTATCTACGAAACAGGCCGACACTTTCTTTCGACGAATGAATCAGCCGTCGGATAAAGTTGAAACGCATTTTTTTTCAGCGCAGAACCATAAACCATAAACAAAAATGAAATTAACTATTCAATCCACACAGAACGCGCAGGTCATTGTTGATTTGTTCAACGCGATCATCACCGGCAACGAGGCAGAGGGTGCGACGCCGTTGAGCATCTACGACGATGACAAGCATATCTGTTCTCTCGTCGGGAAAAGCGGCGAGCAGATTCTGGAACTGATCATCGAGCGCGAGGTCGGGGACAAGCTCCAGGAAGTCGGCCATCCAGCCCCTTCCCCCAAGAGCCTCTAAACCCGCTCTCCGCTATCGACACACCAAATCCGCATTCAAATCGCTCCACGGGCATTTCTGAGCGATTACAAGGCATCCACATGAGAGCGTTGCATCCTCTTTCTTGTCCGTTCCCCAACCCCCCGCACAGCGTCCGGCCTCAAAGCCGGGTTAGCGTAGTGCGGTTGGGGTTGTACCCTCTCCCATTAGAGGGAGGGTACTGTTTATCTTTAGAATAAAGTAGAAGGGGGGATGCATAACCGATTGGTAAAAGGTAGGACTATTTGCTTGGGTTACTTGACGGGAAGCGTTCGGGTGTTTAGGGTAAGTAGGAAGTGATTGGATGTTCGAGATAACAAAAACCTATGAGCTACTTGGAAAACGGGACAACATTGAGGTCGCAGTTTAGCGAGATGGATCCGAAGCGCCATCATCGTGAGATGGAGGAATCGGAACTATTGGCCCACATCGCCGGCAAGCTTGGATGCGATTTGGAGCGGGCGTCCAGAGCGTTCGATTCCATGCGGAACACCAAGAGTCGCGTCCTGGTGTTCGACGCAGTTCACGGGCAATGGAGGGGTTGCGACTGGAAACCTGCGGACAAGGCGGCGTTCGAGCAGATGCTCAGGGACGACCAGCGAGCATTGGAGCGGAAATCAATCCACGAAGCGAAGGAAAGGAGACAGCTAGAAGCAAACGTCGAGAAGCTGCTGGCCCGCGTGGAGAAGTTGGAGAAGCGGGAGAGCAATCTTGAGGAGACGATAGAGAACCTTGAGCATCTGCTGGCCCGTGTCGAGTCCCTGGAGCAGATGGCCGACCAATCCGACGTCAGCGACAAGCCTAGCAAAAACGGATTCCTTGAGAAGAAGGCTCAGGGCCGATTGGAGCAAAAGCAAAAACAGCCGACCCGTGAAGAGGTACAGGCGGCGTTGATGGCAAAAGTGATGAGTCCGGATTGGAACAATCAGCCTCCTGTCGTGCCGTACGTCCGCCCAAAGACGTTCTCTTCAGGCCCAAAAGCCACCGATTCAGGCCCAAAACGTGTCTGGCGCGAGGATTCAGGAGATGGGCGCGAGGATTCTGGCGACGGGTACGCGGAGACGATGAAAAAACATTGGCAAGAGACTTGACGCGATTCTTGTCAACTGCCAGGCTATTTGAGCGATCGGGACTAGAGCGGAGAGAGAGTCTCCGACAGGGTGAGGCATGTTTCCCTTGATGAACACCCGGTTGCAGCAAATTTTAATGAAAATTTACACGGCCAAGGATGCAGCGAAGATGATGTGCATCTGCACCGAGACTCTTCGCAGGATTGTCCGGCATGACGGGATCCAGCACAGGAGGATTGGCCGACGGATTTTGTTCACCGATTCCGACATCGCAGCGATTCTTGAATCAAGGCTGATGACCGGCGCGGTGAACCCATACGCACGAAAAGTAAAACAAGAGAACACAAGTAACCAAAATGAGCACAAACCCAGACTACACAGTGACAGTTCAGCAACCGTTGACGGTCAGCCCGCCTGACGCGACGACGTTCTACGACAGGATTAACTCGCCGCTGGATGCGGTGAAGACGATGGGCGATTGGATTGCCCATAGCGGAATGTTCGGGTGCGTCAAACCGGAACAGGGATATGTCCTGGCTCTTGAGTGTCTTGCGAACAGGCAGACTCCGCTTGCTTGGAAGGTGCAGAACCATCTGATCAACGGGAACATCACCATGAAGAGCGAGGCGATGCTCGCCGGCATGATGAACGCGGGATGGGACATCGACTGGATTCAGTTTGATGCTGCGGCTGCGGTCGCTGAGTTTGTCAAAGGAACCAAGAAGGTCCGGGTCGAGTTCACGTCGGCTGATGCGAAGCTCGCCGGTATGCTTCCTGCAAAGCCTGGTAGCGGGTGGGCCAAGTTCCCCGCCGAGATGCTGCGTGCGCGCGTCATCAGCAAGGCGACACGCATGCTAGATCCGCGCATCACCCAAGGTCGATACACACCCGAGGAGGTGGCCGACTTCTCGAACAGTCCGATTCCGACACAATCGGCTCCGTCGGTGACGGTTCAACCGGTTGTTCCTACTGCCCCCACCGTCAACCAGTACTCGCTGGTCGAGAAGCTGGAAATCATCCTCGAAGAACATGCCGACATCGCCAACAAGTTCTTGATCTACAAGAACCTGATCAACGAGGGCCAGAATTTCCGTGATGTATCTTCAAAGGTTGCATCGATGATTGTCGGTGATGCAGAGGGGTTCATCAAGAAGGCGTATTCGTTTGCTGCGGAATCGAAAGGAGCACAATGAACCATCACACCATCACCCAGCGGCACGTCAATCCGAACATGCCGGCAGAGAAGTATCACGCGGTCCAGGCATTGTCGAAATCGATGATGGCGAAGCTGCTCAAATCTCCAGCCCATTATCGAGCCGCACAGGAGGAGCATCAGGAACCTTCCAAAGCTATGCAGCTTGGTACAGCCATCCACACCGCTGTCCTGGAGCCTGACCTGTACACCGATGTTGTGGCCGTGACCCCCGATGGTATCGACGGACGCACCAAGGAGGGCAAGGCGTGGAAGGACGCGAACAAGGACCGCATCTGTCTCAACAATACGGAGAACCGCGATGTGCAGGGTGTTGCTCGCTCGATCCGCAGTCATCCATTCTGGTCCATCTACCAAGCTCCTCATCGCATCGAGGCGAGCGTGTTCGGGCTGGACGCGGATACCGACATCGCCATCAAGGCTCGTCCTGATCTGTGGGTCGATGACCATACTATCGTAGACATCAAGACAACCGATGACGCTTCACCAGAAGCATTCACTCGTACTGTCCTGAACTTTGGATACCACATCCAAGCGGCGCATTATCTGGCGATGACCGGTGCCGCTCAATTTGTTTTCGTCGCTGTCGAGCGCACCGCTCCGTACGCCGTCGGCATATATCGTCTCGACTCGGAATGGTTGCAGGCCGGCGAGAACATGCGACGCAAGGCAATCACGTTGCTGCACGAATGCCAGGCACTGGACAAGTGGCCTGCGTATCCAACATCTACGCAAACTCTTTCATGCCCAAAGTGGGTGTTAAACAAGTCGGAAAACTAAATCAATAAATAAGTATTATGTTCAAAGTCAATCGACAGGATGGTGCCGCGCAATTCATCAACACCGAGGGCGATTTCGTTGTCACGGTCAGTAAGGTGGAGGAGGCGCTGGACAACAAGGGTCGCGAAGTGTGCAAGGTGACGTTCAAGACCGATGACGGATCCTCGACCAGCGACCGGTTCATCAATCAAGAGAACACTTGGTTCCGGGTGAACCAGTTGGTTGCTGCGACCAACCACAATGTCCCCGACGGGACCGAGGTGGATTTCCTCGGCAAGAAAGGAAGCTTTGGTGAGTTCGTGAAATCGATGGTCGGGTTGAAGCTAATCATCGTTGCTCGTTTTGAGGAGTACGTTGACCAAGCTGGCGAGAAGAAGAAGATCATCCGGGTGAAGAACATGAAGGCTGTCGCTCCGGTCGCTGCTGAAGATAACTTGCCGTACTAAGTGATCAGGAGGGGAGCGCATTCCTTTACAACGCTCAATAAATTTTGTATCTATGAATGTAAAACTAGTGGCGATAACAAAGCCGATCGATGATATGTCGGCATCAGACTTCATCTCATATTGCGCGCGTGTCAGCAATCCATCGAACCAGAATAACACCCTGACAAGTCCGAAGTTGTTGGCCTACTGTATCAAGAATGGACACTGGAGCATCTTTGAGCAGGCAAGTTTTACGGTCGAGATAGTGACAAGCAGGGCGATATCTGCTCAGATACTCAGACACAGGAGCTTTTCGTTCCAGGAGTTCAGCCAGCGGTATGCGGTCGCAACCGAGTTCGAGCCGGTTGAACTCCGCACCCAAGATTTGAAGAATCGTCAAGGAAGCGGCGATATGGTTGATGGAGACTATATCAACGAATGTGTCCGCAAGTCTATTGAGTTTTCAATTGATACGTACAATATGTTTATTTCCGAGGGCGTCTCCAAGGAAACCGCGCGCATGGTACTTCCGCTCTGCACGCAGACGACTTTGTACATGACCGGAAATGTCCGTTCATGGATACATTATCTGGAGCAGCGATGCGCCAAGGGTACGCAGAAGGAGCATCGATTGATTGCAGAATCTATCCGCGATGAAATCTTTGCGGTTCAATTTCCAGCAATCCACGAAGCATTGAATTATGAAAAGAACTGATATCAAGATATTGATCGAGGCGATGCGGATTCTATCCGAAGGGATACAGAGCGAGGACGGAGTGGCCAACGCTGCGATTGCCGAGGCTGGACAAAGGCTCCAGGAACAGAATGATTATATCGAGAAATTAGAACGGATTGGTGACGACTTTTCTATTTTAGCCGCCAACCCTGCGATGTATTCGCAAAATCAAGTACTTAAATCTGTCAAAGCATGGGGCAAACTTGAGGAGTCCAAGCCATGAATCACACACCTAGAACCAATGAACGTGTCATCATCAATGACGAAGGAGCATGGGTCAGTGCCGCATTCGCCCGAACTCTGGAGATCGAGTTGGACGCAGCAACCGAGCGCATCAAATTGCTTGAGAACGGATTGATCAAAATGGCGCTCAATAAATTGAACCCGCCGGGAGGATTTCCCTATGAACAAAAGCAGCAAAACAACTGACAAAACCATGTCCGAAAAAACAGTATTCAGCAACTCCATCGACGCGAATCCTTCTTGGCAAAACGGAGGAAAAGGAACGCGAGATAAAGATAGCTTAGAGGTTTCGTGCGAGCTTCATCGCGCGTTCATTAACAAATCTGAAAAGTCACTGACAGATTCAGTCGATTTGCTGGCTAAGGCTATGGATGCGCGTTCTGCTATGGACGTTATGGCGGAGTCGTGGAAAATATCGCATGACGATTTCCAAGCTACCAGCGGCGAGAGACTAAAACAGTTGAGGATGACAAGGATGGCGATGGATTCAGAGATTCGGCAGTTGATGGCATCGCTACGCGAGGTGCGCGAATTCTTTATCGACAAAGACCATGCATCGGAAGTTGCTAGGTTGAAGGAGTTCGTTGATCTGTGCGAACGGCTGAAAGCGTTGAAAGAGTCAGGCTTCCTTGATACCGTGGCTGATACCATGCTTAGGCTTGCGTAGATAGCAGTATGACCGAGAACCCGAAAGAATCGACCATGAACAAAACCAAAACCATCCGGCATACGTTTCCTTGCGTTGAATCGGTGCGTCGAGTTCCGCTATCCGGTGGCCGAGCGGTCACGGTATGGCGCGACAGGACAGCCGACCCGATCAAAGCCGGGTACGACGACGAGGACATCGTGATGAGTTGCATCGCGAACGCCGGCGACGACCTGGACATGATCTGTCAGTTGGCCAAGCTCAAGGGCGTCAAGGCTGTCGAGATCAACTGGCCCGGTGGAACAGGAGCGATCATCCGTAACTGAACAACATCATGGAAGACATCGTTGCAGACACAATCAATGAGCGCGGCAAGATATACGGTGAACCGCACCTGAGCCATTCCAACATCGGGTTGGCTTGGGCAGGACTCATCCAACAGTATTACGGAATCAAACTGCCAGGGCCGATGCCATCGCATCTGGTCGAGTTGATGATGGTGGCATTCAAGATCAATCGCAGCGTCCGTGTGTTCCACCCCGACAACTATGTGGACCTCCGGGCATACGCAGATTTCGCGGAACACGCACAAAAAAACCCAGGTCAAGAGTACAAACCAAAAGCATGAAATATATCAAACGAACGGTAAAATGGAGCGTCACCAGAGAGAAAGAACCACTGTTCGATGAACTTGCAACGGACATCGAGATCACGGACGAAGCGGCTGGTGAATTTGTTGAAGTCAAACAGCACCTCGAAGGAAACGGAAAAATCCAGATCGACCCGGGAGAGTGGCCGTCAATCAGGGAAGCAATCAATTGTGCGGTGAAACTTTGCAGGAAATAATACACATGAAAGAAAAAACCAAAAGCACAGTGATCACAATCGACGCGACCATCCATGAAGAGATGCGAAAGTATTGTGTCGAGAACGGCATTAAGATCGGGTTCTTTGCCAGCCAAGCGTTGCGGGTGGCAATGATTGGAAAGACTCCAGAGGTCAAGGTCGAGTCAGGCGAGTAGCATAAACATCCCGGTCGTCTTGAATGGCGACCGGGATTCAATATCATAAAATTATGAATCTGAGAGAGTACCAAAAGAAAGCAGTTGAGTGGGCCACCAGGTCCGATGGTTTGATCATAGCTCCTGCCGGTAGCGGAAAAACCTGGATAGCGGCATCAATCATCAAGCATTACCACAAGCTGAATCCCGATTGGCTGTTTGGATGGACCGCTCCAACGATTGAGACGTGTCAGCAGGGACGTGTATCACTAAGCGTTGCAGGGATTCCTGATGGAGTTGTTGATATCCGGTGTCCACATGAGTCGGTGGACTTCAGCAAGAAGAACCTGCTCATAGTTGACGAATGCAAACATAGCCCCGCTGTCAGCTGGAAGCGCATCATCGAGTCATGCCAAGGACTTCGATACGGATTCGATGCTACCCCTTGGAGCGATGACGATGAGCGGAACAAGGTCACCCGGTTGTTGTTCCGGGATTCGGTCTACGAGATCTCTCGAAGCGACATCGGGGATTCATTGGCCGACGCCTACCTGGAGATCAGCGACGCCACCGACCTGAACATCCAGACCAAGATTGACGAGAACATCGACCGGCTGTTCCAGACTCGCCGCAGGTACATGCGGATCAGCGATGAAGACCTGAAGAAGATGTGCGCTTGGGAATCGCTGGTGGACATCGGTATCTGCCAGAACAATGAGAGGAACCGGTATGCGGTGCAGTATGCTCTGGACCATCTGGACATGCAGACGCTCATATTGATCCCGCGTATCACGCTTGGAGAACAGTACGAGGCAAGCATCCCGAACGCTCGCTTGGTGCATTCCAAGATCGGGAAGAAAGACAGGCGCTCGTACATGGAAGAGTTCAAGGCCGGAAATCTCAGGACCATGATTGCCACCTCGTTGGCCGACGAAGGACTGGACCTTCCCAACGTCGAACTGCTCATCATGGTGAGCGGCGGTCGGTCATCGCAGAAGACCATCCAGCGGGCGAGCCGCGCTCTTCGTAAAACAGAAACAAAAAACTGTGCGACAATCGTGGACTTTTCAGACAAGTTCCATCCTATCGGAGCGTTCCATGCCAAGAAGAGGATGAAGAGCTACCGTGAACTTGGCTGTATATTTATTACAAAATGAGCGAATCAACGACGAACGAAACAACCGCGACACCAACCGAGAACGTGGTTTACTTGATCGGCGAGCTACGAGCGATCAGTCGAAAGACAGAGACAAAGACAGGGGCATTGATGGTCAGGAGATCCATCTCGATTGCTCGTCACTGGACGGATACTGAAGGCCGGTTCCATGAAGACTACGACGAGTTCGAGTTGTCGTCATGGGGTCAGGTCGCAGAAAAGATTCTTGATATCGGCAACGGCGCGTTGGTGCGCGTCAAAGGCCGGGTCAAAGTTGAGAAATGGAGCGAAGGTGGAGATACAAAAAGTGCGGTACGCATCGCGGCGGAAAACGTCACGGTGCTGTGTTTCTAAAAGGAGCGAATGAAAAAACAAATCGTAGCGTGTGATCCAGGTGTCGGTGGCGGATTTGCCATCAACACCCCGGACGGAATCATCCTGATGGCGATGCCTGAGTCGTTGCCCGACATCCATCAGATCCTCATCGGGTTCAAGATGGCGGAATCTCAGTTCTGGGTGGAGAAGGTTCCAAAGTTCGTGTGCAAGCTGACGCCTGCTGCTAGCGTGGCGACCCTGCATGAGAACTACGGCATCGTCCAAGGACTAGCGTACTCTCAAGGATACGGACTGCACCGGGTCGAGCCGAAGATCTGGCAGGATCCACTTGGTCTTGGTGGACGGAAATCGTGTGCGACCAGTGCAGAGTGGAAGCGAAAGCTGCGTGCCAAGGCCCAAGAACTGTATCCACATCTCGACGTCACGCTCAAGAATTCAGACGCATTGCTCATCCTTCACCACGCCCTCGGCGGCGGTCGCTAAAAACAACAAAATGAAAAACGACATCTCCCATCGACAGTTCTTGAAAGATGCACCCAAGCTTATCGACTATGCGATCATTCGCGGCTGGATGAGCAGGCCGAAGCCAAAGCAAGACGCTGATGGCACCTGTTCTACGGACGCGATTTCCCATCTCGATGACGATGAAATTCAGGAACCTAGCAAACAGCGCAGTAGAAGTTGAACTCATATCAGATGATGTTGAGATACTGATAGGTGAAACGAAGTGGCCCGGCGTGGCTTATATCCAAGATGGAAAACGAAAGATACACGTCACCACTAGTGCCAGGTTCAAATCAAGGTTCGTGCCGATAGATGCGACACCCTGATCTATACATAGATGCACAGAGCAAGCTCTTTGCGAAGTTTCAGACGCGCTCCATACGCATACATCATTGGAGCAAGTACCTGATGACACCCAAAGAGCTTGCTCTCCTTTTCGGAAAGCTGGAGAAATCAAATTCTGTTCTTCGAGAGATAGCCAAGACCGATCTTGGCAAAAGCGGAGAACTAGCGCGCAAACAACTTGGAATCGAATGAATCAATCAAATGTGGACCGCGCGAGAGCGTGGTTGAGGAACACCCCTGGAGCCGTCACCGGGCAGAACGGTCATGGAGCGACTTTCGCCGTCGCCACATCGCTGGTGCATGGCTTTGAGCTATCGCATGGAGACGCGGAAGCGTTGTTCAACGAGTACAACGCAAAATGCGATCCACCGTGGAAACCGCATGAACTGGCCCACAAGCTAGTCGAAGCGTCGAAGGTGGCACACGATAAGCCGAGAGGATGGCTCTTGTCCGCGCAGAGCGGCACGCCTGTATCGACCACCGGCAAGTTCATCGTCAAAAGACCGACGCAACCGATTCCGGTTCCTGCAAAGCGATTCTCCATCGCTGACTTCCTCAAGGCGTGCTTTGAACCGGATGAAGTGGTCTGCATCTGCAA
>JBAXJN010000005.1:0-33971 GCA_037137855.1 Actinomycetes bacterium
CAACATGATCGCGCAACACCCGCAGCCCGCCTTGCAACGATTCGCTCCGGTGATCCCTTTCGACCAGGGAGGCAGCGGACTGGGCGAAATGGAAAAGTCAGACGAGGGCGAATATGTCCGACTCGACGATGTGGCAAAAATACTTTGCTTCCTGCTTGGCGATTGCGCCACCGGACCGAACCAAAACCAAAACCAAAACCTATGACCACAGAAACCATCAGAACATCACACTGGGCGGACGCCGCCCGCCAGACTATGGCGGAACTTTCCGCCAATCTTCCCGCCGTCCTCGAAAGCAATTTCGATTTGTGGGAACATCGCGTCAGCCGAAGCGAGGAAACGCCATTCGTTCCGCACACCAGCCTTTTCGCCATGGAAGCACTGGAATATGCGCGCACCGAATCCGAACCCGGCAAGGGCCAAAGCGAGCCGACCGGAAAGACATTCTCTTTCTTGGTCGTCGCGGACTGCCGCCGAGAAGCCGTGGAAAAGGTAAATGCCCAGCTTGCCGCCCACGGATTCGACCCGGCAAACTTCATGCAACGCAGCACCGGAAACCGCCTTTTGATCTTAGCTTAAATCAAAACCAATGACCACAGAAACCATCACAGCCAAAATTGATTGGCTAAAATCCGAACAACGAAACACGACAAGCGGCGAGAGAAGCGGCGATTTAGATGCCGCGCTGGCGGCTGAATCGGCGGCGGACCTCGCTGGCGCGTTTTACGCTCTGCGCTGTTCACCTCATTTTGCGCATCCTCTTTTTGGCGGCAACCATAGCCGTTGGGAAAACAAGGTGCGCGGCGAACTGACTCGCAGGGGAATAGGAAGAGTAAAAATGGACGGAATCTGGCCTCACACAATTACCGTTTAATTTATGACCACCACCACCGAACCAAAACCAAAGCCAACCCGAGGCCGACCACGCAAGCAACCAGGGGACCCAAAGGGCAGATACGCGATGACCGTAAAAGCACTGGCAGCGCGCTCGAAAGCTGGGCGCGCCGGGAAAGGCGCGTGCAAACTGCGCGACTCGACATTCGCACCCACCACCGAGGGGGCGAAAAGCTAGGAGGAATCAAGCGGCGGAGGTGTTTCATGCAGGTTAACAACTCCTCGTAACGGCTTCTCGCCGCTCACCATGCCCCCACCGCTTGAAATTCCTAGCTTCGCATCTGCCCACACTGTGAGCAGATTGCAAATAAACCAGCAAATTGATGTTTTTGCCAGTAGATATTTCCTCTCTGGCAGCGGTTTCTTGCTCTCTCAGCCAATTCAGCCACCGAGGGCGGTTCCGCTGTATCGGGCTGGTTTTGAGGTTTCGACGATTTTAAAGGCAACGTCGGCGCATCGCAGGGCGACTGGACGCTGGTCATTCAGCCTCTTTCTCACACCGTTTCCAAATCGGCTTCCCGTCCGCGTCGATGTCGCCAAGGCGATGGATCATCCAGTCGTTGCGTTGCAGCGTGCTGAAATTCACGAATTTTCCAGCTACCGCAACCCCTACACTTGTGGCCTCGGAAATTGCGAAATACCCCGCTTTGTCCTTATCCTCACGCAGCACACATCCGAACGTATCGTAGGGACCGAGGGGGATGAGCGTATGCACGGGCGCGGGAGGCTTACGCCGATGGGGTCGCCCTGCTTCGATGTTGGTCGCGCCGATCCACACTCCGGTGAACGAGGATCGAAACTCTATAGGCTCGCCTGCCAGCATTGCAGCGCAGGCGTCCAGCCATTCGATTTGTTCGTCGGGACTCATCGGTAACCGGAGGCCATGATCTTCTTGAACTGGGTTTTCCGCATCTCGGGCTTCGTATAGTTCCCGGCTTCGTTGACTTTTGATTTAGGTTTATTCCATAGATTGTTAGCTGCCTCGCGGTGCGTCCATCACCCACACGATGTCAGACAGTCGCACATCCACGCCTCGGTCGGCAGGATAGGCGATTCGGTTGGCCTCTGGCTGTTCGTCCATCGGCTTGATATGGAGATGCACCCATTCCTTGTTCAGCACTTTCGCAAATGAGAAGTCTATCACTTCCCCAGTGCGAAGTTTCATGGCGTAGTCGAATGGGTCTTGGCACGCCTTAGCGAGAGCCGCGCTGCCAGTCAAGATTTCGATTTGTGTGCGTTCCTCGTTTTCATAATGTTCCAGTGATTTCATAAGTTAGAAAAAAACAACTGTGCAGCTACGATCCATTTTACGGCATTGGCCCAATAAGCCGCACTCATTTTGCCCCTTGCAATGTTCGCCAGATGCCGCGCCTTGAAGGATTTACGCCTAGCCTTCGTTCGCGCAGATTCGCCGGGTTTCGGCTTTCCAGCGGTCGAAGCCCCCTGCTGTCCGAAACGGATTACCTTGGCTTCTCCACCTGCCCTTGCCAGCACCACATGACTTTTCGTGGGGTGGCTGGGCGTGCGCTTTGGCTGGTTGTAGCCAGACAACCCCAGCTTTTTCATGATCGGCTTCTTGTCCATACACCATCATTTTTTGGACTTCTTTGGCGGAATGTCAACTGGTTTGAGCGCAGCAGCTTGGCTTTTTTTGTGCAGAGCAATCATTGCGACCTTTAGTTCGTCTCTGCTTTTCCGATGTTCCGAGGTCGCAAGACGGGTGCGTTGCAGCAGCATGACTGCGAATGGATTGGCGGCGTGGCTTGCGATTGCGTCGGAAGCGGCGTTGCCTGCCCGCACTGCGGCGTCGAGCAGGGCGTGGATGTCTTTGAGGCTGCTCATATCAGGTTGGTGATTGCGCGGATGATTTCTTCGGCGACTTGCGGGACGATCGCGTTTCCCAACCCGCGCAGGCGGTGTGACCGATGGGGTATCCCATGAGCCACTCGACCCATGCCGGATTCAGCGAACCAAGCTGCTTCGTCGGGCCATGCGCAGCAACATTTAGCGGGATTGTTGCTAGATTCCATTGGCTCGGCCCCGCGCAGTTCTCGCCGTCCTGCGCTGTCGGCGTGGGCCACATCTTCACCTTGTCCGCCAGTGCTGTTGTTATCGGCCTGCCCGTTGCGGCGCCGTGCGGCTTGCTCATGCCGTCCCATTCCGTCCCGTCCGCGTTCACGATGTCCCCGCTTTCCGTCGTCTTGTTCGCTTGCGGCGTGGGCCACATCCTGACTTGATCGTTGAGGTTCTGCGACCATCCCTGTTCCCGTTTTCTCGTCGCTCGAATCCCATTCGGATCGTCCCCGCTGCGGAAATCCCGCGCTTGTGGTGTCGACCAGAGACTTTCTTGCGATGATCCAAACTCGGTCGCGTCGGTGTCTGGCATCGACGGCACAAGCCGGAATAACAAGCGGCCACGCGGAGTAGCCGAGGCTTTCCAAGTCAGAAAGGATATTGTCGAGTTCCATCGTGACGATTCCAGCAACGTTCTCACCAATGATCCAAGTAGGCTTGGCTTCCCTAATAACTCGCAGCATTTCCGGCCAGATCGCTCGGTTATCTGCCTTGCCGAGTCGCTTCCCGGCGACACTGAAAGGTTGGCAAGGAAATCCACCTGTGAGCAGGTCGACTCCGGCGTAGTCGGCTCCGTTGAGGGTGAAGATGTCATCATGGAGTCGCGGGGCTTTTGAATCACCGTTGCAAGGCTGCTGCTGTGTGCGGCTTGATTGTGATTCGCACCCTGAGCGTGGTGGTCGCGTGGTGCTGGCGTCGGCCAGAACCGCGCCAAACCGTTCTTTGAGGATTTGTTGTGCATATGGTTCTCTTTCGCAAAAGCCGATGGTTGTATAACCGCAGGCTTGCGCGGCTACGCAAAAACCTCCGATGCCTGAAAAAAGATCAAGGTGGAATTTACTCATCTCCCCATACCCTCCCTATCCGCTGCCATCGTAGCCGCAGCGAGAGCCTTCTCGGCGTAGGCGCGCACCTCAACACTGTCAGGCTTCTCCAGCGCCCACCGGAACGCTCCCTCCCACTCTTCGGAACTCACTCCGTCTGGCAGAGCAGCGCGCACTGCATCCGCAAATTGATTGGTGAGCGTGTGCATTTCCTCGGCAAGCTCGGCGTCAGTCATTTGCGGAAAAGCGGGTGAACTGCGGACGCCAGTCGAGTTCGATCTCCACACCAGACGGCGCGGATCGCGCAGCACCGACGCGCACAGTGCGCTTGTCCTTTTCGTCGCCCTCCAAGAAAAGCACACAGTTTGCGTCCTGACCGAGTGCGCGGCTTTCGCGCAGTTTTCCGTCCTCGTTTAGCTGTGAGAGCAGGATCACCGCGCAGTTTGCGAACCCGGCAGCGCGTTTCAGCGTCGAGGAAATGCTGGCAACCTCGCGCTCCCGGTTGTCGTTTCCTTTGCGGATTCCCTCTGTGAGCTGTGCGTAATCCACCACAGCGAGCGCAGGCTTTCGGCGGATGATCTCGGCGGACATCGCGGCGACACTGCCTTTTTTCGTGATGATGTCCACAGGCCAGTCCCGCATCCGCGCCACACAAGACTCCATGCGCGCCAACTCGGAGCTATCCTGCGATGTAAACTGCATTTCGTGGCGCATCCGCATCCGCATCTTCATCGAGCGGATGTCCACGCGCGCCTGACTTGCCAACATCCGTTCGGCAGTCTGCACTCCCGTCATCTCGAGCGAGAACACCAAGCACCGATTGCCGCCGGCAGCGACGTTTTCCACGATGTTGCCTGCAATAGCCGATTTTCCTCCCTTGGTTTCGGCTGCTATCACGATCAGATCACCCCTCATGAACGGTCCCGCTACCGGGTCCAGGCCGAGGCCAAATTCGATCACGTCGGGACTGGCCGAGTGACCCTCCAATTCCAGCACCGCCTGCTTGAGAAAATAGGCCAGGCTGGTTTCCTCGCGATCCGGCTCCACGCTCACGGCGTCCAGTTCAGCGCGAGCGTTGGCAAGATTCTCTTCAATGTCAGCGGTGAGGTCGAACGCGCTGCCTGAAAGCCGCTGCCCGAGTTTGTAGAGGCGCCTGGACGCCTCGCAACGCATCAGCGCGCCGATGGTGGCTGGAAGCGCGTGCATCGGTGAGGATTCAGAGAAGATGGTTTGCAACGCGGTTTCCTCAATGGTTGACCCCATCTCGCGTAGTCGGATCGCCAGCGAGCGGAAATTGAAGGGCTTCGCCTGCTGCCACATCTCCATCAGCGCGGTGAAAACCTCCCGGTGATGATCGTAGAAATGGGCTTCGGTCACTCCCGAGGTCGAGAGCAGCGCCCCGGCTTCGGTCAGATTGTTGCGGAGCGCGCTGAGAGCAGCACACTGGGATTCTTCGGCGTGGCGGAGGAATGATGGTGTCATCTGACTGAGGCTTTAGGTTTTGGTTTCTCGTTGCGTTGACTTGGAAGATAGCCCGCGCTTTTCCATGATCGAATCGTCATCTGCCAATCTTTGATTGCAGCGGTTCCGTTTTTCCATCCGTTCCCCTCCCACTTGTAGAAGCAGGAGTCGCCGTCAGACGCGGGAAGGCCAAGCTCTACGCAGAATGAACGAAGGTCTTGGATGGTTCCTTTTGCTTTGGAAATACTCTGGCCGGATGCTTGAAGCATTGCTTGAGTAGAATTTAAGCATTGCTTGTCTCCTTTCTTGTCTTGTCTTGTCTTGTCTTTTCCCCTCCAACGGGCCTCCGCTGCTTTTTTAGCCCGGTCAGCAAAAGTCTGGTGATAGGCGTTGTGGTCATGCCAGTCGTGAATTTCCATTCCGTCCATGAATCCAAGCTCTTGTAATGCTTCAAGCATTGCTTGAGCATCATCCGAATATCCTAAAAGCATCGCCAATTCCTGCGCGGAATA
The DNA here is from genome assembly GCA_037137855.1 of Actinomycetes bacterium. Lineage (GTDB taxonomy): Bacteria > Actinomycetota > Actinomycetes > S36-B12 > S36-B12 > UBA11398. The sequence continues at coordinate 5,765 of JBAXJN010000005.1, forward strand.
GTCTGCAAAGTTTCCGTCTGGCTGATTCTCTGCTGCGTAGCTCCAAAGGCGAGGAGGAAGCCAAAAGGCAGAGTCGCCAATTCTGGCCCGTAGCCTCATGGTTTTCCGGTGTGTCCAGAACGATGTTTGGACTCGAATAAATAGGCTCATGACAATAAAAGCCCGCCACCGGCACTGGTAGAAAGTCCTGAGACTGGCAGTGTTGGCCCGGTGACGGGAAAGTTGGTTGGTCTCATAAGGAAAAGCCGCTTTCTACTTCGGCACCTGAGTTATACTTGTGTTTGAGCCGATTGCAAGCGGTTACTCACGGCAGTTTGGCAGCGAGTGCCAGAGCAGCGTGAGCCTGCTCCGTGTCTGCGCTGCTATCAGCATACCTGATGCAGATCATCAGAGCCTTGGTAAGTGCCTTTCGAGCGGCTTGCTCGACGTCCCGCTCGGCTACTGCCTCATCCCGCTGGCGCTCAAGGTTGTGTGAGTGCGCGAGGATGTTGCGGCTTTTGTCAGCCCAAACAGCATCCGTCTCCGGCGTAGCACGCTCGGCGGTTAGCTTGGCGGTGATTTGTGGATTGGTCATACTCCGCACAGTCCGGTGCAATCGTTGCCGAAAAGCTCTCCTTGGCCTCGTTCGATGTCGGTAGACAGATCAACCTTGTCTAGCGGTATGCAAGAGTTGTGCAGATACGGCACGCCGCGTCTAGTATCGTCGTGTTCATGCGCTGCTTGTAGCTTCCGTTCAAATGCTATCGCACCTGCAAACTCCTCTGGCTCTTCATTCTTTAGTCGTGTCCATTCTGCGTCTGAGTGAAATGGGCAGTAAACACACGCAGATCGCGGCGGTTTAGGATAACCATTCCGCTCCATCCATCGGAGGCAGTCGTGGCGCTTCATTCCTAAGTCAATAAGCGGCCATCTGTGTTCGACCCATTTATCCCTGCTTGGCTTCATACGGTGCGCTTCGTCTAGAGAGATTCCAATCCACTGTATAACTCCTATAGTCTTTTGCCCACGCTTGATTCCAGCTATCTTTCGAGACTCGCGCAACAGCATTGCAACCTTGAAATCAGCCGTGCATGACCTTCCAAGAATACCTCTGGTTCCGTCCTTCTTGTTCAGCGTGAACGCCGGGATGATTGTCTGCACCCGTGTTCCTGATCGGGTTTTTCTATTGTGTATTTTGAGACTAGCTTCTGTTAAACTCCCGCGAGTTACGCGCACAATAGGAAAAGGAAACGGAGCGGCGTTTATCAGCCCTTCCAGAACGTCTAGCCAGCGCATGACGCTTGCTGGTTCTGCCTGTGTGTCAGCAAAAACCGCTGCTGTAGGGTGCGGCGTGATCTCTCCATGGGCTGCCATCAGCGCCATCGTGCTGCTCTGCACGCCAGCACCTAGGCTAATGATGTGTATTGGGTCAGGCTTAAGTGTCAGAGCGTGCAGGTCGTCCATGCGTTTAGTTTGCACTGCCGTCATCGGCTCGGTGGCGTGCCATAGGTTCGCAAGGTGGTCGTATTCTTTTTGTTCGGTGGTTGTCATAGATCAAAAGTAAAGCTCACGCGAGCCTCCATCCTGGCGCAGGCGCACCGTGTCCACGGCGACGGCTAATGTAGCCGACGCGCACAATGGCACCCTGCCTTGCGAGCGCGAGATAGACAGGCCCGAAAGCACGGTCTGTATGCGGGACGATGTTTGCGGCCTTGCATGCGTCGGTGATGTCCTCGCCAGAGACTATGCCTTTGCCAGCCATCCATTGCAGCGCGAACGCCATTGCGCGTTCCTTAAACACCTCGCCTGCGTTGCGCTCTACTGTTTCCAGTGCGGAGTCTCGCTCGGCCTGCCAATCGAATAGCGTGGTCATTGTGCGTCCTCCCTGTTTGCCCATAGCAGCATGTGTTCGGCAGTCACCGTGGTCATGCCGTAAGTTTGCCGAATAAGATATGTGACACCCATGCGCCTCACAAAATAAGCTAGGTCTTTGTCGGTCACTTCCTTTTCTGGCACGCGGAGCTTCGCGGCTATATGCGCCTTTACCCATCGCCATAGGTCTATGCGCGAAACAGCCTTTCTCTTCTCGTAGTTGCTTGCGTATTCGTCGATGGCATCCATGAGCGGAGCGCCCTTGTGGGTGTTCTTGTAGATTTTCACCGGGCGTGGCCCTTTCCGTAATAAGGATAAGCATGTTTCTCCTCATCCTCTGCGTTGGTAGATAGCAGCAATGCCACAGGCTCACTGCCTTCCGGTGCTGGCATCCTAGCCATCTTTGACTCACTCACCACACAGTCGCAGATCGGTCGCTCCTTGTGGTCAACACGGAGCTTGGCGAACTCGTTAGCCTTATCGCGCTCGGTGAACATGTCGCCAAGTTGCGTCCATGTGTAAGAGCCGTGAGGCCGCTCCCAGACGATGAAGTAGCTCCGAAGAGGTGGGAGTGACGCTTGGTGAGCGTATAGTTGTTCTGGTGTTTTCATAAATGTAGTCAGATGGTAAATGGTCATTGTGCGTCCTCCATCATCCGCGATAATGCCAAGACGGATCAGGAACGCCGTTGAGCATCGCGTTCAGTTCGCGGATCTCGCGCTCCAGGTCTGCGATGATTAGGTCACGCGTCTCGACCATGCGCCGAAGTGATTCGGCGCGCTCTTGTAGTTCTTCGCTCATTGTTCTTCTTCTTGTTGTTGGTTCATAAAGTCTTGTGCCCATTGCTGCTCTTGGCTCATAAAGTCCCGTGCTGCTGACTCGCCCTGACAAGTAGCGCAGTCCTCGCCTCCACACATCCTGTCTCGGCAGCGATACACCCTGCGCTTTGGGTTGGCCTCGCCTCTGGTTTTCTCGGCTTGGTCTGCCCACCACGATTCATTGTCTTGGTCGCTCATAATTGTTTCCTGTTTTGTTACTTGGTTTATAATGGTTTTCACGGGTAATTAATGGTTATCTCCGTCCTCTCCTCTTCGCCTTTCTCGGCTTTGCGTTGGCTTGTTTCAATTTTGCAGACTCCCGGCGCGTCCGAAGGTATGAGTCCAGAGTATCGGCAAAGGTCTGTGTGATATTTGGAAACAAGGTTGTCCTCATCCAGGAGTCGTTTTCTGACGCTCTCAATGCGGATGAGAATACGGTCGCCAGTTCCGCTTTGAACTTGTGCCTCGACCAGTGTTGCATTGCCAGCAGTGCGTTGAGGGATGGGAGTTTTCCCGGTATCGTTAGTGTTATGGTTAGCATTTGGTTTAAGGGTTGGCTCGCGGTGCATGCAGCGCCGCATTGCGTCGGTCATTTCTACTGGTATCATGGGGCGTCGTTCCCTCTTAGCTCTTCCACCCATGCGCTGGCGTCTGGCACATCCTTCCACGCCTTCGCGCCTCGCTCGGCCATGAGTTCTAGCTGTCCTTTGTTTGAAGCTTCCCAGACCATGAGCATCCTCGGAATTAGAGCCAGCACGACATCAATGTCTTTTGGTAGTCCGTGGTTGTGAAAATTCATCCAAGTTCCATCGGCAAGTTCGCCGCCTAGTTCTAGTTCGCAGCTTTCTGCACCCTTCCATTCTGACACTGACACTTCTATTTGGATTCCATCTTTCCCTTGATTAAGGGCGCAGGATGTAGGTGTCGCAAACCGCTTATATAAGCAGCGAGCGTATTGCTTAAACTGGTTAGGGTATTCCTTCCAGCCTTGTTCTAGTAGAGTTTTGCAGATCATTTGAAAAAGTGCCGAGATTCTTCCGCTCGGCGTCGGAGTTGATTTGGGTTAGAAGTCTTCCGGTGAAGACTTGCTGATTGGCTGTGGCTTGCCTTGCGCTACCGCTCTTGCTGACTGCTCACGGCGAACGTCAGTGCGACCCATAGCTGCCTCGGCATCATCGTCATCTGGTGCGATACCAGCGACAGCCGAAAGGCCGTATCGGCGAGCGTAGGTGATGGCGCTGCCGAGTCCCTGTGGATCGTCCTTGGTAGGGACGATGTGCAGCTTCTCGCCGATGAACTCACCGCTGGCGTGAGTCAGCACAGTCTCGACGTAATACCCTGCTTCGTCTTTGCCTGGCAGTTGCACGACGGCCAGTCCGTTTTTTGTCAGCGGCTCGCGGCATGCGTCCCAAATGGAAGCTAGGTCGGCATACCTTGACTTAAAGTGCGGATTGGTGCTGTCCTTTTTAGCTGCACCCATTGTTGCTTGCGCCTTGGAAAGCGAGCAAGCAAGAGCAGCGATGGAGTCAGAGCGTTGCATATCAGAACGGGATTCCGTCCTCGTCGCCCTTGCCAAATGACACCGGTTTGCGCGGTGCTTCCTCTTTGGGCTTGAAGGCAAGCGACAACCACTTGTCGCCTGACTTAGTTTCTTTGATCCATCCAGAAACCCAATACTCGACGCCGCCAATAAGCGCGGTTCCGTTGCGGTCAGGATGCGTGTCTTTCTCTTTCTTCGAATTAACGAAGAGGGAGCCGCTCATTTCTTTCATTTCGTAGGCCATATTACTTTGTATCTAGTTTGTTGTCATCGGTCTGCCCGGATGCGGTTGCAGGTTCTTCCTGCCAGAAATCGTCTAGTGGTCCAATCGGTATATTGACCAAGCCAGTCAGCGGCATTGGCAGTTCGTCTTCCCGCAGTCGGCGCATCTCGGCCAACATGTCAGCAATATCCATTTCGAGCCGTGCGCGTAGTTCTTCCGCTACCTCGCGGTCGAGGCGGCGTGGTAGCTCTTCAGATGGCAGGGATGCGCTCATCTACCTGCCTCCTGCCGCACTTTGTTGGCCGCGTGACGCTCGGCTGCTCCTACGTCTGGCAGCATGTGCTTGAGAGGATTTAGCGGGCCGAGATACCGGTAGCCCTCGGCGTCTGCTTGTGCCAGGCGCGCAGCTTCGGGGGACCGCATGTCCTCGTCCTCTTGCATCGCCGCCATCGCCATCTCCCACGCAGTCACTTCAAACCTCCTAGCGTCACTGTATATTCGCGTTCAACAGTTTCACCCCAATAGCTTTTTGTTCCTGCTACTAATGGAACAGACTCGCTGTCTTTGTCAGCACAGCCTTGACAGATTTTTACACTATTGCGTTTGATGGTTGCACGTTGTCCACAGTCGCAAATTATCCTCGTAACATTATCCCTAGAAGGTGAGCGTAAAGTCATTTGAACATCTCCGAGATGATTTGACAAACTTGCTTGCCGTTTTCCGTGCTAGACAAGGACCAGACCAGAGTTGCGGTGGCAGTCAACAGAGCAAGCGTAAGAATCTTGCACCGAAAAAACGCTGCCTCGCTTTCAATTCTTTCTGTGTAGCGTTGAAACCTGCGGTCATCTGCTTCTTGGCGCTCTGCTTCTGTGTCTCCCCACGGTGAGTTGTTTTTCATTTTAATTTAGGTTTTTGTTTTGCTGTTGGCTTTGCGTTAATTGCTGCCGCTAGTTCGCGATTAACGAGTTGCGTCAACGAAGGTGTGAATGGGTTTTTGTGATAGAACGAAAGCAGCTTGTCTGCGATGTATCCTTGAATACGAACTTGGCGGGCGTGGCTCATTTGGTGTGGGGCAAGATGGGGCAATGTGGGGCATCTGTCAAAATAAACTTTGGGCTTTCCTGCATTTGGTTTGCAAGTCGCTATTCCTCAACGCTTTACGCGAAGCTATTTTCTATCCGCCCACAGCAGCAGTCCGGCAATTGCGAGCGTTGCGACGGCCCAGCAGATCGCGCATCGGGACGGATTCAAGGCTGCGACCTCACCGCGATCCAGACGATCCAGAGAAAAATGACGAGCCCGATGAGCGCGATGAACGAGACGCCGACAGAATAGGAGTCGGCCAGGATCATAGATTTTCGTCCAGCAGGCGCAAAATGCCGAGCCAGTTCTCTTTGGTCTTAAAATAGATTTCCATCGTTGTCGCGCCTCCTTTTTCGTTCATCAGATATACGTCGAGTCCGTAGAGAAGCGTGTCGTCTTTGTAGGCGTAGTAGCCCTTGAAGTCAATCTGGTTGAAGGTGAACATTACATAGTCATTCACATAAACCTTGACGCGCCCGTTGAAGATTTTGAATCCGTATCTTGTCTCGTTTGTTTTTTTCATTTTGTCCATCTCACTATTTTCACTGTGTCTGCTGGTCTTACCCTGCGGCAGAATTGATCACCTTCGCGGGAGCCTGTCATTTGCGATGTGTTACCCTCGAGCGTGGTGTAGGAGGATACGATGCGGCCAGAGCGGTTGACCCTTTCGATGGCGCTGATGACGTGCGCGTATCTGCCCTTGCTGGGGAAGTAGATCAGTCCTACGTCACCGGGCTGAACCATTGCTGCAGAAATCACTCGAACCTTGGAATACCAGCTTGGCGAATAGGCGCCGGGTCGGTCAGGCGCGTCGTTGACTAGGTAGCCGTAATGAGCCACCGAGGCGCACCAAGGCGCGTGGTCTGACGGCTTGAGTCCACAGGATGCGTTGAACTTGTTTACCATCAAGCCGTTGTTGCTGCCCATCGGGTCTTCTTTGATCCCGACGTATGAGGCAAACGTCTTGAGCAAAGCAGCCACATCCACAGGCAGCAGTCGCTTGCCAGTTGGCGCATCTACCTCAGCAGCCGAGGCTAGCCCAGCAAAAGCTGAGACAGCACAAATAAGGATCCGAGATACACCAGAACGGAAATCCATAGTCTTGGGTCGGTTTGATCGTTTTTCCACGCATAAGCAAACTGGCTTTCCTTTTTGCCGCCGCTGGTTGTCGTGAATTTACCGATAGTCGGAAACACAAAGCCAACTAGGTAGCGCGTGAGAAGCAGCGCGACGGCCAGGTTGATTACCTTCGTGGGAAGCCGAGTCAGAAAGTCAGGGCCGACACTCGCTTGATACTGCTCGGTGTAGATCGAGGACAGTAGCCAAGACGCAACACAGGCAATGAAGAGCAGGAGCGGCGAGCCGTAGCGGGTGATCATTTTCATATGGTTAAAGGAACCTCAAGAGAGGGATTGAATGGCGAAAATATACCAGTGCAGCGATGGCCGCAACTGTCGCCGAAAACGCCCACCACCATCTCCACGCCCACGTCCTCCACGCCTCGGCCCCCGCGATCTCGACCGCCACCTTGTCCTGAGCGTGCGCGATTGCGAGTTCCATGCCGGCAATGTTGAGTCTGAGATCGTCATTCGTTCCACGTAGCAAGTCCGTCTCGCTCGTTGCGATGCGGAGGGAAAGAATTAGCGCGGCTGTGTCGCCGTCCGGTCTGCCTTCGTTGAGCTTCTTTGCCGTCTGCGCGGCGTCCGCCACGCTTCCCCGCAGCCTTGCTATGCTCCCGGTCTGACGCTCGACCAGCGCGCTTGCCTGCTCGGCTTTCTTCGTCATCGGCCACATGATCTTTCGAGCTTGGCTTGGTGCGCTTTGGCATGATGTCAGGAGTATCGTTGCCGCAATTAAGGCGAGGCGGTTCACGCGGTCATCTTGCCACCGTTTCGCCCGTGGTCAACAGCAAAGCCCACCGCTCTACTGCGCCGCGTCCTTGACTGCTTTGCCGGTCATCTCCCGCTTGTCCCATCCGCCTGCGTAAAACATTCGCAACACCTTCTCGTTCATGCTCTCCAGCTTTGCATTCAATTCGGTCTGCTGTGTTTGCATGTTCTTGAAGTCCCGGCCCATGTCATGGACTTGCCAGCAGCCGCCGACAAGCGAGGCGATGCCTAGGCCGATGAGCGGAGCCAACACCATGCGGATGAAGCCAAACGACTTCTCCGCGATGGCGCGGATCTCGGTTAGGTCTTGATGCTGCTGTTGCTCGTTGTCCATAGGTCAGAGAGCGGCGAGCTTGTCAGCGGCTGCTGTGACTGCGGACTGCGCGGTAGCGAGATCCGCTTCCAGCTTTGCGCGCCGTGCGCCGGAGGTGTATCCGTAAGCCGCAACCAGCACCTTGCCTAGTGCGTCGAGATCGCCTGCTGCGTGCGCCTCTTGGCCTGCCTGCACTAGCGCGTCGAGGCGGTTGTGAACGGCGCGCCCCTCGGCTTCGACGGCGGCGACTTTCTCGGCATCCTTTGCGGCAAGTGCGGCAGCCTTCTCTGTTTCGCACTGCTGCTTTTGCATCGCGAAGTGTTCAACGAGCGAGTCCCACGTTTCTGGGCTGACTTCACCTTGGATTTGATTGAGTGTTTTCATTTGTTTTGAGCTTAGATAGCGACAACTTTCCATGCGCTGCCGTTGTAGCAGACAAGAGCAAACGCAGCCGCGCCGCCTGCCACGGTCAACCCGATAACCGGAGCGTTGGCATCGTTCACTGCCGCCATCCAGCCCGCCGCCGGGGACGCAGGGAGATTCGCAACGGTTGTAGGAGTCAGCACCGCGCAGCCCATCCCCACCTTTGCGTTTGCTGTCGTGGTGGAATCAGACGAGGCAGTACCCGCGCAGATATTTAGCAGACCAATGCCGCCGCGTCGAAGCGTTGTGTCATTGTATCCGCCGATGTTGGTCGCGCTGTTGAAGCTGATGGTGATGTTGCTTGCGAGGTTGTAAGCCGTCGCCGCCAAGCTCATCCGATTTACTCCGCCTGTGATGAATCCGATGCGTCCAGCCGACCCTCCGTCCCAAAGGCCGGAGGTTGTATCGCTGGCAAAGCCAATGGAAGGCGTGGTGTTATTTCCAGCCGGAATAACAGGCGCACTGGAAAAGGTTTGCGTGCCCGTAAAAGTCTGTGCGGCATCCGCGCGAGCCGCAGTAAAGCTAGTCGAGGGCAGCGTCATCGTCACGCTTGCCGCAGGGGCAATCGTGACAGTGGCTGTAGTTGCTGTGGCTGGCGCAGCCAGTGTTACCACGCCACTTGTCGCTCCCTTTAGGCTGCTCGTCGTAAAAGCGCCAGTGCTTGCCGTAGTCCCGCCGATGGGTCCCGGTGTGGTCAGCGCGGTGGCGATGTCTGCCGAGGCTATCCCACGATAGGCAGGTGCGCCGCTAGTGGATGTGGTGAACAGCGCTAGGTTAGTGGTGCCGCTTGGCGTTGCTACTGCTACGGTGCCATTGACGTTAGGGAAGGTGGCTGTCTTTTCGTTGTTGCCCGCTGTGCTGACAAGATATGTGCGGTTTGCGGTTGTGCCTAGGCCGATGCTGCCTGTGCCTGTGGTGTCTATGGAGCCGCCGCCGCCGCTGGTGGTGATGCTACCACCAGCGTTAGAACCCGAACCTGATGTGTTGATATTCCCGCCTAAACTGGTTAAACCGCCTGCTGTGCTAATGTATCCACCCGAATATGATGGCCCACCTACAGTTGCGGATGTGTCAATATATCCTCCCGAAGTATTCCCTTCAAGGTTGATGTAGGAAACACTGTCTGCCATGCTGACAAATCTAGTGAGGTTAGCCGAACTACCAATAAAGGTTCCATTGATGGAAGTCGCCGTTGCTGCTCCCAGCACCGGAGTCACAAGCGTCGGCGTGTTGGTCATCGCTACGCTACCAGTGCCGCTGATGGTCAGCAGTTCCGGTGAGCCTGTCCCACCTGTAGTGCGACCGATCACGCGAGCGGTAGCCATGTGCGCTAGCTTCGCCAGCGTCACCACATCGTTGTCGATAGTCCAAGTCGCACCGCTTGCGCTTACCGTGATCTCCCCCTTGTCGCCGTCTGTCAGTGCGCCGCTCGCGGTCCAAGTCAACGCGCCTGCGCCGTCTGTGGCAAGCTGGAAGCCATTTGTGCCGAGTGCGCTGGGAAAGGTTAGGCTTTGCGGGAAGGTGACTGTCTTGCCTGCTGCGACTACAATAACGCCAGCCACATTATCTGTTGGCGTTCCGCTCAGGCTGTAACCTGGCATGATTTGCAGTTCCAGCGGAGTTGTCAGGATGCCGTTGACCGAGTCGTAGATTTCTAGCGCACACCACGTATTGCGATACGTCTGCAAGAACGTGTTAAGTTGCGCGCTGTTGAGCGGGTTTACCGTGAACGTGTAGAGCGTGGTGTCGCTCAACACAGGTGCCGAAAGCTGGATCAGGTAGCTGCCCGTAAAGTCGTTGTCAGCTTTTATTCCAGATGCCGTAAAGACCGGTGCAGCCAATACCACCGCCACTCCAGTTTGCACAAAGCGCACTGCAAATTTTACGATGTCGCCTTGGACCAGCCCTTGAATTGGGTCTGTCTCTGTGCTGCCCCCTAAAGTGGTTGTCCACTTGCGAAGGTCCATGTCCCAATAGAGCGTTACGGTAATATTCGCCATTTAGTTGTTGATATTGGCAGCGTTTGAATTATGCTTTGGAATGGCTATAAAACGATTCACCGCAGAAGAACAGAGATTGAAGAAATGCGAGCGCGAAAGATTGAGAAGGCTGCGCGAACCTAAAAAAATGAGGGCGAAAGATGCTGCGTGGAAAGCCGCAAATCCAGAATATCGAACCGCTTACAACGCGGCCTACTTTGCTGTTCCTGAAAATGCTGAAAAAGCCAGAGCGCGGGCGCGTGCCTACTACGCTGCAAACAAAGAGAAGTGCAAGGCGGCGGCGCATGACCACTACCATTCCAACAAAGAGAGCGTAAAGCAAACCTGTAATGCTTGGAGGTCTAAAAATATGGCGCGAGTTGCGGCTAACAAGCGCAGGAAATACCACGCGAATCCGCAAGTGAAGCTGGCCGTACGCGTCCGCAGTCGCCTTGCTCGCGCAATTAGACGCGAGTGCCGTCACAAGACCGCCATTGCCATGCTTGGATGCACTATTGATGAATTGAAGGCTCATATCGAATCCCTCTTCAAGCCCGGCATGACTTGGGCTAACTGGAGTTTTCGAGGCTGGCATCTCGACCATATCAAGCCGCTGGAATTTTTTGATCTTACAGACCCGGAGCAGCTTGAGCAGGCTTGTCATTTTACAAATTTGCAGCCGTTGTGGATGAGCGAGAATCTGATGAAAGGGCGCAAGCCGCCGCGCCCAGTGAAGGGCGCGGCGGATGCGTAGGACTTTAGAGGCCGGAAGTACAGGCCGTGATGGATTGATCGCCGCTGCACCGCTTGTAAAAAAGGACCCAGCCGTAGTTGGTGTGGATCGGTTCCGGTGCGTAGATGAACTCGGCGAAGTGCGCGCCCCACTTGTGCATAGGATCAAAGCACACGTTGTTGGATACGATACGCTCGCCGCCAGTGATGAACTTCCAATCGCCCGTCCACATAGACGGCTCATAATCAAGCCCGGCGTAGTCAGGAGTCAGGATGTCCGCCTTGAACTGGCGACGATGCGGAATGACGATGGCTTCGTATTCGGCGTTCTGATACGCGCTGGTTTCGGTGGACTTCTGGCCGTGGGTTGCAGAGACAAACTCAAACTGCTCAACTTCAACAAGAATAGAGTTGTTGTAGGTAAAGCGCGGAGGATTCACAACCGGAGCAAACCGGAAGTTTTTGATCTGCCGGGAAGCGCCAATGGATTTCAGAGTCTGAGCCATTGCGCCTTTGCCCGAGTCGGCATACTGGAAGTCCTGCCGGAAGGCGTTGGGCGAAGAAGCCGAACCGTTCTGGAACAGGCGATTGAGAGCCTCCAGGCCGATGAAAGCCGGGAACACAGGACCGTCTGGCCCCATCTCAATTTCTTCGCCGTCTGAGTTGGCAGCACCGTCGCCAATAAGGCGAACAGCCACGCCGTCCAGCCACGACCAGTTCAACTGCGAAGTTGGCTTGATGGTCGGATTGGTAGATGCGGTAACGACGTTGGAGAATCCACCAGCCGCCAGCGACATCTTGTTCGAAAACTTGATGATCTGGTCACGGAACTCCAAATCGATCTTGCGCTTCACATAGTGGGCGAGAGACGGGATGTAGTGCTGCTGGATGAACTTCGTGGGCTGATGCGCGAAACTAAGCGTATCGCGGCAAATAGACGGTCCCTGAAGCTGGAGCTTGCGGGGCGAGTATTGCAACGTATCGAATCCAACAGGGACAGAAGTGAAGCTGTCCGCGCAGATGCCGCCAGTAATGGACGGGCCGGTAGAACCGGAACCCGCGCTGTCCAGAGTAACGGCAGACCAGCCAGCAGATTTGCTGTCAGGCTCGACGCGGCCAGCGATGAAGGTTGACATCGTAACGCCCATGTTTCGAGGAAACACGCCGCGTTCGACGAAGTTAAAGTAAGGTGTCGCCGGAGTGGGGATACCATAGATTTCGCTGCCGAGATGCTCGGTAGCGATTTGAATTGCTGCAAACGGATTGGGACAGGCCATGATAGTAAGTAAGTAAAACTGCGTATTTGTGGACGTGAAACCGTGCGAAATTCCCGCCGATAGCGGGCGCACGTTTTGGTTTCAGGCGGGCCAATCCCTGTGATACAGCCCAAGTTTTTTTACCGGAGGAGCACGGCTTAATAGAACCTCTGAATGGTTTTCTACGGTGGTTCCGTAAAAACGTCAAATGTTATTTTAGCGAATCTCAATAAACACATCTTCCGCCCTGCTTCGCAATTTCTCCACGTTGCGGCGAATCTCCACGCCGACATTCCACGCCAGCACCACGAACAACACCTTTGGTTCTTTTAGATTGGCAATCTCGTCAAACGGCATAATCAGCATTTCGCTAGTCATCTTGTAATGTTTTGTCGGCGTGTTGTCGGCCAACACGTCCAATTTTGCCCCTGCCATGTTCAGCATGGAGATGCCCTTTGCCGCCGCTCCGCAGCCAACAGTGAGGAATCCATCCTTCTTGAATCCGTCAATCGTTCTGCCCAGCCGCTCGATCTTCTCTGCAATATGGGTTTTCCACCATCTGTAAAGACCCGGTCTAGTCAGCCCCACCGCATTCTCCCATTGCATCCGTTGCGCTACACGGACGGACGGCTCGCCAGCGATTCCAAGCACAAAAACGTAGCTGGTGCCGTGGATGTCGTTCATCACAATGTCCAGCAGTCGCAGCCCAGCGCGTTCGGCCAGGCGCATCATGGACCCCGCATTGAAGTAGCTGACGTGTTCGTGGTAGATCGTGTCGCACTCGCCCAACACCACCATGTTTGCCTGCGAGGTTGCGACGAATAGCCGCGACTCCTTGTGCATAATGTCCGCGCATCGGGACAGGAACTCCACAGGCCGGTGCGTGTGCGCCACCACATTCTGCGCGGTGATGATGTCAAATGTCTCGTTTGACTGGAATTTAACATCTTCAAAAAGCGAAATGCGAATGAGATGCCCTTTGGCTGCGGCAATTCCTGCCAGATTTTCTGCCGGGTCAACTCCCGACGTTGAAAGCCCGAGCAACTTAAACGCATCCAACTGGCTCCCATCATTGCTGGCAATGTCCAGAACCCGCTTGGCATTTGGAACGTAGGACAACGCCGTGCGAGCAAACCCTGAAAAGAAGTCCAATGCGGTTTTTCCAGTTCCAGAACAGTAGGCGTAATCACTGTAAAGCACCAGCGGATCAACCGCCTCCGACAACTGCAAATGGCAGCAGACCTTGCAGCGGTTGACCGCCAACGGAAACTTTTCCGTCACACCGTAGGTATTTACCAACGGCATCTGCCCAAAGTTTACCAGAGGAACCAGCGCCCCCTCGCAGCACAAACATCTATCTATCGCCGTGTTCATTGCGGTTGCGGATTGAAAACACTTTTGGTTCGTAGGACGGCATTGGGTATCCTGTTTCTAGTCGGATCGTGCTATCACCCGTGAATTTGCGGCAGAAATCAATCACTGGAACGGCGGTGCCGCTTCCGCAATCGAATACGCCAGACTCCTCCTCTTGCAGCGCAATATCCACCAGCCGCTTTGCCGCATCTTGAACGGGTATAAAATCGCGCATTCCGTCAATGACTTGGAAAGATTCGTCTCCACGCTCCATTGCGCGCCGAAGACTCGGCAGCAAACATTCTTCGCGTTGCCCTGGCCCATAGACATTCCAAAACCGAACCCACTTGGCCGTAGGAAGCCGCCACAACAAACCATCGCGGACGCTAATCTTGGCGAGTCCATAAACCGGAGGATCGTCCACCAACTCCAAACAGCTTCCCGCTGCGGTAATGTTTGTGATGCCATCTCCGATGACTGCGCTTAGGAAGCCGTGATGCCACTGGACTTGCGCCGAGTGTAGATATGATTCGTAATTAGGAAGATGCCCCCAGCCGAGATGGATCACCGCCTCGGGACGGTCAGTGAAGTCTGGCACAATCTCAACATCACGGCTTTCCAACTCGCGGACAACGTGACGACCTACAAACCCGCTTTTTCCTGTGACGAGCATTTTCATAATTAGAAACGATAAACCAACAGCATGTCATCAAACCGTCCCTTCACTCCACGCAGGTCAATTACCTCGCAGTTTGGATGAAGAGCGCGGAGCGATGGGACGCTAGATTCGGGACTGAGGATGTCTTCAATAATGTAAAGACCACCCGCCTTGACTCGCGGTGATAGCAGGCGAAACGCCGCCTCTTGGTCGGCTTGCATGTGGCTTCCGTCATCAATGATAATGTCAAACTTTGCTTGACCAAGCGCAACAATAGCCGCTTGGCTTGTTGCATCTGCCTGGATCACATTAAATCGCGGTGGTTGGAATCGCGACGTGTCAAACACCACAGAAATGTCCACACCGATTATAGTGCTTTTTGGTCCGAAGTATTCACCCCACAAGTCCAATGACTTTCCTGATGCCAGTCCAATTTCTAGAACGTCGGCAAATTCCCGATACGGTGAAAACAAACGCTCGTATGATTCAATGTAGGAATGAGTTGATCCTTTGTCATTATGACCAGCATCGCTTCCAAAATGTCCAATGCGCGTAAATATGTTGGCTAGTGATTCCATGTAAGTTTGTATGTTTCGATGTCCTTTTGATGAACGGGAGTATGTGGATCGCGGAACATATCGTCACCACCAATCCGCTGCCAGAAATCATTGTCTAGTGGAAGATGCAGGAACACTTCATTCATCCTGCGAAACAGGTAAAGTGTAAACGCCCCGCTGGTATGGTTTGGAGTCCAGAACAAGCGCATGTTTTGCCAGTTGTTTCGGAAGTATTCAGCCATATCTGGAAAACTGGTCTTGGCGCAGAGGTCACAGAACTTATCGACTGCCGCTAACCCACGCTCTTTCCAATCCTCTGGCACTTCACCGAACGCCGCAAAATCGTTGTAGAGAATGAAGTGATCGTGAAAGTTTGGAATACCAATGTCCGTGTTCGCGTTCATTCCGAACTGATAGATATTCTTTGCAGCGTCTCTCGACGTATTGAACATCCCGTAGTTTCCGTAGTGTTCGTGGATGAATATCTCGGTGTTGCCTATTACACCAAGGATTCCGCTGTTAATTTCTAGAGCATCAATTGCCTTTTCTAAGTCCACCAGTTCGTCTGCTGCGTTCCAGTGCCAGTCAAACGGGTTGATATAGCGAATCGTAAAACCGTTTCCGCTTATCTCATTCCAAGCTGCAAGATAGTTTAAGAACGCCATTGTCCGGCAGGAACCGACAATCAACACACAACGCGTCCCGCTGCCGGTCTGATAGAATCCATCCCGCAGTTGCGCCCGCTTGGTGTCAAAGGTGTAGATCATGGCAGGTTCTTCTTTAGCTCCCGCATCAGCTTCTCATCTAGCCGCCTATTATGATCTTGCTTTACGCGAAAGAAGAAATGCCCATCGGCTTTTTTCAAGTCGGCAAAGTCGGTAAATGTAAACGGTTCACCAAGTCCGTAACACATGCACAACCACTTGCCCTCAAACTGGTCGTCAATCGTAGCAAATACGCACCCTTGATTCATTGAAATGCCAACTCCTTTGGCGCAGTCCGTTATGGCCTCGTCATCCATGAGTCCGTTCTTCCACCCAGCCCCAGCTTTGACCATTCGCTCCACAACATCACGCGATATGATGTATTGACCGCCTCCCCATAGAAATCCAACAGACGGATTGGCGGAATCACCGCCAGCCCATGCACCTCGCAATACGTCCGTCTCCGGCAACGTGTCGCAATGCTTGGCTAGATTACCCTTATGGACGTAGCAGCTTGAGTTAGGTCGCGCCAAATACTTCCAATCCGGCAGTTCCAGCGCCCATCCCAACGCTTCCAAAGTGCGGGGGCTGATATTCTCCAAAGAATCTTCCATTGCCGAATAGCGCACATTGTCACGGATAAGCTGATTGCTGCCGTGGGCGCAGTAGTAAAGCGTCTGCACATCAGAATGGGGGTCAGCATCCCACGTTGCCAGTGAGACATCCATCAGATCGCCCCACGGTTCGCGGCGGGAACTCAGCACAAGCACAAGCACATTGCTCATGCCAACGCCTCCTCCAGGTTCTTGCGAATGTCATCGTTGAGTCCGCCCCAAGAATACGACTGATGGACAAACGGAACTCCCAGTTTTTCGTCGGTGTTCTGCCATTGCACCTTGCTGCGATGAAAATACCACAGCCACGCTCCGATGACATTCCACTCGCTGAACTCATGGCCCGGCTGCGCGATGATGTAGCTTTCCAAGCTCATGCCGTGTTTCTGCCAAAAGAAATCGCGCAATCCTTGCAGCATCCATTTCTGGACGCTCAACGGATGCCTTCGCATAAACTCGTATTCTGGAAATACTCCGATGGCTTTCTCCACAACCTTCCTCCATGTCATCGTGTTTGGATCATTTAGACTGGAGTATGGTGTGTAGAGCCACGAATCAAACGCATTACGGGCCGAAATTGGCCGCGTGAATATGGTGTCACTGTCCATAAACAGAAACACCTCGGCGTCGGAAAAACAGTCCGCGTGCAGCTTGGTTAGCTGCTGGTGCATGTATCCATCGCATCCTTCATGGACATAGAAAACTTTTTCGACTGGTCCGGTTGGTGGCGTTTGCCCATTTGGAACCACCACAATTACGTTTCTGAATCCGGTAGCAAAACGCTGGATTGAACGAAGGCAGTATTTTAACCACTCGAAATCCTTTTCGTAGCTACGAATGAAGATGTCGCAGTTCACGGCTTTCTCCCTGCTCGCGCTTTTGCCATGCGATCTTTTGCGGCTTGAATTTGCGTTGGCGTGCGCTGCCTTTTCCCATCTGTAACCGGAGTTGTTACAGTTTGCGCTTTTAGCTTTTCCTGCAATTCAGCAATTTGACGAAGCATGGCGACAACGTCAACAGTTGCGGGGGCCGGGGTCGCACCGGCAATCTCCCCGCCGATGAGAACGGGGTGTGTTACACTTACACTACCCCGCGATTCGCGAAGACGTTCAATCAAACTGCCATCCTTGTTTCGATGAAACAACACGGCACTTGGTTCAATAATGGAAAGGGAATTGGCGTCAGGAAAAACTGGAGGTCCGCTGTCTGGGTCGTCCCACACACGATAGAATTTGTCGTGAATCAATTCTGTGTGATGTGTGAACGGCGTGATCTCCTCGGCCAAAAACACGTCCCACGGCATGTTTGAAAGCTCCCACAAGCGCGTAGTGTAGTCGCGCACCCTGCCAGGATACACTCCAACGCCGCTGTTGTGTGAGCGTGTTGGGGTAATTACGCGATCAAGCATAAAGGGCTTCTTGGCCTTAAGATACTCGTCCTCAATCTTGTCTAGCCAATCTGGCGTCAACGGAACGGCGTCTGGCTCCATCCAGAACCACGGTGCATTAAATTGATCTGCAACGGTTTTCAAACACTCATGCCACATGATATTGGCAATTGCCGGATAGTTTGTCTCCGAGTCGCTGATCTTAAATCCGCCAACGTGGTTGAAGTGGGGCTTAAGGATTTCGTGAATTGGGTCCGGTGTGGTGTCTTCGTGATACCCAAGCAAAAGATCATGTTTGTTAGTGCCGCCCAACTCTGCAATCCAGTTGGCAAGACAAACGGCTTTTGCTTTGTCTTTATGACAGAACGCAATGACAAGAATCATTGTCCAAACGCCTCCGCGATCATAGAGCTAAACGGTTTTGAATTGCCAGTGGTTGCCGCCTGTCCTCGTTGCGTCAGAGAAGGCGAGCGTCCATGAATGGCTTTCAACTCCTTCTCCATTTCTGCCACCCTAGATTCCAGCGCAGCCTCACGCTCGCGGGTTTCCAGAAACAGTTCGCGATATACTGGCATGGATTTCGCCTCAATTACCGCTTCCACATCGGCATAAGGATTGTCCTGAATGTAGGCGCGTGCGCTTTCTACTACCCCCCTTGACTTGGTGTTCCAATCCTCATGCCCATCTACTTGATTTAAGATTTCCAGTTTTGATCGCATCCGTTTGGTCATGTCATCAAATTGCAAGAACTTGGTTTTTACAAACTCGCCATGCTCGGACAGCTTATCCATGCGCTCGCGTTCAATGCGATATTCCAGAGCTTGCTTGGCATTAGCACGATCATACTCGGCGCGGTCATGGATTTCATCCAGGTTATCCATGATGCGGCTAATGCGACCGCCATCAGGATCAATTCCCATTTCACGAAGCGCATTAGAACGAGCCTTGCCCCTCAAGTTAAGAGCAGAACTCATTTCGTCTGGATTGACTTCCATCTCATCCGCAAGTGCCTTGGCTTTACCAATTTCCTTTTGGCGCGGTTCAATGATGTCTCGTTTAAAGCTGTCTGTAAGCTCCAGATCAACGCGAGCAACACGCTCTTCGTAGTCAGCAATTCGTTTGTCGCGCTCAGAAAGGTGTTTTTCCAGTGTCTCAGGATCGCGGCCCTTGGATTTCCAATCTTCAATTTGCCGTTCTAGTTCCGCCCGTTTGGTGGATTCTTCTCGCGCCGTTTTCTTCAATGCCTCCCAGCCAGCTTTGCCCTTGGCGTCCAGTTTTGGCGGTTCGGCAATTTCATCCGCAGCAGTTTTTTCTGGCAGCGACTCTTCAACGGATCGGGTATCAGAGTCAGCCCTCTTGAACAAAGCGTCAGGAACTGACTTGGAGCTTTCTTTTGCAACCTTAGCTGGTTCCTGTGATGTGCTTTCGGTTTCAACAGGCAAAGCGTTATCTCCGTTAAACGCATTTTCTAGTGCCGCACTAAACGGACTTGATTTGGTTTCGGCTGGCGATGTTTCTGCAATGGTGGTACTCATATTGTTTTGGTATTAGATGGTTTCTGACTCGGAGAATTTGTCGTCTGGTTCAAAGTGTTTGTCTTGCTCTGTGGAAAGGGAAACCAGAAAGGCCCGCAGCCGTTCGTGTCCACGAATCTCAGCAGCAAGCACAGGTCCGCCATGTAGCACGTCTGCATCACTTCGCGCTGTAATAATTCGCGAAGGGCTTTCGTCGTCTATCGCTGATAGCAACGCCGAGAATACTGGTTTGCCTGCCAGTTTGCGCCAGTCGGCGCCCCACTCTTTAATGAAATCTGCTTTAGTCATTGCTCATCGGTTCTTCAATTACTTCGGTTGTTTCCATCTCTTCGGTTTATTCAATTTTTGGTTTTTGTTTCTCCATGTCCATCGCGGTATAAGCGCGACTCTCTGCTGTAGAACGATTGATGTCTGCCGCAGCTTTGGCATCAGCCAGAGCCTTGTCAAATTGCGCCTGTTGCAACTTCATCTGTTGCTCAAACTGTTGCTTCTGTTGACGAAGCGCCATCGTAGATTGTTCCTTCTGCGCTTTTATTTCCAAATTGCCCTGCACCTTTGCCATCTCCGGCGTCGGCTGATCGGGCGGCGGTGGCGCGTCTTCTTTCTGTTGTTCCAGCATGGCTTGAATCTCGTCCTTAAACGCAGCCAATTCATCAAGCGCGCCATTGAACGCTCTGTATTCTTTTTGGCGTGTGGGATTTGAAGCCAATCTTGCAAGATGTTCTTCCGCGTGTTTACCTTTTGCTTCCAAACGGTCGTAACATTCTTGTGGTTCCTGCTCTCCGGCCTGACACATTTCCATGTCTTTCTGCATAGATGGAATATGAACTTCCAAGTGGAGAACGTGATTCTGTCTTGGAGCTACTATGGCCTGTGCTTCTTCGCCCAACATAGAGAACCCATTGTCCTCCTGCGCTGCCAACGCAGAATCGTTTGTAGCGTCTCGCCCAGTTGTAATGCTGGGAATGATTGAGTCCACACTGTGGTAACTTGTCATCACGGAAACAAACTGGCGCTTGATTTCGTTTTGTCCAATCTCATCAAAGCGGTCGATGTTTGCCATCAACTGATTGACAATTTCAATCCGCATAGCTGCGCTTCCTAGTCCGAGGGAACGATTAGCGCGGATGTTTGTAACAGCCTGCAATGCTTCGCGTTCAACCCCAAGTTTGTCGCAAAGCATATAGCATCGCTCTTGAAACTTTAACGCTTCTTTTGCGCCTGGATGATACGACTTTAAATTAGGGTTTGTCGCCCTACGCCACATTTCCGAATACTGCCGGTCTTTGCACCGCATGTAACGGTTATACAAACCTTTGGAAATCTTTGCCCGTTCGGCAGCGCGGATCATTGCGCCCTTGGCAGTTTCCTCCACCGTAGGAGCGCTTAAATCTTGCTGGCTAGATGCTGCCGTGTTCTGGATTAGCGTTTGCGTAAACGCAGCAGAAACCTGTAGCGCAGGGTTAATCCCCTGACTCATGTTCAACTGGAGCGGATTAATCCCGTTGGGGATGAAATTGCCACCACCCCATTTGACCATCTTAAAGTCTTCCAGCTTGGCGTTTGTGGTCGGTTGCCACATCGGCTTGATGCCCGTCACCACAAGATCGGCAATGCTGTTGTCGATCTGGTTAAGCAACGCACAGAACGGGTAGATGTCCGTGCCAAGCCCCTTGATGGAATGATACGTTCCGTCTGCCCCGATGTCGTAGGGAAACAGGCAAAGGCACTGATCCCACCCCTCATACTTGCTTTCGCTGTCAAAAAGAAACGCATAATCTGCCACCCCATCTTTTGCAGGAGCAATCTTTTGAGAAATTGTTCCGTCCATTTCCTCAACAAACAACGTGTAGAGCGAGATTCGTTTGGTCTGCGTTTGGGTCACGTAGATGTCGCCATTCTTGAACGCCTGATTCCACCTCTGCCAATCGCGATTCCAGCCGTAGGCATCGCTGTTGTTGTTGGCGCTATCCATGATGACAGATTTTACTGCCGCAACATTCCAGCCCGCTGCCGTTGCCGCCTTCTCGTTCTCAATCTTGCGCCAAAGCTGTCCTGCGCTCATTGGCGTAAAGACCATCGCCATCTCGCAATTGTCCAAAGAAATCTCGGTGCCGTCTGGGAAGTAGATGTTTCCAGCCAGAATTGCTTTTGGTCGCCAGTCCAAAGAATCCTCCCACGCCAAGATGCCAGGGCCATGCAGGAGCATCTGCAAGTCGCAAAGCTGGCTCATGTCATCAAACCCGCGCCAGTTGAAGACCATGCTGTGGAAATACTCAGCAAATCCACGCATCAATTCTGCGTCCTGCGCCGAGTCGGCATATTCCAAATCGCCGTCAATGCACAAAGGAACCTCGCACACCATGTCGAAGAACGGCGTCCACGCGTTCATAATGTTCCCGCGATGCCGTTTAAAGTTTAGATTGGAGTCGTTGCCGCGCCCGGCCCGAACAAGATCGTTCTGCGCCTTTGGTGCGTTGCCGTCAAATGCGCCTTGAACCTTGGCGCGACGAGCCGCACGCAGCCTGTCGTCGTTGACAAATCGCTGACAGATTTTTAACGCATGTTTTGGGTCCGAGACGCGAGATTTTACCACCTCACCCGACTCGGTCAGGTCAGCAAGTTTTCCGTCTGGAGTCTCTTGGTTATACATCTGTAGGTGGTTTTTACGTTATTTACGTAAGTAGTCAATTTGTTTCTGCGTCCAACGCCTCAATTTCTTGTTTTTTCCAGCATTTTTGCGGAAAAAGCCCCATCATTTCCGGTGTAACGCCACGTTTTAGATGCTCAATCGGCACCCAGACCTGCGCTTTGTTGCTGCATTTGCACACCGAACAGGCGTGGAGGTCCAAATCTATGGATGTTCCTTCACCGCCAACAACGGAAACAATCAATTCCGCAAGCTCTGTGCAGTCGCCGCCACATGGCCTAGAGTATTTAGCGTTTCGGCTGCACAGAAAACAGATGGCGGCACGTCGTTCGGCTTCGGCGCGATCCACAGTTTGGCGTCCACCAGCAATAAATGACGCCATAACCTTTGTGCCGTTCCATATATCGCGCCAGTCTAAATCAACTCCGTCAACTGAAATGCCGTCACCAGAACAAAAACGGCGGGCGGTCTTTGCTCCAAGCTGCTCGCAGATGTATTGCTCAATGTCTAGCTCGTCAATTGGCGGAAAACCGTTGGCGGTGCAGTAGTCACGAACTTGCCCAAGCAAGAGGGAGTATGTGCCACTGTTGAAATTGTGGCCGGTAGCTGGGTGTTTAAACGGGTATCCCCCAGGCGGCACCATTGTTTTGTTGGTTAGAGTCATCTCGTTCATATTGCAAAAGCTGAATTTGAATCTTCGTAGTCTGATTCGTTTCCTTCCATGTTCATTTTCTCAGCAGCCGCGTTCCAAGCGGTTGAATCTATCACCACATTGTCCGCTACGCTTGCTGGCATAATCCCCTTCTTGCGAAGGACAAAGGCGGCAATGCAGGCTGCATCCGCCAAATCGGGACTGCGAGACTTGAGCTTCTTCATCTCACTCTTAGGCAGCACATGAGTCTTGTTGTTCTTACGGACGTAATCGCGGGAAGTCAACTCGCGTATTGTGTCAGCGTCGGTGAGTCCTCTCACCTGTCCGCCTTCAATAAATCGACGCATTGAATACCAGATTTCCGTCACTTTGTTCCCGTAAAGCTCATGCCACGTTGTTGGTCTGTCTGCGGATACCGCCGTCTTTTCCGCTGCTCCACCGAACTCCACGGGAATAATGTCGCGTGACCAGCTTCCAGACATAATTCCGAACGGACCGGCACCCTCGCCTGTTACGTCACACGCCAAATTGTGGGGAAGGATTGGATGCGGCTTGCCGTCAATCTTGTAGTTCCGGCATGTCTCTTCTACAGCAGCAGCAATGCCGTAGTGGATGAAGCGTTTGTCCTGCGTCATGTCGATGTTCACAATGACCGGGGCTTGAAACTCAATGCCTTTAACGCCGCTGGCAAACTCGCCAAACTTGAACGGATAAAGCACGCGCCTGTCGCCGCCCTCAAACGCTACGTCAAAGCCAGCGCCCATCTCCCAGCGAGCCTTCCACACAGCTTTGTCAGCGGTATTAAACTGTGATAGCAGGAACGCATCCATGACCGTTGTAGACAATCCAGACGGTGCCCAAAAGCCTCGGCACTCGCGCCAATAGTCAGGGGTGTTCTCGCCACCAAAAAACCGCGCATCCTTTTCCAGCTTTTTGCGTCCAATGTAAAAATGATACTTGGCCGGATTATCCAATGATGGCGACTTATGCCCATCCAAATGCACGCAACAACCGCCCAGCTTGGTCAACCAGAACTCGTCATTCACCGTAACACTGTTCCAGCCGTCCACCGGCTCGCAGTAAATACCGTGTTGGTCAGAATAGTCAGTAGCGTTGCCTAGCCCAATAAATTGAAACTCCATTGTGCCGGAATCCAAGTTGCGACACGCCTTGGCAATAGCCTCAGGCATAGCCGTCATCTCATCCGTCACAACAAACACGCGACGGTTGTGAATACCTTTGATACGCCCAACCGCGTTGTCCACAGAACCTCCTTGATCGACTGCACGCCCAAAGATTGCGCTTTTCGTATCCTCACCGCTCCACCGGATAATGGTGTCTGATGGCACAATTTGTAGCCAGCCAATTGTGGGGTCGGACAATGGCTGTTTACATTTCTGTATCCAGTCCACCAGTTCGCTCCAGATACGCTGCTTAAGCGCAGTAACGCTGGTTGAGGTCAACATACAGGTTGTATGCTCGCGGGCGCACAGCCAGTTGCAAAGAACCCACAACGCGGCCCTAGAACTTTTCCCCGTTCCCGCGGCTCCTGTGGCTGTTAATTGCTCCCACCACGGATAATCGGATTCAATCTTTGTACCAATAGTTTGCTCAACAGTTTCCCTTGCCCCGCACAACGCGCCAAAGAACAGGTCGCTCCACCTGTCCCACATGAATAGCGGTTCCGGCCAAAGCTCAGTAACAAGACGCTTAAACCATTTTAACTTTTCTTCGCCTTTACCAAGTCCAAACTTGGTCAGGCACAGATGCCACGGCTCGTAACCGGGAGGCAACGCAAAGTTGTCGTAACTAATGCGCGGCGCGAGCTTGGCTTTAGCGGTCATTTTTAGGTTTTGGGTAACGACTAACCGATGAACCAACAAACTCGCGCGCACCAGCCCACACCGCAGCTTCAACCCCATCTTCTTTCATCGCCTGTTTCATGCTTTGAACAATCAGAGGTGCGAGTGTAATCAGCCCCTCGCTCTCCTCTGGAGATTTGAACCCGGTAAATGGAGATTTTGGCTCGTGCGCTCTCTCGTATCGCTGCTTGGCGATGGAAAGCTGTTCCGCTGGCGTTTTTAGCGCCGGGTTGATCGCTCTGACAATCATCTTGCCGCCCGTCTTCATCCAGTTCTCCTTGTAATCAGGATGATTGAACCCAACCCAAAGCCGCATCAAATCGCGGATACGCGGCGCGAGTCCGGCGATCACGTCCCAAACCTCGTTGCCTTTCCGCATCTTGAGAAAGTCGGTGGATTTTGGGTCCCAATTCACCTTGTAGCCTCCCGCTGTTGCGGCGAGCTGGAAAAGCACCACAACGCCAGCCGCAGTCACGGCCATGTCTTTCAAATTAGCCAATGCCGCCCGATTGAGTTCGCCCTTGTATCCATCAATAGCCAATCTGCCCAAATTGCGAACAGGTTGCGCCAGCATCTCCCACCGCGACCGCTCGTAACGCGGAGACGTGAAAATCGCCGACATCAAAGGACCGACCATCTTGGCGTTGCTCCGGCCCGTAGCGCTGTTGATGAAGTTCGCGCGCAGCTTCAATTCTTCCGGCGTGAACCCGCGCTTAACCGCCGCGTCAAACGTCCGCATCCGAACATCGTTGATGAACGTGGTTTGGAATCGCTCCAGTCCCTTGAAGAAAACGGAAGCCTTGATCGTCTTTCCGCCAATCTTTATGTCAGGCATCCGTGATAGCAGGCGCGTAATCACCAATTCTTCCGGGTGACTCATCGTGTCCGTGGTTTGCAGCCCATGTTCCTTGCGAATCGGCGCGACCGGCTTTCCGTCAATGACACGCTCGCGCATCTCCACTTCCCACCTGCCCATTGCCTCTGGCGAAAACATTGCCTTGGTTGCGTTTATCACAGCGACAGTCGCGTTGATCGGACGCGACCACGCAAACGCACCTTGCCGAGTCAAGACGCCAAGATCGCCGCCAAGGATGATGCCGCGCACCTCGCCCAGTGCCCTGACGCCCTTCTTCCATGCCGGTTGCTGACTTAGCTCATACTCCTTTTGGCGAAGGTCGATTTCGTCCTTCATCTTTTGCAGCTCCGCCTTTTTGTTCAGGACATCGCGGCGAAGCGCGGGCGTGACGGGCTTTGGACGTTTTGAAAAGTCGCCAGCGGCTTGCCGCACCCCACGCGCTTTTAAATCAGCCTCACGTCGTTTCATTGCGTTCAGGCGCGTATCGTTGTAACGGTCCTCTGGCGAGCGCACAGGCTTGCCAGCGTCGCGCGCAGCCTGATACGCGGCACGGCGCGAATCGCGAATAGCTTTTAATTGCGCAACACGGCGCGAGTCCGGCCCTTGTATCTTGCTTTTGCCAGCCAAGTCGCCTTTTGCTACTTTATCAGCGTAATTAGCAATAGCGCGTTCAAGCGACTTGATTTGCGACTGCTCTTTCAGATATCCAGGATCGCCCGGATTCTTGGCGTCGCGACGCATCTCGGCGGCGAGTGCCTTGAGTGCGTCGGTTTCGAGGCGAACGTCTTCTTCCAGTTGCGTCAGCGCCTCCTTGATCTTCGCCGGGTCTTTCACTTTGCCGGTGGAAATGTCGTCCAAGGTCTGTCCGGCACGCTCCCGTGCTATCATAGCCGAATCCAATGCCTTCTGAGCATCAGACAAAGGTGGATTTTTAACGGCATCTACTTCCTTTACGTAGGCTTCCAGCGCTTCTTTCTCAGCGCGCATCTGCTCGGTTTTTGCGCTGTCCGGCTGCGTCGGCCTTTTTTCAACAGGCTTTTCGCCCTTCAAGTAGCCGTCCAATTCCGCAATACGGTTTTTAATTCTTGTCTGTTTGGCCTCGTCTTTTGATGCAAACGCGCCAGGCTCTTGAGGCAACGACGAATCTTTCAAAAGCTCGCTACGCTCTTGCGTTAAACGGCGAAGCTCTTGATCCAGCTTTTCGCGCTGATACCCTTGCAGTTCCGGGCGAAGCTTCTCGTTTTTGATGCGGGCAATATCCTCCTCAATCTTCACCGCCTGCCGCGTTTTGCGCTTGAACGCTGCCGCTTCGTCGGGATTCGGGTAGCTCTTTTTTCCGTAGTC
Organism: Actinomycetes bacterium; assembly: GCA_037137855.1. Taxonomy (GTDB): domain Bacteria; phylum Actinomycetota; class Actinomycetes; order S36-B12; family S36-B12; genus UBA11398. The sequence goes on from JBAXJN010000005.1 coordinate 32,044, forward strand.
CACATACGCCCGATTTACGTCGCGCAATGTGGCTTCCGGCATAAATTCTTGAACAATTTTGGTGGCACGAGTAAAAATGTCCGATCTGTTTCGGTTTCCAGAGTCAATGATGCCATTAACAATTTGAGCTACTATGTTGCTAATTCCGTCGCCCCTTTCAATTGCTGCTCGTCCTTCGCCTACCAACGTGTCCTTGGACTTGGGTGGTTTTGGCTGTTTTTCAGGTGCGGTTGCTCCGGTCTTTACAGCTTCTGCAACCTTGGGTTTTTCAGATTTGATTTTACCACCAATAATCTTCTGCGCCGTATCCCACGCTTTGCCGTAAAAAGGTTTAATGCTTTCGTCAAAACGCGCAAGCATCACTTCCAGGGTTTTTGCTCTATTTACGCTGAATCGGCTAATATGCGATGCAATTTCATAAGCAAGATATTCTACAGCAGCGGCGGTATTTGCACTGTTTGATTCTGTTTTTGGTTTTGATCCAAGATATTTTCCTTCTCCCTTTGGTCCGCCAATTCCGCCTATTGCGCCAGACTCGCTACCAAAAAGCTGCCGCCAATTTACTTTAGCGCGCAGTTCGTCGCGTTTAGATTCAATGCCTTTTACAATTTCTTCGGCGCGAGCAAGAATAGATGGGTTATACGGCAAATTGCCAGTCCTTTGCGCGTCAAGCTTTTGAGCTTCCCTATCAGCAATAGCAGCAGCCAAGACCGAATCCACGGCAGCTTCCTCTATTTCTTTGCTTTCCTTCTCAACAACGCTGTCAATTTCTTCCTGTTTTTTCTTAATTGCGTTGGATTCCTTACGCAGCGCCTCGACTTCTTCCGGTGTCAAATCGCGCCCTTTTATTTTGCGTTCCTTGCGCGAAAGTCCCTGCAATGAATAATCGTCTGCAATCATCATTCGCCGCATCCGAAATCCTGCGCCTTTCTCGCTGCCAGTCTTGTCAGATGCGTCCTCAGTTTTACCAATGCGTTCGTTTGCTGCGTTAAATTCTTTGTCAAAAAAAGCTCGTTCCGTTGGCGTGATTGTCGGGTCAGGGTCAGCAAGACGTTCTGCCGCCGCGTCGCGTGCCGCGTATTGGTCTATCAATTCGCGGGCAAGAATTAATTCTTGAACATCGGTAGCGGATTTGGTTTCGCCGGCGTTAATGCTGTCCACTAATTTCTGACCAGCCTTCGGGTCCCTTTCCATAATTGCCTCCGCCTCCGCCATGCGGTCAGGATCAGAGCGCCGCAGCCATTCTTCGCGGTCCCCACGCTGCTCAGCAACGCGCCGTTGCTGAATTGGCTCTTGTGCAGACTGGAAAACTTTACGTGACGCTGCCTGATACGCAGCCTCCATCGGCCCCATTGCGCCAGGCCCGCCCATATATCCTTCTGGAAATTGACTGCCGTATGACTTTTTGCCGGTTGCAAGCGAATCCTCAATTGCCATAAGCATTTGCTCTGGCGTTTCAAAATCAAATCCACGTTCTTTTAAACTCTCTCGCAATTGATCTAAGGACTTTGCGCCTTTGCGAAAGAAACTCAAAAATGCTCCTTTGGATGCTTCGGCAATACGTTTTAACTCGCCAGTAGCATAGCGTCCTTTTTCGCCAAGAGTTGGCAAACCACCAAGTTGCTTAATACTTGAAAGCAACTCGTATCCTTTATTCTGTTCTACTTCTAATTGTTCGGTTTCTGCGCGCCGCGACTCTTCTTCCAACGTGTTTTCAATTTTGCGTTTGGCAGCGTTGAGTCGCTTAATATCAGCCTTGTTTGCTTCGTTGCCCTCCAGCGCTTTTACCTGATTATCCAAACTTTCCCACGCACTTGGCAAATCGCGGTTAGCCTCTAAGGCTTCATTGAGAGTTTGTTCAACGGTTGGTTCTGGTCCTTTTGGCTTGGCAGTTGCAGGCGCCGGGGCTATGGGTGCTGGGGTAACAG
>JBAXJN010000006.1:0-32158 GCA_037137855.1 Actinomycetes bacterium
CGTGACTCAACCTAAAAGCCGGTGGCTCAATTTTGTGACGTACACCATTGCGCGCTTAGTGCTCTGGCTTGGACTCTGGGCAATTCTGCAGTTCCTCACTCCAGTGAAGGGCGTCTTGGCCCTTGTTCTTGCGCTATTAATTTCAAGCGCGATCAGCATCGTGTTACTTGACCGCCAGCGAGATGCAATGAGCGAAAGCGTCGGCGCATTCTTTAGTGGCATCAATTCTAAAATCGAGAGTTCGGCCGCAGCCGAAGACAAGTGGCAGCAAGAGATCCTTCGCGCACAATCAAGCCCAGGCGAGCAAAGCTCCAGCACCGAGTCCGTAGATCAAGACGAGCAGCCCAGTTTGCTTGAGGGCAACGACCAGGCTGGGTCCAACGGCGCCGCTGGTGACCAGACGAACCGGTTGAATCCCGAGCACAAAACTGACCAAGACCAGTAATAGCCACCAGGTTGTGAGGGCAGCGACAATCACGGTGAGAACCATGGCTGAAACCACAAACCCCACATAAAGTAAGCGAGTGCGATGGTCACCAAGTTTTACTGCGAGAGTTCGTTTACCTGCGCCAATATCAGTGGGAATATCGCGAAGGTTATTCACAACGAGCAATGTGCAAATGAGTAGGCCAATAGCACAGGCAGCAAAAACATCGGCCGCAGTAATGGTGAACGTCTGTACGTAGACAGTTCCAAGAACGGGAACTAAACCGAAGAAAACGAAAACAAAAACCTCACCAAGGCCAAGGTATCCGTAAGGATATTTACCCCCAGTGTAAAACCAAGCTGCGGCCACACACGCCACTCCCACGATGGTCAACCACCACAGTGAAGTAATCAAAATCAGAGCCAGGCCGGCTAACATCGCGGCTGCAAAACAAGATAAGGCTGCGAATTTCACTTGTGAGGGTGTTGCAAGCCGCTGCCCGACAAGGCGTACTGGCCCAACACGCACCTCGTCAGTTCCTTTGATTCCATCGCTGTAGTCATTGGCGTAATTCACGCCAATCTGAAGCGCGAGAGCGACAACCAGTGCAAGAAGTACCCGCACCAAGATAAAGGAGTCGGCACGGGCAGCTAGCCCACCGCCGATGGCCACGGGGGCGATGGCTGAAGGCAACGTGCGCGGCCGAGCGCCACCAATCCACTGACTTACCGTTGCCATAACGCTCCATCGCGAGTGAGGTGCAGAATTGACTGCCGATCAACTTTGTTGTTCGGCAATGTTGGAATTGCATCGAGGAAAGCAAAATACCGGGGAGTCGCAGCGGCGCCGAGAGCAAGGTTCACAGCGTTGCGAAGTTCGATACGAAGAGTGTGATGATCGACGTCACGAGCAGGTTCAATGACTGCGAAGAGTTGATCTTCATCGCCTACATCAGGAGCAGAAACTACAGCAGCCGCGGCCACTCCCTCGCAACTATTGAGAAGTTCTTCAACGGCGTGCAGCGAAACATTGACACCATTAATGGTTGTTACATCGTCGATGCGCCCGGTAACGACGAGATGGTCAGTGAAGGTTCCAAGATCCCCGGTTCGGTAACTACCCTGAACAAAACGCTGCGCAGTGAGTTCGGGTGCGCAGCGGTAGCCAAGAGCAACCATGTCACCAGCCAACGAAATCTCTGAACTTTCAGAGTCGATAGAAATGGTGACACCGGCAAGTGGTTGTGAATTAAAGACGGCACCACCTGCAGTTTCCGTTGCACCGTAGGTTGTGGTCAACATGATCCCCACGGCTCTTGCTGCATCGGCTGTCACGGAAGGTAGTGGACCTCCACCAACCAAGATTTGTGAACACTGAAGCAGTGCAGAAATTCCCGCAGGATCGCTGAGAAGCCGGCGAACTTGAGCCGCGACAAGTGAAACTCGGATATCGCTGGAGCGTTGGGCGGCTAGGTCAACCACAGAGATAAATCCGGCCGGAGTGAACGGTTTTGCTCCACCCAAACTGTCCATCGGTAGTGGATCGAGCCCTGTTTCAAGGGCACGCAAGACCACATTGAAGCCACCCATTGAGGTGATGGGTAACGCCGCTATCCATTGCGGTGTTGCGCCACCTTGGACCGCGGATGACAAGGCGCTCAACGTTGTGGCGCTGTGCAGCACCCCCTTAGGGCTCTGGGTTGATCCAGAAGTGGCCAGCACCACCGCCACTTCGTCGGTCTCGAGGGGCTGAGCTGCGTCGTCAGGACGAGTCGCAGCCAAGAGCTGTGCCAAATATTGAGGTGAGAATCCAGTGGCCTGCGCTGGGATGGGGGTGATCGCCGCTCCAGTGCCGCCAAGAGCCGCTCGTAGTGGCCCAATGAGCGCGCGTAACCCATCGGGGCCCGAAGGGACCGATATCGCAATGAGTGGTCGGGCCGGCATTAGGCCAATCGTAGTCGCGATAGCGTTCCGGTTATGGATACCCGTACGCGATACATCTTGCCTCCGGTTGTTGCCGCTGATTCGCCAGCAATGACCAACCCAGCGCATTCGTCAGCGACTCCAGCCTGTGACTGGGAATCACAGGGTGAGTTCAACGATATTAAGTATGAGATTTCCCTAGGTGATGCAGAAGGTGTTGCCAAGATAACGATTAACCGCCCAGAAAAGCGCAATGCGTTTCGTCCACAAACCATTATCGAACTGATCGAAGCGTTCACTCGGGCGCGTGACGATGGACGCGTTGGTGTGATCATCTTGACTGGCCAAGGAGACCTCGCTTTTTGTTCCGGTGGCGATCAAATCATTCGTGGTGATGACGGCTACATCGGCGACGATGCCGTCGCGGCTGCTGGAGTTGGACGACTCAATGTTCTTGATCTTCAGATTCTGATCCGACGCATTCCAAAGCCAGTCATCGCGATGGTTGCTGGTTACTCCATGGGTGGCGGACATGTGCTGCATGTGGTGTGTGACATGACTGTTGCCGCAGAAAATGCGCGTTTTGGGCAAACAGGTCCACGAGTTGGTTCCTTTGATGGTGGTTATGGCTCAGGTCTGCTGGCTCGCATCATCGGACAAAAGCGCGCTCGCGAAGTGTGGTACCTCTGTCGTCAGTATGGCGCGGAACAAGCCTATGACTGGGGCTTAGTGAATGAAGTTGTTCCGCTTGTCGACCTTGAAATTGCAACGGTTGAAATGGCTCACGAGATGTTGCAACTCTCGCCGCTGTCATTACGAATGCTTAAAGCCGCACACAACGCAGCAGACGATGGACTTGCTGGGATTCAACAGCTCGCTGGTGACGCCACCTTGTTGTTCTACATGAGTGAAGAAGCTCAAGAAGGCCGCGATGCTTATAAAGAAAAACGTAAGCCAGACTTCTCGAAGTTCCCTAAACGCCCGTGAGTCTGCCTGGCTCCCTCCTTACGGCTGCCACACCGTTCGCGATCAGACTGCATCGTGAATTTAGGGGTGTCACTGTTCGCGAGGGTCTGCTGATTCAAGGACCGTCTGGCTGGGGCGAGTTCGCCCCATTTGATGATTACGGTGATGAATTCAGTGGACGATGGCTGGCAAGTGCCCTCGAAGCCGCCTACGGGGATTGGCCGCAAGCCAAGCGAACTTCCGTGAACGTCAACGCGATCATTCCCGCTGTTAGCGCTGAAGTGGCTTCGGTTTTAGTGCGCGAAGCAGTGGTCAATGACGGCTGCACCACGATCAAAGTGAAAGTGAGCGGAGACCCGCTCGCAGACGAGGCACGAATCTCTGCAACTCGTGATGCCCTGGATGCAGTGCTAGGAAGCGGAATCGGCCGAATCCGTATCGATGCTAATGCCTGTTGGTCTGCTGTTGATGCGATCAGTGCTTTGAAGCGACTTGCTGTCTATGGACTGGAATACGTAGAGCAGCCGGTTGAAAGCAATGAGGATCTTCGTGCCGTTCGCGCTGCCATCGACGTGCCTATCGCGGTTGATGAATCGATCCGAAAAGATAAAAACCTCGATGCAACTGCAATGCGCGAACTTCGGGAAATCGCGGACTTCGCCATCATCAAGCCAGCACCTGTTGGTGGCGTCTGGCGAGCAGCGGAGCTTGCCGAACTCGTGAAACTTCCGGTCGTGGTCAGTAATGCAATGGAGTCCTCGATTGGACTGTGTTCAGCGCTAGCACTGGCGGCGGCCCTGGATATTGATCGCGCATGTGGACTAGGTACAGGAAAACTTTTAGCCACAGACCTCATCGGTGTACCACTCACCGCTAGCCAAGGGGCAATCAAGGTTCAGCGAGTGGCTCCAGATCCAGCTGCGCTCGAGTCTGCGCGGGCCCTTCTTGATCCCACACGATTCAGTTTTTGGCAGGATCGTCTTGCGCGCGCATGGCACTCTGCAGCCGCCAAGCCTTGGCATGAAAAGGTGGATGCGTGAATCCAACAACAGCAATGTCTCGCGTCATCGTGGATGAATTGCTTCGATGCGGCGTAAGTGACGTCGTACTTGCTCCAGGTTCTAGGTCGGCAGGTCTAGCGCTAGCCTTTGCAGATGCAGAGAGTCGAGGCGATTTAACGTTACATGTGCGCTTAGACGAGCGCTCAGCGGCTTTTTTGGCACTCGGACTTGGAAAGGTAAGTGGCGTTCCGGCCGTTGTGGTGACAACATCCGGCACAGCGGCCGCAAATTTGCTCCCTGCAATTATTGAGGCCGATTTCTCCAATGTTCCTTTTATCGCGTTGACGGCAGATCGTCCGGCATCACTGCGAGGCGTTGGAGCAAATCAGACCATCAACCAAGTTGGAATTTTCGGTGTCAGCGTCCGAGATAGCGTTGATATGTCAGTGGCAACTCCGGCAGAAAATGACGAAGCGCAGGCTACACAAGCACGCACCTGGAGATCGACAATTGCCCGCGCAGTTGCGGCCACAACTGACGTAATGCGAGCAGGTCCCGTACACATCAATGTGCAGTTTGCCGAGCCTCTTATACCGACAGATGATCTGACCATTGAAGCTCAAATTGAGGCTATGCAAATCGGCCCACTTGCCGGTCGCAGCGATGGGCGCCCGTGGACTGCCGATGCGCGACTCGTCGGTGGCATGAGTTTGCCAATTGATGAAATTTTTGAAATGTTGCTTGACAATTCTGCTATTCCCGAACGCGGATTGATCGTTGTTGGAGATCAGTCAGATGGTGAAGTTGCCGATCTCGTCGATGAACTCGGCGATGCACTCGGGTGGCCGATTATTGGTGAGCCAAGTGGCAACGTCGCAGCCTGTGACACGGCGCTGTCTCATGGAGCCCTCATCCTTGGTAATGGTGAATTCGCTGATGCGCATATTCCCGATGTTGTACTGACTGTTGGTCGGGTGGGATTGAGTCGCGCAGTGCAGAGACACATCGCGCGCGCAAAATTCCACATTGCGGTTGACTCGCAACCACAGTGGAGTGATCCAACTCGCACCGCCGATGTTGTCGTTGCCGCGTGCCCTCTACCTCCTGGAGAGGCTGAAATAAATGGCGATTGGCTTGAATCGTGGCAGCGGGCCGATCTTCTCGCGGCGGTCGCGATCGAAACGGTTCTCGCGGGTGAAGTAGGTGAGTTGACCGGCATGCATGTGGCTCGCGCCTGCGGTCAGGCAGTTCCCGAAGGCGGACTCTTTTTCGTTGGACCATCGTGGCCGGTGCGGCATGTGTATAACTTCGCAGCGAATGCTTCTGGCAGCGCCGTGACTCTTGGCAATCGAGGCACTTCTGGCATTGATGGGTGCGTGAGCACTGCATGGGGAGCAACAGTTGCTGCGCAACGCGACAGTGAAGCTGCGTGTATTGCACTTTTGGGAGATCTCACTTTTCTTTATGACATCAATGGCCTTCGCGTTCCTGCACAAGAGGCTGTGCCAGATCTTGTATACGTCATCAGCGATAACAATGGCGGCGGTATCTTCTCGCAACTCGAACAAGGCGCTCCAAAGTTTGAGAATTCATTTGAACGAGTTTTTGGCACGCCATTTGATGCTGACATACCTGCGGCAGTGCTTGCTTTGGGTTTTCCTTGTCTGATCGCAACCACACTTGATGAACTTGATGCGGCATTGAAAGTCGCATTGACTGCTGGAGGTGTGCACGTTGTGGTCGCACGGACATGTACCAGAACGGATGAGGCTTCGGCTTTGAAAAATGTGAACGAAGCGATCAGTCAAGCATTGGCTACTGCCTAGTTTTACAGCCTGCCCAACGTCTCAAACAGTGCTTAGTGCTGAGTGAGAGAGTCTCTTATCGGTACCAATTTTGCATTTGATTCAGCGAGTTCTTGCTCCGAATCAGAACCGGCAACAATGCCGCAGCCCGCGAATGCTCGAACTGTGCCCGCTTCCTGATCAATTTCGGCGCATCTCAATGCGATACCGAATTCACCGTCACCGTGTGCATCCACCCAACCAACCGGCCCGGCATATCGTCCACGATCCATACCTTCAAGTTCGCGAATGGTTGCTAGTGCACGTTCAGTTGGTGTCCCACAGACAGCAGCAGTGGGATGAAGAAGTGCTGCAAGTGCAAGTACTGGAACGTCGTCAGCAAGTCGACCTGTTACGTCAGTAGCCAGATGCTGAACGTTGGCAAGTGGCAATACGTGCGGGTGAGCTGGCACTTCAAGATCGGTGCAGTGGGCTGCAAGCGCGCGCGCAACAGAACGAACGGCGTATTTGTGTTCGGCAAGATCTTTTTCACTACTGAGTAGCACCTGCGCCATATCAGCATCCGCAGTGGCATTTCCCTGACTTCGTACGGTGCCCGCAAGTACGCGACTCGTTACGAGATCACCAGTGCGACGAACGAGAAGTTCTGGAGTTGCTCCGACTAGTCCTGCGACACTAAATGTCCAACACGTTGGGTAGGTCTGTGCCAGCGATGAAAGCATGCTTCGTGCATCAAGTTCACCATCGACTTTTCCAAAAATGTCTCGAGCAAGAACAACCTTGTCGAGTTCATTGAGATTGATTCGAGTAATGGCTTCTTGCACGGAGGCTTGCCACGCTTGGGTGGATTGGCTGCCATCGGTCCAGTGCACACTCGCAGGTGCGTTGGGCACGCTCACCGCGCGAATTTCGTTTCGGAGATCACCTTCGCCACCAATGACAGTGATCCACGATTGACCGTTACGCCGGCCGATCAGTACCCGAGGAACGGTGATCACAGACAGACCAGGCTCAGGATCAAAGGCAAATGATGCAAAGGCGACGGGGCCGGTTCCAGGCATCGCAACGGTGTCATCGATGCTGGCCTGGGCGCACAACTTCGCCCACCAGCGTTGAGCTCGACTAAATCGTTCAGGTCCACTGATTTCTAGGCTGGCAGCCACTCCCCAGCCGACCATGCCCTCGCCATTGCGTACCCAACTCACCGCGTCGCCGCTAGGCAGGAGAGCCAACAGGTTTCCTGGGTTTTCTAGGGATCGAGTGCGCACTTGTAGCGGGGCACCGGGTTGTTCGCGCGCGATGATGGCCGCCTTCATGAGTTCAATGGCTGGGTCAGGCACACCTCTAGCCTAGATGCCGAGCACTCAAGCCTCGATGCAAGGATGGCGTAGTGAGCAGAGCAGACCTTTCCAAGGATCCCTCGGCAGTGGCGGCCATGTTTGATGGGGTCGCACAGCGCTATGACCTTGCCAATGATGTGTTGGCTTTGGGCCAAACTCGGATCTGGCGCCGAGCCGTCGTTGCGGCAATCAAGCCGCAGCCAGGCGAAATAATTTTGGACCTGGCAGCGGGAACCGGAACCTCAAGCGTGCCGTTCGCCAAGGCTGGCGCCCATGTGATCCCCACTGACTTCTCGCTAGGAATGCTTCGGGTTGGTCACGAACGCCAGCCGGAGCTGCCGTTTGTGGCTGGAGATGGGCTAAACCTCCCATATCGGGACAATTCATTCGATGCAGCCACGATTTCCTTTGGGCTACGCAATCTGACCGACCGCTCCGCTGGTCTGGCAGAGTTTCGAAGGGTCCTGAAGCCAGGCGGACGTCTAGTCATCTGTGAATTCTCGAGCCCAACGTCAAAGCCGTTGCGCACTCTTTACACCGAATATCTCATGAAGGCCCTACCCGCAGTAGCCACCAAAGTTGCCACGAATCCAGATGCTTATGTCTATTTGGCTGAATCGATTCGTGCGTGGCCAGTGCAAGCTGAGCTCGCCGAAGAAATCATTGCGGCTGGCTTTGCTGAGGTCCAATGGCGAAACCTGACGGGCGGGATCGTCGCCGTCCATCGAGCAGTGAACCCATAGCAACGCCACCCCATGGCCGCCACTATGCTTTGCTCAGTCGTGAAAGCGTTCACAAAGGCGCAATCTGACCACAAAGTTCTGATCATTTGGAGCGCGAAGTGAACGTGTATACGCCAATCCTCGTATTGGGTGTGTTGGCATTTGGTTTTGCTGTTTTCTCTGCAGTCATTGCACCAATAACTGGCCCAAAGCGTTACAACCGCGCTAAAGCCGATGCATACGAATGCGGCATTGAACCAACTCCGCAGCCAGTAGGCGGTGGCCGCTTCCCAGTGAAGTATTACCTCACAGCGATGCTGTTTATCGTGTTCGATATCGAAATCGTTTTCTTGTATCCGTGGGCAGTTTCCTTCGATCACATGGCCGTATTTGGTTTGGTTGAAATGGTGCTGTTCATCGTCACCGTCCTCGTTGTGTACGCCTACGTTTGGCGTCGCCGTGGACTCGAGTGGGATTAACCGGAGTTACTCATGGGCCTTGAAGAAAATCTGCCGTCTGGCGTACTGCTGACGTCAGTAGAAAAACTTGCCGGGTATGCCCGTAAGGGCTCACTTTGGCCCGCCACGTTTGGTCTTGCCTGTTGCGCCATCGAAATGATGGCTGTCGGCGGTCCGCGCTTTGATATTGCGCGCTTTGGCATGGAAGTTTTTCGCGCATCACCACGTCAGGCTGATTTGATGATTGTCGCTGGTCGTGTAAGCCAGAAGATGGCTCCAGTACTTCGTCAAATTTACGATCAAATGCCGAATCCCAAATGGGTGATTGCTATGGGTGTGTGCTCATCAAGTGGCGGGATGTTCAACAACTACGCCGTCGTGCAAGGTGTCGATCACGTGGTTCCGGTAGACATTTATCTCCCAGGCTGCCCTCCCCGCCCTGAGATGTTGATCGATGCAATTTTGAAATTGCACGATGAGATTCAAGACATGAAGCTCGGCCCAAATCGTCGCGCGCAGATTCTCGAGCTCGAAGCTGCAGCACTCATTGCACCTTCCACGGCCGACATGAAAGGCCTGCTTCGATGAGCCAGGTGCCAGTTGTTCCTGAAGGGGTGAGCCAGTTCGAGGTCTTCCACGTTCGCGAAGGCGCATTTGGTGGCACGGGCTCAGGCGACACAAGTGGTTTCGGTGGGCTTGTTGAATTGATGCACATGCCAGAGGCCAGCACGCGCCCTTTTGGTGGATGGTTTGATGAGATCTCTGATGAGCTGGAGCTTTCGCTTGCTGCTCGAGAAGTCAATGCAGGCGATGCAATTGAAAAAGTCGTTATTGCATTTGATGAGATTACCTTTTTCGTGCGTAGGGAGTACCTGCTCAGCGTCCTGTCAACCCTTCGCGACGAGCCAGGTTTACGATTTGAATTTTCAACGGGCGTCAGCGGTGTCCATTACCCAAGCGATACCAATCGCGAACTGCACGCGGTTTATCACTTGATGTCGATGACTCACAATCACCGCATTCGTGTTGAAGTTGTTACTGCCGACTCAGACCGACACATCCCGTCTTCAGTCAGCATCTATCCAACCAATGACTGGCATGAGCGCGAAACCTTCGATTTTTTCGGAATTGTTTTCGACGGACATCCGGCCTTGACCCGTATACAGATGCCTGATGACTGGCCGGGCCATCCGCAGCGCAAGGACTATCCCCTTGGTGGCATCCCGATTGAATACAAGGGTGCAACTATTCCGCCACCAGATCAGCGGAGGGCATACAACTCATGAGCACCGAGAACATCACCTACACGAGTGCCGCCGCACAGCCAAATGATCCTTACGCAAACTTCAGCGATCCTGCTGAAGGTGGCCGCATCTTCAATGTCGGCGGCGGAGATTGGGATTCAATCACCGTAGATCCAGAGAGCGACTCCGAACGCATCGTGGTCAATATGGGCCCTCAGCACCCATCAACGCATGGTGTGTTGCGTTTGATCCTTGAAATTGAAGGCGAATCGGTCACTGAAGCTCGATGTGGCATTGGCTACTTGCACACCGGCATTGAAAAGAACATGGAGTTCCGTTCGTTTACGCAGGGTGTTACTTACGCAACTCGCATGGATTACCTTGCGCCATTCTTCAACGAGACTGCCTACTGCCTGGCGATCGAAAAGCTGCTCGGGATCACCGATCAAATCCCTGAACGCGCAAACGTCATTCGCGTGATGATGATGGAACTCAATCGAGTCTCGTCACACTTGGTTGCGCTAGCAACGGGCGGCATGGAACTGGGTGCCTTGACCGCCATGGAATTTGGTTTCCGCGAACGCGAATTGATCCTCGATATCTTTGAAATGATCACCGGCCTACGCATGAATAATGCGTACATCCGTCCGGGCGGGGTTGCACAAGATCTCCCAGACAACGCAGTAGAGAAGATCCGCGAAATGATTCCTCTGCTGCGAAAGCGCTTGAAAGACACTGCCGATCTTCTTGTTGATAACAACATTTGGATGGGTCGCACTGTTGGTATCGGATACCTCGATCTCACTGGTTGTATGGCGCTTGGAATCACCGGGCCGGTGCTCCGGGCAAGCGGCTACCCTCATGACCTTCGTAAGTCACAGCCGTATTGCGGTTATGAAAATTACGAATTTGACGTCGTTACAGAAAACACGAATGACGCTTATGGCCGTTTCTTAATTCGCATCCGCGAAATGCACCAGTCACTTCGCATTGTGGAACAGACTCTGGACCGTTTGCAGCCAGGCCCGGTGATGATCGCTGACAAGAAGATTGCTTGGCCGGCGCAGTTGTCTGTCGGAAGCGACGGTCAGGGTAATTCTCTCGAGCATATTCGCGAGATCATGTCTGAGTCGATGGAAGCGCTCATTCACCACTTCAAGTTGGTAACTGAAGGCTTCCGTGTTCCTGCGGGTCAGGTTTATACGGCAATCGAGGCTCCTCGTGGCGAGCTTGGCTGCCACCTTGTGAGTTCAGGTGGAACGCGTCCATTCCGCGTGCATTTCCGTGACCCGTCGTTCACCAATCTTCAAGCCGTTGCAGCAATGTGTGAAGGCGGCCAGATCGCTGACGTCATTGCAGCGGTTGCCAGTATTGATCCCGTTATGGGCGGAGTCGATCGCTAAGGCGATCGAGAGGAAGAGATCATGGCTATCAGCGAGCAGACCCTAGAAAGCATGCGCGACATCGTGGCGCGTTACCCACAGTCACGATCGGCACTATTGCCCATGTTGCACCTCGTTCAAAGCGCCGAAGGCGAAGTGACGGCTGAAGGTATTGCAGCCTGTGCCGACATGCTGGGAATTTCAAAGGCTGAAGTTACGGGTGTTTCAACCTTCTACACGATGTACAAGCGCAAGCCCGTTGGTGAGCATCACATTGGTGTATGTGTGAACACGTTGTGTGGCCTTCTTGGTGGCGATGCGGTCTACGAAGCACTTTCCCAACGGCTTGGAGTTGGACACAATGAGCCAACTGCCGATGGCAAATTTTCACTTGAACGTATTGAATGTCAGGCGGCATGCACGCATGCACCAGTGATGACGGTTGACTGGGAATTTATGGACGATGTCACCCCATCTTCAGCGATTGACGTGGTCGACCGTCTGGCTCGTGGAGAGCAGGTTGCATCAACGCGCGGCCCGGCTATTCGTAACTTCAAGGCGACTGAATACACCTTGGCTTTCCCGGACGATGGTCTTGAATCGGATGGCAATTCGGTGGACGACAAAATGCTGGCCGGATTGCGCTATGCCAAGGAACACAACATGGCTGCACCTAAATTCGGACAGGAGGCCTAAGTCATGACACTGACGCCGGTTATCACTGAGCACTGGGATTCCCCTGACCTCTACACACTTGACGGCTACCGTCGCTTTGGCGGGTACCGCGCTCTTGAAAAGGCACTCAAGCTCGATCCTGATGCCATCATCACCACAGTAAAAGATTCTGGTCTTCGAGGCCGTGGCGGAGCTGGTTTCCCCACAGGCCTGAAATGGAGTTTCGTTCCACAAAACGATGGCAAGCCGCATTACCTCGTTGTAAACGCTGACGAATCTGAACCAGGTGCCTGCAAAGACATTCCGATCATGATGGCTAACCCACATTCGTTAGTTGAAGGCGTCATCATCACTTCGTTTGCGATTCGTGCCAGTCAAGCTTTTATTTATATTCGCGGCGAAGTACCGAATGCATTACGTAAGGTAGCTAGCGCTGTTGCAGAAGCACGCCGCGCTGGTTTGATCGGCAAGAACATCCTTGGATCTGGTTTTGATCTTGAAATCGTTGTGCATGCAGGTGCCGGTGCATATATCTGTGGTGAAGAAACCGCTCTACTTGATTCATTAGAAGGCTTGCGCGGGCAACCGCGGTTGAAGCCACCGTTTCCGGCTGTGGCTGGTTTGTATGCATCGCCAACGGTGATCAACAACGTAGAAACTATTTGCAACATCCCTTACATCGTTGATCGCGGCGTGGATTGGTTCCGTCAATTCGGAACCGAGAAATCACCCGGGTTTAAAGTTTGGGCTGTTTCTGGACACGTCAATAACCCAGGCATCTTTGAAGCGCCGCTGGGAATCACGATGCGTGAACTACTTGGCTACGCCGGCGGAGTTCGCGGTGATGGCAAGGTCAAGTTTTGGCTGCCAGGTGGATCCTCAGTTCCGCTTCTCACCGCAGAACACCTCGACCTTCCTCTGACATATGAAGAGATGGCCGCAGCCGGAACCATGCTCGGCACGGGAACGCCAATGATTTTCGATGAGACCGTGAGCGTCGTTAAAGCTGTCACTCGCTGGCTTGAGTTTTACAAGCACGAATCCTGTGGCAAGTGCACCCCATGTCGTGAAGGCACCTTCTGGATCACCGGCGTGCTGGAAACTTTTGAGCATGGGCATGGCAAGGAATCAGATCTGGAACTTCTTGTGAGCGCATGTAACCAAATTTCGGGTCGATCATTCTGTGCACTCGGCGATGCGGCTGCAACGCCGTTTCCTGCAGCGCTGAAGTACTTCCGTGACGAATTTGTCGCGGCCACCGAGTCACCAGTCGATGAAAAATTCGATCCAGTGGCTTCATACATCTATGCGGGAGCAGCAACCCGATGAGTGAAAACTTCACCACCGACGTGGTGCCAATGGTCAGTGTCACGATTGACGGCGTGGTCATTGAAGTGCCAAAGGGTACTTTGGCGATCCGAGCTGCCGAACTCATCGGGATTGAGATTCCGCGCTTTTGCGATCACCCACTCCTTGAGCCCGTCGCTGCTTGTCGCGCATGCTTGATTGAAGTTGAAGGCATGCCCAAGCCGCAACCTGCCTGTGCTCAGGTGGTGAACGACGGCATGACGATTCGCACTCAAGAATCTTCTGAGGTTGCCAAGGATGCGCAAGAAGGCGTCATGGAGTTCCTCCTCATTAATCACCCACTTGACTGCCCAGTGTGCGACAAGGGTGGCGAGTGCCCGCTACAAAACCAGTCGATGTCAGCAGGACGACCAGAATCTCGTTTCGAAGGCGAAAAGCGAACCTTTGAAAAGCCAATAAACGTGAGTGCGCAAATCTTGCTGGACCGCGAACGATGCGTGTCGTGTGCGCGTTGTACTCGATTTGCAGAACAGATCGCTGGCGATCCAATGATCGAATTGCTTGAACGCGGTGCAAACCAGCAAGTTGGTGTTGCCGATGAACAGCCGTTTGATTCATATTTTTCCGGTAACACCATTCAGATTTGCCCAGTAGGTGCATTGACGAGTTCTTCTTACCGATTCCGGTCCCGACCATTTGATCTCGTGTCGGTACCGAGCACCTGTGAGCACTGCGCCTCAGGTTGTTCGCTTCGCACTGACTACCGTCGCGGTGAAATCACTCGACGCTTGGCTTGGGATTCTCCAGATGTAAATGAAGAGTGGAACTGTGACAAGGGCCGCTTCGGTTTCACGTACCTCACAGAGGGGCGCATCACCACGCCACTAGTTCGCGAAAATGGCGAACTACGCCCAGCATCATGGCCGGAAGCCATTGACGTTGCAGCGCGCGGGCTTGAAGCGGCAGGTTCGTCGGCAGGAGTTCTCACTGGAGGACGCCTAACACAAGAAGATGCCTATGGTTACGCGAAATTTGCTCGCGCGATCCTTGGGACCGACAACATCGACTTCCGTGCTCGAGCAACTTCATCCGAAGAAACTCAATATCTCCGCAGCGCGATTGCTGGAACCCCAATCACAGTGACGTACGACGCACTTGAGAAAGCGCCATTC
Organism: Actinomycetes bacterium; assembly: GCA_037137855.1. GTDB lineage: Bacteria > Actinomycetota > Actinomycetes > S36-B12 > S36-B12 > UBA11398. Next base: position 14,423 of record JBAXJN010000006.1, read on the forward strand.
GTTTTGCTTGTGGCTTTCGAGCCAGAAGACGAATCACCAATGGTTTTCTTGCGGTTGCGCAAAGCAAAGACGACTGTTGTAAGTCTTGGAGCTGTTGCAACTCGTGGTCTGAAAAAAATGGGTGGCACACTACTTGCCACTAAGCCCGGTCAAGAAGCGCTCGTTCTACGCGCGCTACCTGATCACGTGAAAGCTGCGCTCGCTCAACCAGGTGCAGTAATCCTGGTTGGTGAACGTATCGCGGCAAGTGCGGGTGGCCCTTCTGCCCTGGCAGAAGTTGCAGAGCAAACAGGTGCGAGAGTTGCTTGGGTTCCTCGTCGCGCTGGTGAACGCGGCGCGCTTGATGTTGGTGCACTTGCTGGCTTGCTTCCCGGTGGCCGCCCAATCACAAACGATGAGGCGCGTGACGAGGTTGCGGGTGTCTGGGGTGTCGCTGCGGATGCGCTGCCGCGGGTGACCGGACTCTCGGGCGAAAACATTATTAATGCAGGCAGCAGAGAAAATCTTCGTGCGTTTGTCATTGCTGGAGTTGATCCGGTAGATCTGCCTGATCCAGAAGTCACGGCGGTAGCTCTTGCGCGCACCGCATTCATCGTGTCCCTTGATCATCATCATTCAGAGTTCACTCAAGCCGCTGACGTCGTGCTTCCAGTGGCACTTGTCACCGAAAAGGCTGGAACTTTCATCGATTGGGAAGGTCGTCCTCGTCCATTCGGTCAGGTGTTCAAGGATGCGCTGGCAATGAGCGATGCAACGATTCTTGGCATGCTTGCGAAGGCCATGGGAAAGCAAGCGGGCGTTTGGGACGGCGCTGGTTTGCGTCGCGAACTTGCTGAACTTGGGCAATGGACAGGTGCTCGTGAGGAGCTGCCTACGACGGGTAGCGCACCTCTTATGAGTGATGCGTTCCGCCTGGCTTCGTGGCGTGAACTTCTTGATGCAGGCGTAATGCAAGATGGCGAGCCGTTCTTGGCGGCCACTGCGCGCCCTGTCGTAGCGTTGATTTCCGAGGCGGCAGCAAAGCAACTTGGATCACCAACAACCATTACGGTGAGTGGGCCGACTGGTTCCGTCACGTTGCCGGTTGAAATCGGAGATGTCATCGACGACGTTGTGTTCTTGCCGATGCATTCAACTGGCTGCTCGATTTATCGCGATCTTGGTGCCCGCATTGGATCCGCGGTCGACGTTTCTGCTGGAGGTGCCGCATGACCGGTGGTCAGTTCGGATTCTTTGGTGTTGATCCATGGTGGATCGTGATCGTCAAGGTACTCGGCATCTTTGCAATGCTTGTGCTCCTCACACTCTTTACTATTTGGTGGGAACGCCGAGTTGTTTCGCGTATGCAGCATCGCATCGGGCCCAACCGCGTTGGACCGTTTGGCTTATTGCAGTCATTGATGGACGGCGTCAAGCTGGCACTGAAGGAAGAAATCGTTCCTAAGGGTGTACACCTTGCGGTGTATTGGATCGCACCAATCATTTCGGCTACAACGGCTTTCATCGCTTTTGCCGTGATTCCTTTCGGCCCGGTTGTGAATATGTTTGGGCAACAAACTCCGCTTCAGCTCACTGACTTCCCCGTCTCCGTGCTGTACATCTTGGCAATTGCATCTATTGGCATCTACGGCATCGTTCTTGCCGGCTGGGCTTCAGGTTCGACTTATCCACTTCTTGGTGGCCTTCGTTCCAGCGCGCAGATGATCTCTTATGAAATTGCTATGGGCTTGTCATTCGTTGCCGTCTTCCTTTACGCAGGTTCGATGTCAACTTCAGAAATTGTCAGTGCTCAAGAGCCAGTGTGGTTTGCCGTCATCTTGTTGCCTTCATTCTTGATCTACGTAACCGCCATGGTTGGCGAAACTAACCGAGCACCATTTGACCTCCCTGAGGCCGAAGGTGAACTCGTAGGTGGTTTCCACACTGAGTATTCATCGATGAAGTTCGCATTGTTTTTCCTCGCTGAATACATCAACATGGTGACTGTTTCTGCGTTGGCGACAACTCTTTTCCTTGGGGGATGGCGCGCACCATGGCCTATCTCGCTTTGGGATGCAGCAAACACTGGCTATTGGCCGATGCTGTGGTGGCTGGCGAAGGTTCAAATCTTCATCTTCATCTTTATTTGGCTCCGAGGAACCCTGCCAAGACTTCGTTATGACCAGTTCATGAAGTTTGGCTGGAAGATTTTGATCCCCGTGTCAATCGCTTGGATCTTGATCGTGGCAACTGCGCGAGTTCTTCGCAACGAAGTCCAATTCACCAGCACGCAGATTCTGCTTGTTGGCGCCGTCACCATCGTTGTCTTGTTAGCAGGGTCGTGGCTGCTTCAGTCACGAGCTGATCGCAAGACCGCACTTCAGGAAGAAGCCGATGCAGAAATTCAAGCTCGTGTTTTCGATGCAATGGCAGGCGGCTATCCCGTGCCACCAATGCCTGGACAGCAAGTGAGCCTGCCAACCCGTCGTGCAACTTCATCCGTTACTACGCAGGAGGCCATCGATGGCTGAGCTGCCCCAAGCTGTCCGGGGATTCTGGGTCACCTTCTCGACAATGTTCAAGAAGGTGGTCACTGAGCAATACCCAGAAGACGCCCACAAGTATCCAACGCAACCGCGCTTTCATGGTCGCCACCAACTCAACCGTTGGGCCGATGGTCTTGAAAAGTGTGTGGGTTGTGAATTGTGCGCATGGGCTTGCCCAGCCGACGCTATCTACGTCGAGGGCGCATCGAACACCGAGGAAGAACGCTTTTCTCCAGGTGAACGTTACGGCCGGGTGTATCAAATTAATTACGCACGCTGCATCTTCTGCGGTTTGTGCATTGAAGCGTGCCCAACCCGTGCCTTGACCATGACGAATGAGTTTGAACTCGCTGATAACAACCGAGCTGATCTGATTTACGAAAAGAAAGATCTGCTCGGACCGCTTCTTGCAGGCATGATCGAAGCGCCGCACGCCATGGTGGAGGGAACCACAGAGAAGGATTATTACGCGAACCTCGTGACTGGTCCTGCCACCGTGAAGCGGCAGGCGAACTCGTGACTGGTTATGAATTAAACGTTGGCGAAGCCATCGTCTTTTGGGTGTGCGCAGTTCTCTCAGTTCTTGGGGCAATTGGTTTAATCACTTCGCGCAAAGCTGTGCATAGTGCTTTGTGGATGGCGCTCACAATGATCAACTTGGCGATCCTTTACATCGCTAACAACGCACCGTTCCTGGGAATGGTGCAGGTGATCGTCTACACCGGGGCAGTGATGATGCTCTTCTTATTCGTTTTGATGGTGGTGGGTGTTGATTCATCTGACTCACTGATCGAAACGATTAAGGGTCAGCGTTTTCTTGCGGTGGTGCTAGGCCTGCTACTTATCGTGATCTTGGTGTGGGGCCTTGGAAGTTCTCTTTCCGGTCTGCCATCAGTTGGTCTTGACGCAGCGAACCGCGTTGATGGCGGAAACGTGCAGAGCATCGCTCACCTTATTTTCACCGATTACTTACTTGTCTTCGAAGTGACTTCAGCGCTGTTAATTACTGCCGCGATGGGTGCGATGGTTCTTGCGCACCGCGAGCACTGGCTGCCAAAACCAACACAGGCCGAACTTTCCGTCGCTCGATTTAAGGGCGATGACCATCCAGGCAATCGCCCAAGCCCAGGTATCTACGCCCGTCACAATGCGGTAGATACTCCGGCGCTATTGCCAGATGGAACCCCAACCGAGGCAAGTATCCCAGGCGCACTTCGTTCGCGTGCAGATGTTCAACCCGTCGAGATTGAAGACGGTCGCGCAAACGAGGAGGGTGATTCACAGTGAATCCATCCAATTACGTCATTCTTTCTGCCCTGTTGTTCGGGATCGGAACACTTGGTGTTTTGGTGCGGCGCAATGCCATCGTTGTCTTCATGAGTGTGGAACTCATGTTGAATGCAGCGAACTTGGCATTCGTGGCTTTTGCCCGAATGAATGGAAATCTGGACGGCCAGGTCGTGGCGTTCTTCGTGATGGTTGTCGCCGCGGCTGAAGTAGTCGTTGGCTTGGCAATCATCGTGCAGATCTTCCGATCACGTCGATCAGCTTCCATCGACGAACCCAACCTGCTGAAGTACTAGGACTAGGACGCATCGTGCAAGAGGTTATGCCTGTTACTGGCGTGTTCTCACTGCTGTGGCTCTTGATTGCCCTGCCTCTCGTGGGCGCGGCAATTCTGCTACTCGGTGGACGCAAGTTAAATAAGTGGGGCGTCTATCTAGGCGTGTTCACTGTGCTTGTCGATGCAGTGATCGCAGTCGCAATGTTGATCGCGATGATGGGCAATAGTGCGCAGGAGCGCACCTTTAGCCAGAACCAATTCAGTTGGATGTTTGCTGGGAACTTCAAGGTCGACATGGCTTTCCAGATCGACCAACTTTCGATGGTTTTCGTGCTGCTCATCACGATCGTTGGTGCACTCATTCACGTCTACTCACTGGGCTACATGAGCCACGATCCCGATAAACGTAAGTTCTTTGGGTATCTCAACCTGTTCGTCGCAGCGATGCTGTTACTCATCCTGGCGAATAACTACCTCCTGCTCTATGTGGGCTGGGAAGGCGTTGGGCTCGCTTCGTATTTGCTCATCAGTTTCTGGCAAATCAAGCCGTCAGCGGCAGCCGCAGGAAAAAAAGCTTTCATCATCAACCGTGTCGGTGACGTTGGCTTGAGCCTGGCAATCATGGTTATGTTCGTAACTTTTGGCTCGGTTGGCTTCCAAGAAGTCTTTGGATCAGCGGGGCAAGCAAGCGAAGGCACTCTCACCGCTATTGGGTTGCTGCTCCTGCTGGCAGCGTGCGGTAAGTCAGCGCAGTTCCCACTTCAAGCGTGGTTACTTGACGCGATGGAAGGTCCCACTCCGGTCTCAGCACTTATCCATGCGGCCACGATGGTGACAGCTGGCGTGTATTTAATCGCACGCAGCCATGCGATCTTTGATATTGCGACGACAGCAGCAACGGCAGTGGTGATTGTCGGTGTAGTCACTATGTTTATGGGCGCTGTTATTGGTTCGGCAAAAGACGACATAAAAAAGTCTCTCGCGGGTTCAACTATGAGCCAGATTGGCTACATGGTGTTGGCAGCGGGACTTGGGCCAATCGGCTACGTCTTTGCGATTTTCCACTTGCTGACACATGGTGTCTTCAAAGCCGGGCTTTTCTTGGGCGCTGGCTCGGTGATGCATGGCATGAACGACAACGTCAACATGCGCCGCTATGGTGCACTGCGAACGGCAATGTTTGTCACCTACGCAACGTTCATCATCGGCACGTTGTCGATCATGGGTATCCCGCCATTTTCAGGCTTCTGGTCTAAAGATTCGATCATTCACGCTGCCTTCGAAAGTAACACTCTCGTCGGAGTTCTCACGATCATTGCTGCGGCAATCACGGGCTTCTACATGACGCGAATGGCAGCGATGACCTTCTACGGCAAAGCCCGCTGGGAAGACGATGTCCACCCACATGAATCACCAAAGGTCATGACGATTCCATTAATTATTTTGGCGGTCGGTTCAACCTTTTTAGGCATGGGACTGCTCTTCTGGGGAAATATCGAAACCTGGCTTGAACCAGTTGTTGGTCTCAAGAAGGAAGAGATTGCAATTCCTGAAGCCTTGCTCATGGCAATCACTTTGGTGCTTGTACTTGCTGGAGCGGCCTACGGCTGGATTCAGTATGCGCGACGCGAAGTCCCGGCGATTGCTCCTCGTGGTTCATGGCTCACTCGAGCCGCTCGACAAGATCTCCATGGAGATGACATCAATGACATCTTGGTTGTACAACCAGCGTTCTGGGTGTCTCGCTTCTTAGTTTGGTTTGACGGGTCTTGGATTGATGGACTTGTCAACGGCAGCGCCGCCTTCTTTGGTGGCCTGTCCGGACGCCTGCGTCGCTATCAAACTGGCTTCATCCGCTCCTACGCACTCTCGATGGTGGGTGGCGCCGTCTTGGTTGTCTTGGCACTCGTATTGGTGAGGCTCTCGTGAATTCCTTTCCCTGGCTGACCGTCCTTGGTCTGGTCCCGCTGGTAGGAAGCATCGTTGTTGCGTTGCTTCCAAAGTCAAAGCCTGCACTAGCTAAGCAGTTGGCATTTGCGATCTCACTAGCTGTTCTGGCTTTCGTTGTTGTTATTGCTCTGCAATTTGATGGATCGACAAGCGCTCCATTCCAGTTCGTGGAATTCCACGACTGGATCCCAGCTTTCGGTGTCACCTACTCCCTTGGTGTTGATGGCATTGGGTTAGTGCTCATCGCGCTGTCAGCAGTATTGGTGCCCATCACAATCCTGGCTGGCTGGAACGATGTTGAAGAACCAAACCCTGAAAGCGTTGGCAGTGTTAAGGGTTACTTCGCCTTGATCTTGGCTCTTGAAACACTCATGATCGGTGTCTTTGCAGCCACCGACGTCTTCCTGTTCTACGTGTTCTTCGAAGCAATGTTGATACCGGTCTATTTCATGATCGGTCGCTACGGCGGTGCTCAGCGCTCATATGCTGCGATGAAGTTCTTGATTTACAGTTTGGTCGGTGGCCTGTTCATGTTGGCCGCAATGATCGGCTTGTTTGTTGCTTCCGCGCAGATCTTGGGCAAAGGAACCTTCAACTGGTTTGCGCTTGTTGGGCTAAATATTGACCCAACAACGCAGAAGTTCCTCTTCCTTGGATTCTTTTTCGCCTTTGCTATTAAAGCGCCTCTATGGCCATTTCATACCTGGCTGCCAGACGCGGCTGGTGCATCAAAACCAGGAACGGCGGTGTTGCTGATAGGCGTGCTCGACAAGGTCGGCACTTTCGGCATGCTGCGTTACTGCTTGCCCATCTTCCCTTCGGCCAGCGATTTCTATGCTCCAATAATCATCGCGTTAGCAGTCATCGGAATCTTCTACGGCGCCTTCGTTGCTCTGGGTCAAAATGATTTGAAGCGCCTCTTTGCTTACTCCTCGATGTCGCACTTTGGTTTCATCATCCTGGGAATCTTCGTATTCACCAGTATTGGAATCAGTGGTTCAACGGTGTACATGATTGCTCACGGGCTTTCAACCGCGGCACTCTTCCTCGCTGCAGGATTCCTGATGCAACGCCGCAACGGCTCAACTTTGCTCTCTGATTACTCAGGAGTGAATAAGCCGGCCCCAGTGCTCGCTGGATTCTTTTTATTCGCGGCATTGTCTTCGCTCGCACTACCTGGCTTAGTTTCCTTCGTCGGCGAATTCATGGTGTTGCTTGGAACATTCCAGCGCTATATGTGGGTCGGCGGCATTGCAACTTTAGGCATCGTGATCACAGCCGCTTACGTTCTTCGCGTTTACCAAAAGTCCATGACCGGACCTGTTGGGAACGGACTTGAAGGCGTCAAGGATCTCAATGGACGTGAAATTACCGTTCTTGTGCCAATCGTGCTTCTGACGATTTTCTTGGGTCTGTACCCAGCACCTGTGCTCAATGTGGTGAACCCAGCTGTTGACACAGTCATGACGGTGATCGGGGCAACCAACCCTGAGCCGACTGTTGGACTCTCCAGCACAACCTCCGAAGGAGCCCAGCAGTGAACGCCGTAGCAGCACTAGTTCGCACGGTGGAGGCAACTCCATGGGTCATGCCAAACCTTGATTACACACTCTTGGCGCCGGTCCTCATCGTGCTTGGCGCCGGAGTTGTCTCCGTGCTCTTTGAAGCATTCCTGCCTCGCGGTGCACGACGTCCCGCCCAGTTGACCTTGGTCTTTCTCGCCCTCATCGCAGCCTTAATTGCAGTGATCAATCTGCAAGATTCCCGAGGTAGTGCGGCACTAGGCGCACTTGCTATCGATGGCCCGGGCTTGATCCTGCAGGGCACAGTTGTCGTTATTGCCATTCTTGGCGCGTTGTTGATGGCAGAGCGCGGCTTAGATCCCAACGGAGATGCATTCGCTGCTCGAGCTTCTTCGCTTCCGGGATCAGAAGACGAACGTCAGTTCACTGCTCGTGGATATTTCCAGACGGAAATCTGGGCCTTCTTCCTGTTCGCCGTAGGCGGCATGATGTTGTTCCCCGTGGCTAACGACTTGCTGATGATGTTCGTTGCTCTTGAAGTAATGTCATTGCCGCTGTATCTGTTGGCTGGCATGGCTCGTCGCCGCCGTTTATTGTCACAAGAAGCAGCGTTGAAGTACTTCGTGCTTGGTGCGTTCTCTTCTGCATTCTTCCTCTACGGTGCCGCGCTTCTTTATGGTTTCAGCGGTTCGATCTCATTCCCAGAGATTGCAACTGCGTTGAGTTCAAAGACTGGTGAAACCGGGCTCGTCTTGGTCGCGATTGCTTTGGTTGTTGCGGGTTTGCTCTTCAAGATTGGCGCGGTTCCCTTCCACCAGTGGGTGCCAGACGTGTACCAAGGTGCGCCAACGCCTGTAACTGGCTTTATGGCAGCAGCAGTTAAGGTCGCAGCCTTTGGTGCGCTCCTTCGCCTGCTCTACGTAGCCCTTGGTGGCATGCGTTGGGACTGGACACCGATGCTCTGGGTTATTGCCGCATTGACGATGCTTGTCGGCGCAATTCTGGCGCTCACTCAAACTGACATCAAGCGGATGATTGCCTATTCCTCGATTGCCCAGGCTGGTTTCATCCTTGTTGGCGTTATCGCTGCGAGCCCTGCGGGCCTTGCCGGTTCAATCTTCTATGTGATCGCATATTCCTTCACCACGATTGGCGTTTTTGCAATCATCTCGATGGTGCGCGATAACAACGGTGAAGCAACCCACCTTTCCAAATGGGCTGGACTTGGGCGCACCTCGCCGTTTATCGCTTCCTTGTTTGCGATCTTCATGCTTGCGTTAGCCGGCATCCCACTCACCAGCGGATTCATTGGCAAGTTCAGTGTCTTCACGGCAGCGATGTCGGCTGGAGATAACTGGCTGGTCATCATCGCAGTCGTGGCGTCACTCATCGCAGCTTTCTTCTACATGCGTGTCGTGGTGCTCATGTTCTTCTCAGAACCAACTGAAGCGACCGCCACAGTTGAAATCCCATCGGTGTTCACGACGATCGCTCTTGCTGCAGGTGCAACAGTCACGGTCTTGCTGGGAATTTTCCCTCAGCCGCTCCTAGACCTGATCCTCAACGCCGGCGTTTTCGTACGCTAGTACCGTGTACCTATGAGTCCCCAGCCGCTCGGATCGCTTTCGAGCGATCCTGCCCTCGAGGCCTCGTTAACAGCTGCTATGGCCCAGGTTGAAGTTGCCCTGCACCAAGCGATTCAAAGTGACTATCCGTTTGTCACAGAAACCTCTGCCCACCTTGTAGATGCGGGGGGCAAACGCTTTCGCCCGCTGCTTACTTTGTTGGCTGCGCAGTTCGGTGATCCCACTCGCAAGGCTGTTATCGATGCGGCAGTAGTTGTTGAATTAACACATGTGGCAACGCTGTTTCATGACGATGTGATGGATGAAGCCAAGATGCGACGCGGGGCCGCATCGGCTAACGCGCGCTGGGACAACTCGATCGCGATTTTGACGGGCGACTTTTTGTTTGCTCGCGCGTCAGATATTTTGGCGGACCTAGGTCCAGAGGCTGTACGCATTCAGGCGCAAACCTTTGAGCGATTGTGTATCGGCCAGATTCGAGAGACTGTCGGGCCGATGGCAGGCGCGGATCCAGTTCAGCATCACATTGAGGTTCTTGCTGATAAAACCGGTTCGCTGATTGCAACATCTGGCCGTTTTGGTGCGATGCTTTCAGGTGCCGATGAGAAGACCACGCAAGTGCTCACCAAGTTTGGTGAGTGCATTGGAGTGGCCTTCCAGTTAGCGGATGACCTCGTGGATATCACTTCAGAGTCCGAGCAATCCGGAAAAACTCCGGGCACAGATTTACGCGAAGGTATTCCTACACTTGCAGGGTTAATCGCTATGTCCAGCACGGATCCAGGCGATGATCGCCTGCAGACACTTCTGGCCAAACCGCTTCCAGACGACGCTGAGCATCGTGAGGCACTGGGCCTACTGCGCAGCCACGCCGCAATTGATCAAGCGCGACTTGAAGCGCATCGCTGGGCAGATGAGGCTCGTCGTTCGTTGGTTGATTTGCCAGAAGTCCCAGCGCGCGAAGCGTTGGAAATGCTGTGCGATTACGTAGTTTCTCGCACGGGCTGAGCTACTGCTCAGATAGTAAGAACTCGTCGCCTATCTCAGGTTGATGCGGATGACGAATTTCATCGATGGTGAACACCACCAGTGCGATCCAGATCAAAAAGAAACCCACCCAGCGTGCGGGTGACATGGACTCGTGGAAAAATTCTATTCCGATCACAAAAAGTCCAATAGGCGTGATGTATTCCAACACCCCTAATACGGTTAAGGGCACTCGGGTTGCTGAGGCAGCAAACAGCATGAGCGGGACCGCAGTAACGGGGCCAGCAAGCATGAGGAGCCCGAAGAGATCTATTCCGCCAGTGAACAGTGAAGCAGTGCCGTTCAAGCCCATGACCACAACAATGATGATTGCAATAGGAAGCAACACACCGGCCTCGATGGCCACACTTTCAACTGCGGGATAGTTCAAGTATTTCTTGATGTATCCGTAGGTTGACCAAGAAAATGCTAAGACCAGAGCAATCCAAGGCAAAGTTCCGTAACTCACAGTGATGACAACAACCGCGATGGCGGCGATTGCAACTGCGATCCACTGCGGTCGCCGTAGTTTTTCCTTGAGAAGCAAAACGCCAAGAGCTACCACCATCAAGGGCGTGATGAAATAGCCTAACGAAGAGGCAAGTGCATTCTTGGTCAGGATGGAGTAGACGTACGCGCTCCAGTTTGCAGCTAAGAAAAGAGCGGCAATTGCCAGCAAGCCAAGACTTCTGGGGTCACTGAATGCTGCACGAATCACGTGCCAGCGTCGAGTAAAAGTGATCACGATGCAAAGAAAGACGCACGACCAAATAATTCGATTGGCGATAATTTCAATGAGCGGAACTTCATCGATCGCCCGAAAGTAAAAAGGGAAGAGTGCCCAAAGTAGATATGCGCTGGCTCCTAGAGCTGTTCCAATCGCTCTTTGAGATCGCGGCATAGTTCGCAGTCTATGTACTTTGTCATGTGGCAAGGCTATTCAGATGCACCATGAGGCCGGCTTGATCACGCACACCAGAAGATTAAGGCCGACTCCTGTTAGGAGCCGGATGAATCCTAGGTACGCTGAGTAAATGCTCATGGGTTCAAGCTCGGTTGCCTATCGAGTCACGAGTGATCCAGAAATTCGAGTACATGTGAGTGAACTTGCCTGTTGCGCGCTGGAAGTAGGCTCGGCCGTCACTCGTGGGCTGCTTGAACCCGATGCGGCCCACCATGAGCCGAGTCGAATAGATGTCATGCTCATCTCGGGTACGGTCACCCATCTGCTGGCCCCGTTGGTCACTGCTCAGTGGCAGGCACTCTCAGAGCCAAAACTGGCTTTCGCGGTAGGGGCTTGTGCGAGTTCGGGCGGCCCATATTGGGATGCGCCCACGGTGCTCAATGGAATCAATGAGCTCATCCCAGTAAGTGGGTTCATTGCGGGCTGCCCACCGAGCCCAGAATCTATTGTCGAAAGTATCCGACTTCTTGTGACTCAATCATGACGCAAGCCCCCACGCGTATCGAGTCAGATCATTGGCTGCAATATTTTGAAAACCTTGCTTCAGAGTCAATGACGTGGTTTGACTTTCTCACCGTCATTGATCGAGGCCAGAGCTTGGATGTCGTGGCCAGAGTTGTAAACCTTGAATCTGGTGAGTCGGCGCTCGTTGTCACGAATGTGACTGAAAAAGTCAGTTCACTTTCTGCGACGTATCCCGGTGCCTGTTGGTATGAGCGTGAATCCCAGGAAATGTTTGGCGTCACTTTTATTGGCCTTACAGATTCACGACCACTCTTACATCGAGAACTTGTTCATGATGCACCTATGCGAAAGTCAGTGACGCTATGAGCGTCCGCCGGTCTATTGGCTTACTTGAAGATGATTGCACTGCGTGTTTGATTTGTGTACGTGAGTGCCCAAGTCAATGTATGGAAATCGATCGTCATACGGAACAAATTTCACAGGGCCGCAGACCAAAGACCGTTCATATACTTGATGCTTTCAACATTGACTTTGCTCTGTGCATGTTTTGCGGCTTGTGTATAGACGTCTGTCCAACTGATGCGCTGCAATGGAGCGACCTTGGTGGCCTAGCAGCGCATCAGCGTGAAGGTCTGGTCAGCGATAGTGCTGATCTAGTGCTTCGTGGACGCGAGTAACTCCTTTAGCGGTAGTTCACAAACTGAGTTGCGAAATCAAGTTCTGCAGTGCGTACGAGCTCTTGCACTTCTTGCAAGTCATCTCGACTCTTGCTTGAGATGCGAAGTTCATCACCGATCACCTGAGCTTTGGCACCCTTGGGTCCCTCATCACGGATGAGTTTGCCGAGCTTTTTTGCTTGCTCGGGGCTGATGCCAGCCTTGAACTCTCCGCTGATTTTGTATTCCTTGCCTGAAGCCCGTGGGTCTTGAGCTTCAAAACTTTTCAGGCTCATGCCGCGCTTGATGATCTTTTCTTTAAAGACATCAAGTGCCGCCTTGGCCCGCTCTTCAGTGCCAGATGTGATTTCGACTCCTAGCTCACCTTTCCACTCAATCGTGGTGTCGGTGTTCTTGAAATCGAAGCGCTGTGCCAACTCTTTGGCGGTTTGGTTCAGGGCGTTATCGGCTTCTTGCCGATCTACCTTGGACACGATGTCGAAACTGCTGTCAGCCATGAATCCTCCTTCATGGCCCTATTGTGCCGAAACCGGGAGGGACTCCTGCCAGGTACGGGGCAAAGCAGCGCTCGTGTATTGTTTCCTGCGCTGCCCGTAAGGGGAGCAAAGCTAGGCAGCTTGCCCGAGCGGCCAATGGGAGCGGACTGTAAATCCGCCGGCTTACGCCTTCGAAGGTTCGAATCCTCCAGCTGCCACGCGTAAGGCCCCGATTCAAAAGAATCGGGGCCTTTTACTTATTACGGGCGTATCACTCGTCATAATACCGGATTATTTCGGATATGTGTGGCAGATCACAGAAATCCAACCTAGAGTCCAAAGAATTCATCGCATCCGGCGTTGGATGACGATCCGATTCTTCGGATTCAACGGGGAGGAAATTCAAAATGGTTCAGCTACAGAATCGAAGTGTCAAGAAATCTGCACTTGTTGGTGGTCTTGGTATCTCAGTGATGCTCGCACTTGGCACAAGCATGGCGAGTGCAGCTCCAAAACCGGCTCCGAAAGTTTCGCCTGCTCCCGTGAACTGTCCCGCAGAGGAAGGCGTCACGCCAACCAGCATTACTCTCGGTTTCTTCTCACCCAAGACTGGCCCAGCTGCTGCAAACTTTGCAGGCGGTGAGGAAGCCGCGAAATTGCGTGTTGCACAGGAAAACGCAAAAGGTGGGATTTTCGGTCGCAAGATTCAAATGATCGGATACGACGATCAGGCTAGTGCAGCAACTCAAGTGACCGTTGCAAATAAGGCAATGACGAACGATCACGTGTTCGGCATCGTTATGACATCCGCGAACGATGCGGCTTTCCCAACCTTTAAAGCAGCCAACCTTCCGGTTACTGGCTTCAACGTGTTGGCGATGTCAACTGATGCCAACACCTTCTCAGTCACGGGTCCATCTTCACCAGGCGTCATCAGTACAGCAGTGTTCGAACGACTTAAGGCGACTGGAGCAACGAAAATCGCTCTTATTGCTCATAACACTCCTAGCGCAGCTGCGGGCATGATTAACACATCAAAAGCCAACCAGGTAATAAACGCAATGACTCAATCATTGCTGATTATTGATGAGCCACAGGGTGCGCATGATGCCACCACAACGGCGCTTCGAGTAAAGCAATCAGGAGCAGATGCCGCATATATGTCGATGTACGTCGACGGAGTGGTGTCTATCTCACAAGCATTAGCGCAGCAAGGTGTTTCGCTTAAGGGTGTGGTTGGTGCTGGAGTTATTGATCCCGCTGTTATTGCGAAAGCTGCGGGTCCGCTCGAGGGAATGATCGGTACCACCTACGGCACCATTCCTGTCGGTGTTCCGGGTCACCCGGCTATGCGTACCTTCGTCAATGGCATGAAGGCAGCCGGGCTCAATCCATACTCAGCAACTCCGCCAATTGCCTATGCAGCAACGGATTTGATGATCGAAGGCTTGAAGCGTGCGGGCAAGTGCCTGACTCGTGCCTCATTTGTTGACAACCTACGTAAGGTCACCTCATTTGATGCACACGGATTGATTCCTCAGAAGGTTTCCTTCCAGCCAGGTGTGACCCCGATGGGAAGTCCGAACAATTGCAGTTGGTACATCCAGATCAAGAACGGCGTTCCAGTGCCTGATAAGGCACCTACCTGCGGAAAGTTAGTGAACACGACGACGATGGCTGTCGTTGGCTAGGGAGTCAAAGTATCGAAAGTGAAGCGGTGGGCGCCTAAGGCACCCACCGCTTCACTTTTTGTTCATCAGGTGGAGCGTGACTTGAACGAATACGGCAGACTGCCCCAATGGCCAAGTGGAGTATCGACATCACCCCGCTTCGGACTTCCAAGGACTTCCGCAACCTATTTACGAGCGGCATGATCACCTATTTGGGATCAATGATCACCTACGTCGCCATCCCTTTTCAGGTTGCGCATCTCACCGGCTCATTTATTGCGGTGGGGGCGGTTGGCCTAGTCGAGTTAGTGCCTTTAGTGCTCTTTGGTTTGTATGGCGGAGCTTTGGCTGACACCTTAGATCGACGTCGAATCGTGTTGGCCACTGAGATTGCCGCTATTGCTCTGCTGAGCATCCTTTGTCTCAACGCCGTCATTCCGGCTCCGCAACTGTGGTTGATCTACGTCGTGGCGTTCATCTTGGCTGCAAATGACGGACTGCAAAGTCCCTCGCTAAATGCGATCATGCCTCGATTGGTGAAGCACGATGAACTAGCAGCAGCTGGTGCTCTGCGCATGGTGCGCTACAACGTCGGATCAATAGTTGGGCCAGCTATTGGGGGTTTGATCATTGCATTTGGCGGTGTGGGGTTGGCTTATGGAATCGATATGTTGTCCTATGCCGTGTCTGCAGTATTCCTTTTTAAACTTCGCAGTATCGAGCCTATTCGTGAGGTTGGCGAACGTGCTGGGGTTGCGCACATTGTGGAAGGTGTGAAGTATGCCTTCAGTCGCAAAGACCTGCTTGGCACCTACATCATCGATCTCATTGCGATGGTCTTCGCTTTTCCAATTGCCCTGTATCCATTTGTTGCGCAGGAATTTGATGCCCCTTGGGCTTTAGGTTTGTTATACGCGGCAACGGCTGTTGGTGCGCTGTTGGTGACGCTCACCAGCGGGTGGACCTCAAAGATGAAGAAGCACGGCCGCTTCGTTGTCATTGCAGCAGCCCTGTGGGGCGGCTGTATCGCTCTTGTAGGAGTCGCGCCCAATATCTGGTGGGTTCTCGTCTTCTTGATGTTTGCGGGCGCTGCAGACATTGTCAGCGGTATTTTCCGTGGGCTGGTATGGAATCAGACAATCCCCGATGAAGTTCGAGGGCGCATGGCAGGTATTGAGATGCTGAGTTATTCAGTGGGTCCGCTGCTTGGGCAGGTTCGAAGTTCGACAGTTGCTTCGCTTACATCGTTGCGGTTCTCATTTGCCAGCGGCGGATTGCTGTGTGTGCTCGGAGTGGGGATAGCAGCTGTTTTGACTCCCGCATTGTGGAATTACAACTCAGATACCAATGAACATGCACAGCGTGAACGTGACGTTCGCAAAGATCTCCAGTAGAAAAGTTGCGTTGCCAGCAAGTGTGACTAAGCCGGATCCAAGACTTTGATCGCAATGGTGCCTTCAATGCGGTGCTTTCCTGAACTTTCAATCCGCCAAGAATCTAGGCGTCCAACGGATCGAAAGTCCCAAACGTTGCTTCCGTTACTTTCCCCAACAAGTGCAGTGTCCTCATCAACCCCAAGCGTTTCAGCATGTTTACTCACTAACGGCTTCAGCGTGAAGTCAGGCATCCAATGCGAAAGGCGATCAAAATGTGGAAGCACGCGGATATCGGGCAGAAGTCCTAAGCCGCTCACTCCGCCACTGCGCGGATGACGAAAGTCAGGAACGTAACCACACATCGCCATAGCCCCAGCACTACAGCCAGCCAGGGAAGCCCCGATATTCCATTCGTGCACGATCGCGTCCCACACTTTGGTGTCCCGCAGCGTTTCGGCTAAGTACGAGGGATTGCCACCGGATAGGTAGATGAGTCCGGCCCCGGAAATGAGCTCAACCCACTTCGGATTATTTGCATCATCACGATCACGAACATCGATAACAACTTGTTCAACGCCAAGGCGAGCGGCTGCATTGGCCCCAAGGTTATGCCAGTGCGCAAGTGAGGTGTCGCCTTCGGGCGCTGCAGCTGTTGCAAGTTGAACGTATCTAGCCGGACGATCTTTGAGCAGCCAAGCTTCAATATCCTGCATGACTGGCAGGTATTCGCCACTGCCGACGAGCGCGATGCGTCCTTGGGTCATGTGCTGACTCTAGGTGCTCGAGTCGAACGTGATCTCATTCTTTGGCCATCCGGTCAAGGACAAATACAACTTTGAATGTCCGGGCTAATCGATAGGGAAATGTACGCCGGTCAGATCTTCACTGATATCCCAAAGTCGGCGCGCTGCATCCAGATCTTTGGCTGCGTTCGTGCGGTCGACAATTTTTGGATAACCCTTCCATTCTTTCCAGCCGTCTGGGCCGATATAACTGTCACCCGCTAAATTCGGGGCGGTCGCTGCGAACAAAATCGGTAGGGCCCCAAGTTCTGCGTCTTGACCAAACCACGAACTCAAGGTGTCAGACATCTTGGCTTGCATGGTTTTATTGCGGAGTCGCGCGCTACCCGAACTCAGATTGGTGTCTGAATAACCAGGGTGGGCCACCATTGCTTTCATCGAACTACCGACAAGATCAAGGCGCCGCTGTAATTCACTGGTGAAGAGCAGGTTGGCAAGTTTTGACTGGCCATATTGATTCCAGGCGCGATATTTCTTGGTTGCCATCAGATCATCGAAGTTCATAGCCTTAACCATTCGATGGGCGTTAGAAGCCACATTGACCACGCGTGATTGTGGTTTAGCTAGCAGTGCCGGCATCAGTAGACCGGTCAGCGCGAAGTGCCCAAGGTGGTTGGTTGCGAATTGAACTTCGAAACCATCGGCTGAAACACGCGCAGGAATAGCCATGACTCCGGCGTTATTGATCAGTAGATCGAGTCCGTCGACGTTGTCTTGGCTCCACGATTGCGCGAATTCACGCACGCTTGCCAGGCTTGAAACGTCCAGGTGTTGTACGGCGACAAACTGTCCGCCGGCGTCAGTTATCGCTGCGGCTGCAGTGGCACCTTTGGCTAGATCACGCACAGCGAGCGTTACTTGCACACCAGCCTGAGCCAGAGCTTTCGCGGTGCACAGTCCCAAACCAGAGTTAGCGCCGGTCACGATGGCTCGGCGGCCTTGTAAGTTAGGTATATCTGAGTTGGTCCATTTCATTGGAACAGTGTGGTGCCTTTGCGGTAATTGAGCCATCTTGGGGGCTTTGGTCATGCGATTTCTGCTGGCCGATGCTGGCGTGTACTCTTGGCAGGCTTTGCGCCCCCATAGCTCAGTCGGTAGAGCGTCTCCATGGTAAGGAGAAGGTCTACGGTT
>JBAXJN010000007.1:0-28663 GCA_037137855.1 Actinomycetes bacterium
TGTTCGAACACTCTGAGGCTCGCAGGATTCGCGGCCGGGGTTCTCAGAGAGCTTTCTTGCCCCGCCGGGCTCGCTTCGACCCCGGGCTCGGCGGTGCAAGGAGCCGGGGTCGATGGGTCGAAGTACAAGAAGTCGAACCACATCCCGAAGAAGGAGCTTGTCATGGCAATTTTGGTAGCAACCCCCCGCTCAGCCACCGCGCTGAGCGCACTTCCTTCAGCAGCACATGAACTCATTACTGCAGCTCGCCGCAGCCTGACTGAAGCGATCGTGGCCAGCACGGCTGCTGATAGATATGCAGCAGCCCATTTGGCCGCGCTGCGAGCAGCAGCAGCTGTACTCGCAACTCATGGCCGAGTGCAACGTAAATCTCGCAGTCGAGTGCGCAGCGTGTGGCAAGTACTTCCCGAAGTTGCGGGGGAGTTCGCCGAATGGTCCGACTTTTTTGCGGCTGGGGCTCGCAAGCGAACTCTTGCGCAGGCAGGTGTGCCCTGCGTGACTTCTCGCGAAGCCGATGATCTGGTTCGTGATGTCGAAACTTTTGTTGAGCGTGTCACTGCATCCCTTGGTGTGATGCATCAATCCATGTTGCCTACGAGCAGCTAGGTCACCGGCTGATCCCCGACAGCCGAAGTGCAACGGCTATCGGTTGTGGCGCCTTCCCAACCGGTAGCCGTTGCTTCGTACTTTTCCTTTTCTGGAGTCTTTATGTTGTTGTCATGGCCGCATCTGCGTGTGGCCTCGAGTTATTCCTTGCAGTACGGCACAGCGACCCCTGCGCGGCTCATTGAGCGTGCTGCAGCTGATGGTCATCGCATCATCGCGCTCACTGATCGCGATGGGGTGTATGGCGCAGTTCAGTGGGTGCAAGCTGCGCTGAGTGCGGGTATTACGCCAGTTGTGGGAGTTGATCTTGCTGTGGTTCCTATCCATGCTCCGGTGGTTGATTCGAGAGCTCGCCGTACACCTGCTCGAGGCGGCGCATGGGTAGCACAAGGAGATACCCGCGTGGTGTTTCTTGCTCGAGGCAAGCAGGGCTGGGCTTCGCTATGTCGATTGATTTCAGCTGCGCACGCCAACACCGATACCTATGGGATGCCGATTCTGGAAACATCAGATGTCATTGCGCATAGCCAAGGCTTAGTCGCGCTCCTGGGCCCCGATTCTGAACTTGGTGCTTGCTTATTACGAGGACAATTACGAGCAGCTGCTGCAGTGCTTCAACATTGGCGTGATCTCGTAGGCCCAAGTCTTGCGATTGCGATTGGAAGTCATCGCACTGATCACAAGGCTGTCTGGTCCACAAGTCAGGCCGCTGCGATGTGGAGTTGGGCGCGCGAACATCACGTACGAGTGGTGTTGAGTCACGGTGCGAGATATTTGGAAGCAGTAGATGCAGCCACTGCAGACGTCTTGGATGCAGCGCGCCAACTAGTGCCGTTGAGTTCATCGCGTGTGCTGGGTAACAACGGTGAGGCGAGTTTGGATAGTCCGCAAGTTCTTGATGCGCGAGTTCAAGAGATTGCTCAGGCTGCTGGAATTGCACGTTCTACCTTGCATCGCGATACCTGGACCTTGATTGAAAGTTGTGCACTTGACCCAGAAAATGATTTGGGTCTTGGTCAAGCGTTTGTTCCCGAACTTGATGTGTTAGCTGGGGCCAGAGGGGCAGATGTAAGTGATGAAATAGAGCAAGCTCAGGCCTTACTTACGACACGATGCCGTCAAGCGGTTGCACAGCGATATTCATCCAAGACCGATCAACAAACCGCTGGGATTCGTCTCGAAGAAGAGTTGCGAACGATTGGTGCTTTGGGTTTTGCCGGATTCTTTCTTACGGTGGCTGAAGTTGTTGATCTTGTTACGAGCCGCAAGGTGCGTGTTGCCGCGCGAGGCTCAGGTGCAGGAAGTCTGGTGAATTACTTGCTTGGCATCAGCGGAGTTGATCCTCTTTCGCATGGATTGCTCATGGAACGGTTCCTGTCGACCTTGCGCAAGGAATTACCGGATATTGACATTGATGTTGAATCTGATCGCCGCCTTGAAATTTACGACTGGATCTTCGAACGGTTCGGTGACAAGCGGGTGGCATGCGTTTCCATGATGGAGACCTATCGCGTACGGCATGCCATTCGTGATGTAGGCGCGGCCTTTGGTCTACCCGCTGATGAGATCGACTCATTCGCGAAAGCGTTTCCGCATATTCGAGCCCGTAATGCTCGAGCAGCGCTCGATGATCTACCCGAACTCAAACGCAGTCGGTTTGGGGTAATGGCAGCGCAAGGCAAACTGGATAGTTTCCTTGCTCGCGTTGAAGCACTCGATGGCTTGCCTCGTCATATCGCTATGCATCCATGCGGTGTATTGCTTTCTGACGTATCTCTTCTTGATCGCACTCCCGTGCAATCCAGTAATGCGGGTTACCCCATGAGTCAGTTTGATAAAGACGATGTCGAGCACATGGGATTACTCAAGCTTGATGTGTTGGGTGTGCGAATGCAGTCATCAATTGCACACACGGTGTCAGAGGTCCAGCGCACCAAAGGAGTCACGCTCGCACTTGACCAGGTTCCACTTGACGATCCAGCAACCTATGAGTTGATTGCTTCAACTCGAACTCTGGGCTGTTTTCAGATCGAGTCACCCGGTCAGCGCGAACTTATCGGCAAGTTTGGCCCTGAAACGTTTAACGATCTCATTATTGATATCTCGCTATTTCGCCCAGGTCCGGTGAAGTCAGACATGATCAATCCATTCTTACGCGCGCGACAAGGCTGGTGCGCGCCGCAGTTTGTGCACGAGGATTTACGCCCGATTCTCGAAGAAACTCAAGGGGTTGTGGTCTTTCATGAACAAGTGATGCGCATCGTTTCGAAGATGACGGGGTGTTCGCTTGCTGAAGCAGATGAGACTCGTCGTTCGATGAATACCCAAGTAGGAATTGATGATGTGCGCACCTGGTTTTATCCCACAGCACTACGCCGAGGTTATTCCTTAGAGATGGTGGAAAAAGTCTGGGATGTTTTGCGATCCTTTGCATCATTTGGTTTCTGTAAAGCACACGCCGCAGCCTTTGCGCTACCCACCTATCAATCGGCTTGGCTGAAAACTCATCACCCAGCCGCGTTTTATGCCGGCATTCTTACCCACGATCCGGGAATGTATCCCAAGCGACTCATCCTTGATGATGCCCGACATTTTGGGGTAGAGATTCTCGGTATTGACATCAACCGTTCCACGCAGGTCTACGAAGTGGAGTCAACACCAACCGGAGAAGGCGTACGCGTTCCTTTTGGTGAGATCAAAGGCATCAATGCCGATGAAGTTGAACGACTCGTTTCCGGCCAGCCATATCAATCCTTAAGCGACGCATGGAACCGTTCAGGAATTGCACGCCCCACAGCAGAGCATCTTGTCTTGACGGGTGCTTTTGATCAGTTATATGACATCGATCGCAACCGATCAGTGCGCGAACGCGGACACCTCACTCGTCGAGATTTGTTATTGCAGCTTGCAGATCTTGGTAGGCGTCCACGAGGTGATGGCCCAGGTCAGTTGCTTCTTGATTTAGGCGATGACCCAGCAACCACTCCGGCATCTGGATTACCAGAGATGACTATTGGTGAATCAGTACGTGCTGAGTTGGATCTTTTAGGTCTTGATGTGAGTAAACATGTCATTGAGTTCTTCCGGCCAATGCTCACCCAGTTGGGGATTACCCGCGCTGAGCAATTATTGAATTGCCGCTCTGAGCAAGAGATCTACATCGCAGGAGTGAAGGTCGCCACCCAAACTCCGCCAATTCGTAACGGTAAGCGCGTCATTTTTTTAACCCTTGACGACGCCACAGGTCCGCTTGATGCCACTTTCTTCGAAGATTTCCAAGTGCCATACGCGAGTACGGTCTTTTCCTCTTGGCTATTGCTTGTGCGTGGACATGTGCGTCGAACTGGCCCGCGAGGCGTCTCAATTCGGGCCACGGGAGCATGGGAACTGGGTGCGGTGCATGAGCACTGGCGCACGTCAGGTGCAGATGCGGTTCGTCAGACATTGATAAGTGACCGGCCGGTTGGAGTCGATGCCACAGGTTCTCGGGTGTTGGTGCACGCCAGTGGTTTCCGGGTTTCCCCTTATGCCGATGTCGTGCCGGCAGGTCCAGTCACAAAGTTGTGGCACAGCAGTCCAGGTAGCAGTGGTTGGTAGCAGGGGAGCGCAACAATGGTCAGTGTGAGTCGTAATCAGGTGCGTCGTGCCGCCGGTGGATCCGGCGTGGGCAATGATGATGCTGGCTGCACAATTTTGCATGTTGATATGGATGCATTCTTCGCATTGGTTGAATTGCGCACAAGGCCGGAACTTCACGGCAAGCCGGTGATTATTGGCGCGGGCGGTTCCCGTGGCGTAGTGCTCTCAGCAACATATGAAGCGCGAGCTATGGGCGTGCATTCTGCGATGCCAATGAGTCGAGCCCGCCGACTTGCACCTACTGCGGTTGTCATTACGCCGTCACATCACAAGTACGCAGAAGTTAGCCGGTCAATCATGGAACTTTTCTCGTCAGTCACTCCGGCAGTTGAACCCTTAAGCGTTGACGAAGCCTTCCTTGATATCAGCGGGAGTTTGCGACGTCTTGGTAGTCCAAGTGAAATCGGTGAAATGATCCGAGCGCGTGTTCACGACGAGCAGGGAATCACGTGTTCAGTTGGGGTTGCATCAACGAAATTCATTGCGAAGTTAGCGTCAACTCGAGCTAAGCCTGATGGCCTCATGGTGGTTCCAGCTCATGAGGTTTTAGCCTTCTTGCATCCCTTGCCCGTTGGCGCGTTGTGGGGAGTCGGTGAGAAGACTGAAGAGCAACTCACGCGTTTGGGTTTGACGACCGTGGCAGATATCGCACACACCCCACTTGCTACGTTGCAGAGGGCAGTTGGCGTAGCAGCAGGCGCGCACCTTCACGACTTGTCTTGGGGCAGGGATCAGCGTTCGGTTACTGCGCATGTGCCAGATAAGAGTATTAGTGCAGAAGAAACTTTTGTTGACGATCTCGAGGATGCGCCAACGATTCACGCACATCTGATGCAGCTCAGTGATCAAGTGGGTAGCCGACTACGTAAGTCAGATCGGGTCGCACGCAGTGTGCATCTCAAAGTGCGTTTTTCTGATTTCAGCACTATCACTCGTTCTAAAACGTTGACTGAGTCCACCGATGTCACCCAAGAGATTTACACCACGGCCAAGCAACTCTTTGATGCCCTTGGGCTGCAGCGGGCCCGGGTGCGCCTGGTTGGGGTGCGAGTTGATGGCTTGCAGGAAAGCGCAGGGGCGGCTCAGCAGTTACTTCTGGGGGAGCCAGAGCACGGGCGCCGAGATGCCGAGGTAGCCATCGATCAGTTGCGGGTCAAATTCGGACCAAAGGCGGTCAGATCTGCCCGATTAGTCACGCCCGAGGGCGAATAGCGACAAAAAGTTGGTGATAATGAGGCTGAGGTATCGAATTTAAGGAATTGCGTCTAAACTTGGTCTACCTAGCGAAGAAGGGGAGTCGTTCAGATGCCGTTGTCAGAGCACGAACAGCGCCTGCTCGAGCAAATGGAGCGTGCGCTCTATGCCGAGGATCCAAAGTTCGCTACCAGTCTGCGCTCAGCGTCCCTAGCTCGCGCATCCCGGGGTAAAGCAGCTTTAGGCGTCTTGGTTGCTTTCGGTGGTATTGCTTTGCTCGTTACGGCGATGGCTTTACAAGCGACCCCCGTTGGCATCGTTGGGTTTGCACTGATGTTGATCGGTGCGGTGTTGGTGTATTCCGCTTTCAAGACCCCATCTGTAGTCGTTGATCCCAATGCTGGAAACGCAGGCAAATCACCTAAACCCAATGCGCCGAAGACCTCATTCATGGATCGTGTTGAAGACCGCTGGCGCAAGCGCCAAGGCGACGAGTAGCGGTTAACTTCCCGCAGGTGGGCTCACCGGCTGACTCACTGGCGGACTCACTGGCGGCGCAAGATCACATGTTCGTAGTGCTGGACGTCCGGCGAATCGATCATTAATCCACCGCACCACATCTGGGCCGATGGTCTCTGCGGTCAGTTGGTGTGACACTTCACCAACCCAAAGTGTGCTGATGGTTGAACCAGCTTTGCACCATTGGTTTTGCAGGACCGCATTTGGCCAAGCAAGCACAACTTCATCTGCAGTGCTTTGGCCAACAAAGACAGGCATAGAAGCAGGCAATGGTGGCGGAGTTTCACGTTCGCCCATGGCTTTCCACAGTGGATTATTGATTGGATTTACTTCGAAGAAGCTTTGTCCCAAAGCCGTTCGAACAAGGAGTTGCACGAGTAACGTGTTGCTGTTCAAGCACTCTTGCGCGATGGAATCAAAGTTATTTATTCCGGCTTGAGAGACCACCCCTGGCAGGGTTAATGCGGGATTCACGAGTGGCCAAGAGTCGGCAACCTCGGGTCCGATTCCCCAACCGATGAGGCCACTCCACTGCGCTCCCACGATTAAGTTGAGATTTGCGGCAGGCGCTGCGGCAGCAACGCCAAGGAGTTTCAGTTCTGGTGCAAGTTTCGGTGCAAGGTGACCAGACCACAGAGAGCTATGCCCACCTTGGGAGTGACCCCACACCACATAACGGTTGCTCGCTTTGATTCCGGGTAGTTGACGAGCTGCTCGCACAGAGTTCACAACGTCACTGACTTCAGCTTTGGCAACCAGATACAGATTTGGACCCGCTGTTCCCAGCCCGGTGTAATCGGTGGCGGCGACAACCCAGCCCAACGAGATCATTTGATTGAGCCAGTTTGCTGTGTCATTGAGGGAATTTCCTGGGCGCGAAGGCGCACATGAATCGCCTTGACCAATCGTGCCGTGAGCCCACGCCACGATTGGCCGCCCGCCGGCAGGCGCCGGGGCGGTAGGAACAAACAACATTCCACTGGATACAGCTATAGATCCGTCAGGTCGCTGCGAGGAATAGAGCATGCGGTAGGTCGTTGCACCTGGAACCACGACGCCCAGAGGCTCGGTACGTATGAGCGTGCCTGGGGTCGAAGGCAGGTTTGCTGGGGTCTCATAAAAGGGCGCGACAGCTGCCTGCTCTTCATTCGCCGTCTGTTGATTTGCCCCGACAAGGGCGATCGCGAGCAGCAGCCCACTCAGTGCTATTGCCCCTAGAGCGAGAAGTGCTTTTTTCATCAGAGGCCCCTTTTGATTGGTGTTAGCACTCTAGGGCAGATCGTGGGGCGGCGAGGCAAGGAATTTAGTGGAGTGATTTCCCAAATTGCCATGGCTAAATGGTTGACGGTGGAGGAAAGTGGAGTAGAGTGGCGTCTGCTGGAGTTAAAGAAGAGGCCAGTGCGGTTGATGGGTCGGAAGTGATTCATCTGGATGAGGGGAGGTCGAGCGATGTTTCTAGGCACGCATGCCCCCCGTATTGATGACAAAGGTCGCCTTGTCCTACCAGCAAAGTTCCGTGAGGGATTCGCGGCTGGTTTGGTGATGGCTAAGGGCCAAGATCGCTCGATAGTGGTCTGGCCGGCTGCTGAATTCGCTGATCACGCTGATCGCCTCAATGAAGCTTCTCGCTCTGATGCCAAAGTCCGCGCCTACCTGCGCGTGCTTTTTTCTGGAGCTTTTGACGAAGTGCCAGATAAGCAGGGTCGAGTGACGCTTCCCGTTGCCCTTCGTGAATATGCCGGACTTGATCGAGATGTTGTGGTGGTCGGTAACGGCACCACCGTAGAAATTTGGGATGCCTCCGCATGGGAGAGCTACCTGGCTAGCCAAGAAGACGCCTACTCGGACATCAGCGAGGAGGTCGTTCCCGGAATTTTGTAATCGAGTGGTGAGGCCTCCTCCCGTTGCTGAACTGTTCCTGACTCACTTCCCCGGAGCCTGGAGAAGCAAGGGACGGGCGGGGACCTGATCACCCGAATGCGTACAACACCTTCTTTGACCGCGAACCGTGCACCACACGAAAGGAAGTCATGACAACGCCAACGAACACTTTGACTGACATGGTTGACAGCCATGCCGCTCGTCACGGTGCACGCGCGTTTGGACTCCTTATCGTGGCCGGAAGTTTCACCGCGCTAACTTTGGCGGCGATCTCTGCGATTGTTGATGGCTTGAGTTCATGAGCATCCATATTCCAGTCATGCGCGAGCGGGTATTCGCACTTCTCGCACCAGCGATCAGTACACCCGACGCAATTTTGGTTGATGCGACTCTTGGTCTAGGTGGTCACGCTGAGTATGCACTCACTGAATTCCCAGAACTTCGTCTCATCGGACTCGATCGAGATACAGATGCTCTGGAGAGGTCGCGTCAACGATTAGCGCCATTCGGTGATCGTGCAAATCTCGCGCACGCTGTTTATGACGAATTGCCAGAAGTCCTTGCAGAGCTAGGGTTTTCTTCCGTCCAAGGTATCTTGTTCGACCTCGGAGTTTCCTCTATGCAGCTTGATCTGCGCGATCGCGGATTCTCATATTCGCAAGATGCACCCCTTGACATGCGGATGGATCAATCACGCGGAATCACAGCAGCAGATGTTGTTAATACGTATGGTGCAGGTCAACTAGCCGATGTGCTTCGCGAATACGGCGATGAAAAGTTCGCAATGCGAATTGCTCGACGCATTGTGGCAGCCCGCGAAGATGCACCCTTCACGAATTCTGCTCGTCTTGTTGAACTCGTGCGCGAAGCTATTCCGGCAGCCACTCGACGCACTGGTGGCAATCCGGCAAAGCGCACCTTCCAAGCGCTTCGTATTGAAGTCAACGGCGAACTCGATTCTTTGCGTTCAGCTATCCCTGCTGCGATCCAAGCTCTAGCGGTTGACGGGCGACTCGTTGTGATGTCGTACCAGTCACTCGAAGACCGCTTCGTCAAGCAGGTTTTTGCGGAGCAGACCACCGCAAAGGTGCCCCATGGCATGCCTGTGATCCCAGCCGAGCACCAACCAAAACTGCGACTTCTTACCCGTGGAGCCGAAACTCCAACCGAACAAGAGTTGGAAGAGAATCCGCGCTCTGCATCAGTTCGAGTTCGTGCACTTGAGCGGGTGGCAGCATGAGTCGACAGACACCACGTGAATTTGCCGGCCGCGCATTCCATGGCGCGGTGGCTGGCGCAACAGCACTTGCTGCAGAAGTAACTGAGTATGCAACTCGCGGTGCGGTTGCTCGAAATGAAGATCGTCCAAATCTCAAATTGGTGTCCCCGCTTCGTCCAATTAAGGCGAGTCGCGGAACATTCGCGATCGTCGTTGGTGTTCTGCTTGTCGTAGGGCTTGGCGCGATGCTCGTGATCAACACCCAACTTGCACAAGGCTCATTCGCGATGAGTTCGTTGAAATCACAGCTCAACACTTTGAGCGAACAAGAAGCAGTTTTGAGTGAGCAAGTAGCTAATGCAGCGGCACCAGAATCCTTAGCGAACATGGCACACGATCTAGGTATGGTGGCAAGTCAGAATCCAGTGTTTCTGAGCGTTCCTGACGGCACGGTTCTTGGAAAGCCGCGGGCAGCTGTTGGCGACGGAGTGCCACTGAATCTTGCGGCAAACGTGACGGCTAGCGAAGCAGTAGACAACGGTGCGCTCGGTGAGCGAGCTGTTCCAGGTCCTAATTACGATCCAGCCAAATCGGATGCAGCAGCGGCCAAGGCTAAAGGCGCAAAAAAGAGTGAGGATTCACTCTGGCAAGAAGTACCTATCCAGGTTGGCAACGTCGGCTCGGGTGACGCAGGTCTCGTAGCTGTCCCGGTTCGGTAGCGACCGTGAAGCAATTGGTCGCCCCACCGCGCCAGCAGCACAGATCTGGGCCTCCTAGCAACTACCGTCGTCAGGTGCGCACCGGTCATCGAGGTAGGCGAGGGATGATCTTGCTGATCATCACCACGATCGCCTTTTCGCTATTCGCGGTGCGACTCGTTGACTTGCAAGTCTTCAAAGGGCCTGATCTGGCAGCACAGGCCTTAAATCAACGAATCAAAACTCTTTCAATCCCAGCAATTCGTGGCAGTATTTTGGACGCGACTGGCCAGCCAATGGCAACAACCGTAGAAGCTCGAGATGTCACGGCTGATCAAACGCTGGTGACTGATCCGGCGGCAGTCGGGGCCGCCCTTGCACCGATTCTCGGCGTTGATCCTGGGATTCTTGCTAACCGACTTACCGGCACGCGAAGGTATATGTACATCGCAAAAGGTCTATCTCCAACAACCTGGCGTGAAATCGAAGCGCTGAGGTTGCCTGGTATTTTCAGCGAAGAAACTCAACGCCGTATTTATCCTGGTGGTGATCTAGCAGCTAACGTTGTTGGTTTTGTTGGCGCCGATGGCAAGGGTCTGGGTGGGATTGAATCAAGTATGCAGACCTTGCTCGCTGGCAAAGCAGGAACGAAAACTTATGAGCGCGGATCAGGAAACCGAATCATCACGACGGGCGATGTATCCAGCACTGACTCTGTTCAAGGTTCAAACGTGCAGCTCACGATCGATCGAGACATTCAGTTAGTTGCTCAGAGACAGATCGCTCGTCAGGTGTTATCGGCTCGCGCCGATAGCGGGACTGTTGTAGTTCTGGATCCGCGAAGTGGACATATTCTGGCTATGGCAACGGCGCCGACCTTCGATTCAAACACCGCAGCTTCCTCCTCAGATGACGTGCGCGGTAATCGTGCAGTCTCTGAGGTTTATGAGCCGGGTTCAACGAGCAAAGTTATGACAATGAGCGCAGTTATTGACCAAGGCGCAGCGAATGCAGGCACCGCTTTCACAATCCCTGGCACTTTGAAGCGTGGCGGAAAAGTTTTTCATGATGATGTTGCCCACGGAACGTGGCATCTAACTCTTGCAGGGGTTCTTGCCAAGTCCAGTAACTTGGGCACGATTCTTGCCTCTGAACGTATTGGTAGCAAGAAATTGAATTCCTATCTCAAAGCTTTCGGGATTGGTGAATCAACTGATTCAGGTCTACCTGGCGAAAGCCGCGGATTGATTCCTGATTACCAAGATTGGTCACCGACAACGTTTCCCACAGTGGCCTTTGGACAGGGGCTCGCAGTCACGTCTCTACAGGCGGCAAGCATATTCGCAACTATTGCCAACGATGGATTGCGCGTACCACCTCGCATAGTGCAGTCAGTTATCTCACCCGATGGAACGGTGACACCAACACCAACACCCAAGGCTGTGCAAGTCGTCAAAGCCTCAACAGCAAAGCAAGTCCGACTCATGATGGAAGGTGTGGTCGGTAAAGGCGGCACAGCGCCTAAAGCGGCGATCCCTGGCTATCGCGTGGGCGGTAAAACTGGAACTGCGCAATATGTTGATCCGACTTGTCGTTGTTATAACGGCGAAGTCGTGGCGTCATTTATTGGTATGGCCCCAGCCGACAATCCACAACTTGTCGTTGCGGTCAGTTTGGTAAATCCGCGTAATGGTCGGTTCGGTGGGCAGATTGCGGCCCCTGTATTCAAGCGTGTGATGACATACGCATTGCAGGCTCACAGCATTCCGCCAACTGGCAAAACCGCCCCACGACTGCTGCTTACCGCGAGATAGCCGATGGCATCACACTCTCACGCAGAATTGGCACCGGTTGAACTCTCTGCTTTCATGAGTTTAGGCATACCCGAAGTGCAATTATCTGGATCAGCACAGACCGTTGTCACGGGCATTTCCTTAGATTCACGAGACGTAAATCCCGGCGACATGTTTGCAGCAATCACCGGTCACAACAGTCATGGACTGCAGTTTGTTACTGAAGCTATCGAGCGTGGCGCTGTTGCAATCCTCACAGATGCTGCCGGTTGGACGAAAATCAATGGCGAACCATCCATGGAACTCCAGATTCCGGTGCTTGCTATTCCCGATGCCCGCAAGTGGATGGGTGCGGTTGCAAATCTGATTTACGGCAGCTCAGCTGAAAAATTACGGTTACTGGGAGTGACTGGTACGAACGGAAAAACAACGACCGCAACCATGATTGAAGCCGCCTTGAAAGCATCAGGCCGCTCGACAGGATTCATTGGGACAACTGGTGTGCGCTTTGGCGAGGAGGTTTCAAAATCATTTCGAACGACGCCCGAAGCCACAACTTTGCATGAATTATTTGCGCAGATGAATGACCTTGGTGCTTCAGATGTGGTGATGGAAGTTTCAAGCCATGCGATGAGCGAGTACCGAGTTGGGGGAATCCATTTTGAAATAGTTGGCTTCACAAACCTTTCCCAAGATCACCTTGATTACCACAGTACGATGGAGAATTATTTCAAGGCTAAGAGTTCACTCTTTCGCAAAGATTATGCGAGTCGAGGCGTCGTATGTATTGACTCGGCATGGGGTGAGCGGTTAGTTGCTGAGACTGACATTCCTATTTCAACCGTTACTGCAACGGGCAAACAAGCTGACTGGTCCATTGAACTCACCTCGCTCACAAAAGCAAAAATCAGCGGTCCACTGGGGGAGCAGGCGGAGGTTGAATTGCAACTGCCAGGTGAATTCAACCGAGCGAACGCAGTATTGGCCTATGCCATGCTGCGCTTGATTGATATCCCAAGCCAGGAAATTGTCTCGGCTCTAAAAAACGTTCAGGTTGCTGGGCGCCTTGAAAGAATTAAGGGCAGCAATGGTGCCGCAGGGATCGAAGGGTTCGTTGATTACGCGCACACTCCTGATGCCGTGCAGCGAGTGCTCACTGCAGTGCGCGAACTCACAAAAGGTCAGGTGATCGCGGTTATGGGTGCCGGTGGCGATCGTGATGTCACCAAACGGCCACTCATGGGGCAGCTAGCGGCAAGCCTTGCTGATCAACTCGTTATCACCGATGACAATCCCCGCTCTGAAAATCCAGCACTGATTCGTTCGGAAATCTTGGCTGGGGTAAACGGGGCGTTCAAGGTGCCAAGTCAATCAATTCATGAAGTGGCAGATCGAGCTTTGGCAATTACAACCGCAGTGAAGTTAGCGCGCCCTGGCGATGTGGTTGTGGTGCTTGGAAAAGGGCATGAATTAGGTCAAGAGATTGCCGGAGTGATGACGCCCTTCGATGACCGAGTGGTTCTCGAGCTGGCTCTCGAAGCGATTAATGCAGGTGTGCGGTGATCACATTAACGGTGTCCGAAGTGTGCGCGATTCTCCAAGGAGAAATATTCGAGACCACAGGAACAGAACAAGTCATAAATGTTGTCGTCGATACAAATGACGTAACGGCTGGATCACTCTTTGTTGCCATTGTTGGAGAACGCGTTGATGGCCACGATTTTGCTGCCCTCGCGGTGGCTAAGGGCGCAGTAGCCGTGTTGGCTGAACGTCAGTTAGACGTTCCCTGCATTGTTGTCCCTAATTCGATTAAGGCACTCGGCCAGTTGGCGAAATACGTTCGCGCCCAACTGAACTGCACGGTCATCGCGATTACTGGTTCAAGTGGAAAGACTTCAACCAAAGACTTACTCGCCAATGTTCTAGGGCGTTTTGGGGAGACCGTTGCTTCGCGTGGATCATTCAACACTGAAGTTGGCGTACCGCTCACGATGCTGCGGGCCGATGAATCAACGCGTTATCTAGTGTTGGAAATGGGAATGCGTGGAATCGGCCATATTGAATATCTCTGCGAACTTTCAAAGCCGTCAATTGGAGTTCTTCTGAACATTGGTTCAGCGCACATGGGCATGTTGGGCTCGATTGAAAGTATTGCGCAGGCTAAGGGTGAAGTCATTGCAGGACTGCCTGCTGGTGGAATCGCAATTCTTAATGGGGATGACCCGCATGTAACTCAGCAAGAGTCGAAGACTTCGGCGCGAATCGTGCGCTTCGGCCAGTCTGCGAATGCAACCGTTCGCGCTGCTGGTGTAACACTTGACGAAATGGCCCGACCGTCATTCACTCTTCACTATTTAGGAAACGAAGCAAGCGTTCGGATGTCAATTCATGGCGAACATTTTGTTTCCAACGCACTCGCTGTCGCTGCGGTTGCTCTTGAAGTTGGGATAGCGCTTGAAGATGTTGCGAAGGCGTTGAGTGACGCAACAATCCCAAGTAAATGGCGGATGGAAGTCACGCAAACTCAAGAGGGTTTCACTGTTATTAATGATGCGTATAACGCCAATCCTGAGTCGATGAGAGCAGCATTAGAAACTCTGTCTGCCATGGGCGCAGGACGCGCTACCTGGGCTGTACTCGGCGAAATGCTAGAGCTTGGTGCTGGCTCAAAAGATGCGCACGAGGTGGTCGGTCGCCAGGTAGTGGATTTTGGGATTACTCGGTTGCTGTGTATCGGCCAAGGCGCGGACCCGATTTACCAAGCTGCGATAGCAGCGGGAAATCAAGCCGCGAAGGCTGTGGGCTTACCAGCCATGCAGGCCTACTTTTCAAAAGACCCTGACGACGCCATCTCACTGTTACATGAGGAACTGCGTTCCGGCGATATCGTGCTGATTAAGGCGTCTCGTGGGATTGGACTTGAGCGGGTAGCCGCAGCATTCACAGACCAGGAAGAGCCATGAGACTCGTAGTAATTTCGATGACGATCGCCACGATCGTCACGCTCATTGGCACCCCGCTGCTCATTAAATTGCTCGCTCGGCATGGATATTCCCAAGCAATCCGGGTGTCGACCGAAGGTGAGTTGTACCCCGATCACGAGAGTAAGCGCGGCACCCCATCAATGGGTGGCGTCGCGATTATTTTGGGCGTGGTTGTGGGGTATTTCTTAACTCATTTATTGACTTGGCGTCCTGTAACACCGTCGGCGATGCTTGTCTTGTATCTGACACTAGGGCTGGGCTTGGTTGGTGTTGCTGACGATTATCTCAAGATCTTCAAACAACGAAGTACGGGTCTTCGTGCACGCACCAAACTCATCGGTCAAGCAGTCATCGCATTGAGTTTCGCATGGCTTTCGCTGCAGTTCGTTAATGACGGCGGGGCTCCTGCCTCAATGGCTATCTCGTTTGTTCGCGACACCGCGATTGTTCTGCCACTGGGACTCTTTTTGTTGTGGATTTGGTTTCTCATCACAGCCACCACAAATGGAGTCAACCTCACCGATGGTTTAGACGGATTAGCTATCGGAGCTTCGATCATGACGTTTCTGGCCTACGTCATCATTACCGTGTGGCAGTACGGTCAAAACTGTGCCTTCAGTGATTCTGTGAGTTCCACGTGTTATTCCACGGTTAGCCCACTTGACTTAGCCATTGTCGCCGCAGCCTTGGCTGGGGCAAGCTTTGGGTTTCTGTGGTGGAACACCGCACCGGCTCGAATCTTTATGGGAGATACCGGCTCACTCGCACTCGGTGGCGGGATCGCCGGTCTAGCAATTTTAAGCCGAACTGAGTTATTGCTGCCGCTACTCGCAGGATTGTTTCTCATCACATCACTGTCAGTTATTGGACAGGTCGGATCCTTCAAACTCACTGGGCGTCGGATATTTCGGATGGCACCGCTGCATCATCATTTTGAAATGCTCGGCTGGCCAGAAATTCAAATCGTGGTGCGCTTCTGGATTATTCACGGCTTGTGCATTGGAGCCGGCATCGTCTTGTTCTACGCAGAATGGGTGCGTTCGTGATCCAAGGTTTTAACCGTGAATCTGACTGGTCCAGTATTCACGCGACAATAGCTGGCCTTGGGATAGCTGGGTTTGCTGCAGCAGATGCCTTGGCCCAGCTTGGTGCCAAGGTGACCGTTGTTGATGCTCAAGACGGAGAAAAGCAGCGCGAAAAAACTGCAATCCTCGAGGTCATTGGTGTCGAAGTCATACTTGGACACGACGGCTCGCTACCGGCAACCGATGTGCTGATCGTGTCGCCAGGCTTGAGGCCTTCCGATCCACTTATTTTGCAGGCTCAGTCAACTGGAGTCCCTGTCTGGGGAGAACTCGAACTCGCCTGGCGTCTACGTGCGACCGAGGGTGCGGCTCCATGGTTGGTCGTCACTGGAACCAACGGCAAGACCACCACCACGTTGATGCTGGAATCCATGTTGAAAGCTGCGGGTCTGCGCGCCGTAGCAGCAGGCAATATTGGTCATTCGTTGGTCAGTGTTGTTATGCACGACGATCTTGATGTGATTGCGGTTGAAGTAGGGGCGCCGCAACTACCGTTCGTAGAGTCGATGAGCCCGCTAGCCTCGGTCTGTTTAAACATCGCCGATGATCACATCGATCATTTTGGAACTTTCGAAAATTATGTATTGGCGAAAGCAAAGATTTATGAGCGCACTCAAGTCGCAGCTGTATTCAACGCGGATGATCATGCAACGATTCGCATGGTTGAAAATGCCAACGTTATTGAAGGCTGTCGCGCGGTAGGATTTACTTTGAGCATTCCAGATATTTCAATGCTTGGGGTAGTTGAAGAATTTCTTGTAGATCGAGCCTTCTTAGATGATCGTCAACGTTCGGCTCAGGAGCTTGCAAGCAAAGATGATGTGCAACCAAATGCTCCGCACAACATTGCCAATGCGCTTGCGGCGGCGGCACTTGCCCGTGCCTTTGGAGTGAGTGCGAGCGCTATCAAGCTAGGTCTTGAACAGTTTGAACCGGCAGGACATCGCATAGCCAACGTTGCCACCATCGATGGGGTGACGTATATCGACGATTCAAAAGCCACGAATGCCCATGCAGCATTGACTTCACTAGGGGCTTATCCATCAGTCGTGTGGATCGCTGGGGGTATGGCAAAAGGGCAGGATTTCAGCACGTTAATAGCCCAAGTGGGCCACAAAATGCGAGGCGTCGTCCTTTTAGGAGTGGATCGTGGGGTGATTGCCGACGGGCTTTCGCGACACGCGCCGCAGGTGCCGGTCAAAGTCATTGAACGCAACGACACTGAAGCCATGGTCGAGGTCGTCGCTGCCGCGCGGGATTTTGCGCAGCCGGGCGACACCGTGTTACTCGCCCCTGGATGTGCTTCTTGGGACATGTTCCGTGATTACGCCCAACGCGGCGAACTTTTCGCCGATGCGGTGCGAAAGCTTGGGCAAGGGCGCTCATGACAGATACAAAGATTCCTAAACGGCTCAGGGATAACAGGGTGAAGTTTCTCCTGGATCACCCGCTGAGTACGTACTACCTCATCGGTGGAGCTTCAGTATTGCTTCTCCTTCTGGGCTTGGTCATGGTCTTGTCGGCTTCCAGTATCGAGAGCTTTAAAACCTTTGGGTCTTCGTACACGTTGTTTCAGCGCCAAGCGCTCTTTGGAGTGATTGGACTTATCGGCTTATATTTTGCTGCTCGCACCTCTATTCAATTTTGGCGTGGAATTTCTAAGTGGCTTTTCGTCGGCGCTGTCGTTTTGCTTGTCGCCGTGCTGGTCATTGGCGTGTCAGTTGCTGGCCAGCGAAATTGGATTGAACTCTTTGGCCCGTTCCGCGTTCAACCTTCTGAGTTTGCAAAGATCGCCCTTGTTGTTTGGGGAGCAGATCAGCTCGCAAAGAAAGTTGACTACTACCGTGAGTGGAAAGAGTTACTGGTCCCTGTTGTACCTGTTGCCGCACTGTTCATGGTCTTAGTGCTGATGGAAGGCGACTTTGGCAACACCTTCATGCTGGCAGCAATCATGTGCGGAATGCTTTTTATTGCAGGAGTGCCAGGTCGGTTTTTCGCTGGATTTGCTGCATTCTCGATCGTCGGCGTTTGGGTGCTCACCCTTGCGGCGCCATATCGAATGGAACGCATCACCTCGTGGCTCAATCCCAACAGTGATCCACTGGGTATCGGCTGGCAACTCACTCAAGGCCACTACGCGCTGGGCACTGGGGGAATGCTCGGTGTCGGACTGGGTGCAAGCCGTGAAAAATGGGGAGCGCTACCTGAGGCCCACACTGACTTCATCTTTTCTGTCATTGGCGAGGAGTTGGGACTGATCGGAACTTTGTCGGTGCTCTTGCTGTTTGCCCTGTTGGCTTTCGCCATTTTTAGGCTCACTCGCACGTCGTCGGATCCCTTCGTGCGAATTTCATCTGCAGGCGTGGGCTGTTGGATTGTGGTCCAAGCAATCGTCAACATTGGTGCAGTTCTTGGACTCCTGCCGATTACTGGTGTTCCTCTTCCATTTGTTTCTTATGGTGGCTCGTCACTAATTCCGACGTTGGCAGCCGTTGGCATGCTGCTGTGTTTTGCACGTAATGAACCAGGAGCTCGACAGTCTTTGAGGCGCAGGCAGACTGCGCGCTCGTTGGCCAGGCGATGACCAGACCGACTCACGTCGTGCTCGCCGCTGGCGGAACAGCCGGGCATATCGAGCCGGCATTGAATCTCGCGGACGCGCTCTCAGCTCTTGAACCAGATATTCAGATCACAGTCATCGGCGGTGAACATGGACTGGAGTCAATATTGGTTCCGGCGCGTGGTTATGAACTTCGTTCGGTGCCTGCAGTTGCGATGCCTCGAAAATTGTCACGTGATCTGTTTTCTGTTGGGTCAAAAGTTCGGCGAGCCACCAAACAAAGTAAGCAGATTTTGCAGGCTGTTGATGCGGATGTGGTGGTTGGCTTCGGGGGATACGCGGCGTTACCTGCATATCTAGCCACGCGCAAGATTTCCTGCGGGCTGGTGATTCATGAAGCCAATGCAAAGGCAGGGTTGGCGAATAAAGTTGCTGCGCGTTTTGCAGATCAGGTTTTTGTCAGCGTTCCAGGAAGCCTTCCAGGCACTATTTTGGGCTTGCCACTGCGTGCTTCGATCGCCGAACTTGACCGTGGAGCACTGCGAAGGCAAGCGCGAGAGTTCTTCGGTCTGCGGCTCGATGCTCCGGTACTCCTAGTTTTTGGCGGATCGCAAGGTGCGCAGCACATTAATGAGGTGATTGCTCAGAGTTTGCCTGCGCTACTTGAATTAGGTATTCAGGTATTGCATGGGTATGGCCCCAAAAATCAAGCACCAGGTGAGTTGCAGGGTTATGTCGCAGTTTCGTACCTCGATCGAATGGATTTAGCGTATGCCGCGGCTGACCTCGGTCTCACCAGAGCGGGGGCGATGACAGTTGCTGAAGTGTCAGCCGTGGGCTTGCCCACAATTTTTGTCCCACTACCAATCGGAAATGGTGAACAAAAAATCAATGCGCTGAAAATGGTTCATGCCGGTGGAGCAGTTGTGATTGATAACGATGCACTCACCGCGGAGTGGCTCACACAGACGGTTGGATCGCTCGTGAAAGATAGTGTCAGGCTCGAGGCTATGGGTCAGGCCGCCGCACAAACAGGCGTTCAAGACTCAGGACTACAACTTGCACAGGAAGTACTTCGAATCGCACGCCACTATCGAGCGTTGAAGTCACATGATGAAAGGGACAACTCTTGAGGGAGCTCGGGCATGTCTTCATCGTGGGTATAGGTGGAGCCGGGATGTCAGGAATCGCACGCATTCTGGTTGCCCAAGGAGCCCAGGTTTCGGGAAGTGATGCCAAGGAGTCTCGGCGGATCCAAGGCTTGCGGGCCTTAGGTGTGACCGTACACATCGGCCACTCAGGTGATTGGCTTGACGGAATCGACACGTTAGTGATTTCCACTGCGATCCCAGAAACAAACCCTGAGCGCGTTACCGCAGCAGAACGGGGCATCCAAGAGCTCAGTCGCGCAGACGCGTTAGTTGCGATTATGACAGGGAGTCGTGGGGTCGCAGTTTCGGGAACACACGGGAAAACCACGACTACCTCGATGCTTACTGTTGCTCTACAAAACTGTGGTGCAGACCCTTCCTTTGCAATAGGTAGTGAGCTCAATGAGACTGGAGCCAATGCGCACTTGGGCAGCGGTGATATTTTTGTTGTCGAGGCGGATGAGAGCGACGGAGCATTCCTGCATCTTGACGCGGTTGCAGCGATTGTTACGAATGTTGAAGCCGACCACCTCAATCATTGGGGTAGCCTCGAAGCAATTGAAGAAGGCTTCTTAGAGTTTGCGAAGAATGTTCAAAGGCACCAAGGGTTTGTAACGATTTGCATAGACGATTTAGGCGGCCGGAAGTTAGCGACAGCTGCCAGAGCTGTCGGTGTGGATGTTCGCAGTTATGGAACTGCACCAGATGCCGATTTTCGGCTCATTGCGCCGCAGTTAATCGAGCGAGGATCGCAGTACAGCGTTGCGCACTTAGGGGATGTTATTGGTCCGGTTACCTTGCAGGTGCCAGGTGAGCACAATGCATTGAATTCCCTCGCGGCGTTGGTCACTGGCATCGGGCTGGGCTTCACACCCCAAGACCTTGTCGCAGGTTTAGCTGAGTTCACGGGCACGCGTCGGCGCTTTGACTTCAAGGGCGAAGCGCATGGTGTGCGGGTATTCGATGACTATGCCCACCATCCAACGGAGATTGCGGCCACTTTGCGAGCAGCTCGAGATGTGGTTGGAGACGGGCGCCTCGTTGTGGCTTTTCAGGCACATCACTACTACCGCACTGCCATGTTCATTAAAGAATTTGGTGCAGCACTTGGGTTAGCCGATGAAGTCATCGTGCTTGAAGTCTTTGCGCCAGGTGAAACGCCTATTCCTGGTGCAAGTGGGCAGACTATGGCGGCCAATGTTCCCCTCCCGGCCAGTCAGGTTCACTTTGAGCCTTCATGGTCGGCAGTGGCGGGCGAACTCGTTGATCGGGCTCGACCTGGTGATCTCATCATGACTCTGGGGGCCGGAGATATTGGCTTACTTGGCACCGAAGTCATCGAACTTTTGGCACGCCGAACATGACAGAGCCCGAATTGGAACCAGTAATTGAGCTGGATGCCCGACGTGTCGTGACACCGAAGAAGCGGCGCAGGTTGCTTGTCACGATCTTCGTGTTGATTGCGGCTATTGGCGTGGGGTGGATGGTCTGGTTCTCATCGTTATTGACCGCTGAAGGTGTCACCGTCCTAGGCGTTGAAGGTGTTCCAGCTCAAGAGGTACACGATGCGGCGCAGGTTCCGCTGGGTGTTCCACTTGCGCAACTTGATACCCAGGCAATTGCTGACCACCTTGCTGACATCAGTTGGATTGAGTCCGTTGATGTGCGTCGGGGTTGGCCGCATGATGTTGTGATTGCAGTAACTCCTCGTACTGCGATTGCAGTCACACCGACAGGGCTTGCGGTGGATGCCAAGGGTGTCGCATTCACTCCGACTTCTGCCCTTCCCGCAGGCTTGCCGACGGTTAAAGGCGATGGGGTCGGTCTAGTGGCAGCTATGGAGGTACTCAGCGTGATGCCCGATGATCTGCGACCGAAAATAGCAAAACTGGCCGCCTCCACTCGTGACAATGTGGAGCTCACCTTGCACAGTGGTGCGATTGTGCGTTGGGGAAGTGTTGAACAGCCAGAGTTGAAATCACAGGTGGCTCGAGCGCTCCTCAAGCGCAAAGCCAAGGTGTACGACGTGTCAGCTCCGGAGCTGCCAACCACCTATAAAGAGAAGCTAAAAGGCTAAATGTGACGTAGGTCGCTTTGCTTTTTTAGCTCCGCACTTGCGCAACAGGGGTAAGACAGACTAACTTCCCGCCGCTTGCAACCACGCTCGTATTTCAGCCTCTACTTGAGGTTGAGAGTTAAGGGAGCGAGCGCAGGGGTCGACTTACATGGTTGATCCGCCAACGAAGGAAGGGAAGCGCAATGGCGGCTCCACAGAACTATCTCGCTGTAATCAAGGTCGTAGGCATTGGTGGCGGCGGCGTAAACGCAGTCAACCGCATGATTGAGGTTGGGCTCAAAGGTGTTGAGTTCATCGCCATCAACACGGATGCTCAAGCACTTCTCATGAGCGATGCAGATGTGAAGCTTGATATTGGGCGCGAGCTCACTCGCGGACTTGGAGCTGGCGCAAACCCAGAGGTCGGTCAGCGAGCTGCAGAGGATCACGCAGACGAAATCGAGGAAGTGCTGAAAGGCGCCGACATGGTCTTCGTCACTGCTGGCGAAGGAGGCGGCACCGGTACAGGTGGAGCCCCAGTCGTTGCGCGGATTGCTCGCTCACTTGGCGCACTCACCATCGGTGTTGTGACCCGTCCGTTCGGTTTCGAAGGACGCCGTCGCTCATCACAGGCTGATGACGGTATTGACGCACTTCGTTCCGAGGTAGACACCCTCATCGTGATCCCGAACGATCGTCTCCTCTCGCTGTCTGATCGCAACATCAGCGTGATCGACGCCTTCCGCCAGGCAGACCACGTCTTGCTCCAGGGTGTTTCTGGCATCACGGATCTCATCACTACTCCAGGCCTGATCAACCTTGACTTTGCTGACGTCAAGAGCGTTATGCACGCAGCAGGCTCAGCTCTTATGGGCATTGGCTCCGCGCGTGGTGAGAGCAGAGCAATTGAAGCTGCTGAGAAGGCAATTTCTAGCCCATTGCTTGAAGCTGGTATCGACGGTGCGCATGGCGTTCTGCTGTCCATCTCCGGTGGCAGCGATTTGGGCTTATTCGAAATCAACGAGGCGGCACGTCTGGTCAGCGATGCTGCTCACCCAGATGCCAACATCATCTTCGGCGCCGTCATCGATGACACCTTGGGTGACGAAGTACGAGTCACCGTGATCGCAGCTGGTTTTGATGGCGGAGAGCCACCAGCACGTAGCGCTTCATCACGTCGTGCTGTTGATGCTGACACTTCAGCACCTGCAGGGGAAGCGCCAGTGGTCACTTCTCCACCTGCTCGTCCAGTTCAGCCGGCTCGAACGATTGTGTTCGACGACGCTGATGACGATCTCGATATCCCCGACTTCCTCAAATAGGGATCTTCCCCAAGAAATCCCTATGACTCCTGTTGCCGCGGGACAATTAAGGCCCGCGCCACCCTGTAGCCGCCCAGTGAACTGGGCGGCTACAGGTCGTTTTGGCGGCGTGAGCGCTGAACCGTTTCATTCGATGAACCTTTCAACGACGGTCGGTGATGTCCAGCATGCTGTGATGGAGAATCAAGCGCGGGCGGTTCAACTCGTGGGAGTACAGGACTATCGCGTTCTCGATGCCAGACATGGCGCCCAAGTAGATTTCGTGAGTGACAGCGGTATTGCGGCTGGGTGTGACGGGATGGTGACGACAACGCCAGGGCTGGCATTGATGGTGCTGGCAGCTGATTGTGTTCCGGTTGTTTTAGCCGACCCGGCTCATGGAGTGATCGCCGTAGCGCACTGCGGCTGGCGCGGGTTAATCGCCGGAGTCATCGATGCAACGATCGAATGTATGCGTGCCCAGGGTGCCGACAGGATTCAAGCAATTACTGGTCCAGCAATTTGTGTCGACTGTTATCCGGTTCAGCATGACTGCATAACACAGTTGCAGGCAGGACTCTCAGATCAGATTTTCAGTAGCATAATCAAGGTGACAAAAAACCGGAGCTTCGTTGATGTGCGAGCAGGCGTTCAAGCCCAGCTTGGTTCTCATGGCGTTCAATCGAGCAGTATCGCGCGCTGTACTTATGAAGACCCTTCACTGTTTTCATATCGCAGAACTCATCACACAGGTCGCCAAGCGATGGTGATCGCGATATGACTCAGGATCGTCGAGCTGAACTTCAGCGCAACCTTGATGAGGTTAACGCTCGAGTAGACGCAGCATGCGCCGCCGCTCATCGGCCTCGTACCGATGTTCACATACTTGCCGTGACGAAGACCTTTCCGGCTTCCGATATTGATGTACTCGCAGAACTTGGTTGCACTGATGTGGGTGAGAATCGAGATCAAGAAGCCCGTGAAAAAAAGGAGCAAGTGAAAGCCGGCCTGCGCTGGCACATGATTGGTCAGGTTCAGCGAAAGAAAGCCAAGCAGATCGCGGGTTGGGCTGATCTGGTGGAAGCCGTTGACCGTCCTGAGCTCGCAGATGCGCTCCAATTGGGTGCGCAAGGGGTAGACAAGAACCTCGACATTCTCATTCAGATTTCATTGGATCCGATTGGTACGCAAAATCGTGGGGGAGTCGACCGCAGCCAGGTGAGCGCGCTAGCGGAGCATATTTTGACTCTTTCGCACCTTTCTTTGACCGGGGTGATGGCGATAGCTCCCGTTGGAAGTGACCCGAGCGCGGCTTTTGAGCTACTGGCTGGTGCGCATGAGCGATTGCTTCGAGTGGCTCCGCAGGCCTATATGGTCTCTGCTGGCATGAGCGCAGACCTGGAGGCAGCGATCATGCACGGCGCGACACAGGTCCGGATAGGAGGCGCGCTCCTTGGGAACCGGCCCCTGCTGACGTAAACTGGGAAATTCAAGTACGGCGACTCTGGAGGTATCTGGCCCATGGCTGGCGCAATGCGCAAGATGGCTGTGTATCTCGGCCTCGTTGAGGACGATATTCACGACGACCAGTACGCAGAAGACTACGAAGATGTTCGTCAAAACGTTCGCACCAGAGACCGCCGTCCAGCACCACCCCAAGAGGATCGCGAGCCGGACCGCTACCAAAGTCGAAGTGTGCGCGCTATTCCAGACACTCGTGCGGTTCGTACCTTCCGTGATGATGCAACTCCAGATCGTCGTCCGTCGACGGCGCCCATGGCTGATCGTCGTCCGGTTGCTCCCGTTGAATTTAGTCGTATCGAAACCGTTCACCCACACAGTTACAACGATGCTCGTCGCATCGGTGAGGACTACCGTGACGGCGTCCCGGTCATCATGAATCTGACCGAACTCGATGACCCTGACGCAAAACGCATTATCGATTTCGCAGCTGGACTGGTCTTTGGCATGCACGGCAGCATTGAGCGCATCACCAACAAGGTGTTTCTCCTGTCACCACCTAATGTTGATGTTGGCGAAGCGGCACGTGCGCAGATTGCCCAAGACGGTTTCTTTAACCAAAGCTGATGAGACAAGCCGGGCAAATTTTTGCGACCATTTTATTCTTTTACCAACTCATATTATTTGCGCGAATCGTTTTTGACTTACTACAAATGTTTGCCCGTTCTTGGAAACCACGCGGGCCGATCCTGATCGTTGCTGAAGTGATTTATTCGCTGACAGATCCGCCGTTGCGTCTATTACGGCGGGTCATCCCATCACTGCGACTTGGTGGAGTTCAGCTGGACTTTTCTTTTCTACTCTTGCTGATCGTGATCCAGATACTGATCAGTGTCCTCAGCAACGTTGGCTAGTTGCGAGTAATCCCTATCGAGCCTTGAACATCGGCAACTTCAACAGACACGACTCCACCGGCGCCACGAGTCACTTCGGTGGCGAGAACCTCGCCGGAGATTTCGGTGGCGTGATCCGCCCACATTTGGATCACGTCGGCATCATCAGTACTCCACCATAAAGAGATGCGATCTGAGATCTCAAATCCAGCGTTCTTGCGAGCTTCTTGGACACCGCGCACTACTTCACGCGCTAAACCAGCTCGGCGAAGCTCATCAGTGATCGTGAGATCAAGCGCAACGCTCTCGCCGGCTTCTGATGCCACTGCCCAGCCTTCGCGGGGAGTCTCAGTCACTACTACATCTTCAGCAGTGATCGAGACGGTGCCAAGTTCCCCAGCTTCCAAGGTGGCAGAGCCGGCACTACGAATTAAGGCATGCAGTTGTCCAGCATCAGCGGCGGCTATGGCATCCGCCACGAGTGGGGTCTGCTTGGCGAAACGAGCGCCTAAGGTTCGAAAGTTGGCCTTCATCGAGATATCAACGAGACCAGCTTCATCAGCGTCGAGAGCGTCACTGGACAAAATATTGAGTTCTTCACAGACCTGATCGCGAAGTTGCGTCGATAAATCAGCCCAGCCTGGAGCGGAAACTAAAGCCCGGCGCAGCGGCTGACGCGTGCGCACGCCACTTGTTGCGCGTGCTGCACGGCCGAGTTCAACAATTCGACGCACAAGCGCCATATCTGATGCCAGCTTCTCGTCAATGACCGTTTCATCAACGATTGGCCAAGAGGCGAGGTGTACGGAGTCTGGAGCATCGCCTGTGCTGAACAGGTCCTGCCAGACGCGCTCGGTAATGAATGGTGTGAAAGGAGCCATGCACAACGTGACCGTGCGCAGCGCTTCATGCAAGGTTGCCAGCGCCGCTGGGTCGCCATCCCAAAAACGACGACGTGAGCGTCGGACGTACCAGTTAGAAAGGTCATCAATGAAGGTTGCGATCAGACGACCAGCACGCTGGGTATCAAATTGATCAAGTGCGGCATCAACATCGCGGGCAAGTCGATTCGCATCAGAAATCAACCAACGATCGATGATTGGTCTATCTGCGGTTGCGGGCGCTGGGGAAGTTGGATCCCAATCAGATAGTCGTCCAT
Source organism: Actinomycetes bacterium (assembly GCA_037137855.1). Classification (GTDB taxonomy): domain Bacteria; phylum Actinomycetota; class Actinomycetes; order S36-B12; family S36-B12; genus UBA11398. The sequence goes on from JBAXJN010000007.1 coordinate 26,200, forward strand.
ACAGTGACTGGAAAGCGACGGTGTTCCAGTAAGTGAGCAAGGTCTTGCGCACAACGTCACCGATTGCAGCATGGCCAACACGGCGCGCCTGCCAAGGTGATCCAGATGCCAGCATGAACCAGCGCACAGCATCGGCGCCGTGATCGTTCATTAAGCCAATGGGTTCAAGGACATTGCCTACATGCTTGCTCATCTTGCGGCCGTCTTCGTCGAGAATATGGCCTAGACACACGACATTCTTATATGACGATTCATCGAACACCAGAGTGCCGATTGCCATCAATGTGTAAAACCAACCGCGGGTCTGGTCGATTGCTTCACAAATGAAGTCAGCTGGATACTGCGCCGCAAAATCGACGTCACTTTGCGGATAGCCAACTGCTGCAAATGGCATTGCGCCAGAGTCGTACCAACAGTCGATGACTTCAGGAACTCGAGTTGCTCTTGCATGACACGTAGGGCAGGCAATAGTGATGTCATCGACATAGGGGCGATGCGGGTCCGTTTCTGACACATCGTGGCCAGCCAGAACACTCAATTCAGCAAGGGAGCCAACTGCAGTGAGGTGGTTATCCTCACAACGCCAGATGGGCAGGGGAGTTCCCCAGTAGCGGTTACGAGATAGGGCCCAGTCGACGTTGTTCTCGAGCCAGTCGCCGAAGCGACCATTTTTAATCGTTCCTGGAAACCAGTTCGTATTTTCGTTTTGTGCGATGAGTTGATCTTTAATCGCAGTAGTGCGGATGTACCAAGATGGTTGTGCGTAATAAATTAATGGTGTGTGGCAGCGCCAGCAGTGCGGGTAAGAGTGCTCATACTGAACATGCTTAAACAAGGCGCCAGATTTGTCGAGTAGTTTCACGAGTTCTTCATCGGACTTCTTGAAAAACATTCCTCCTACAACGGCGATGCCGTCCTCGAAATGGCCGTTAGGAAGCACAGGGTTCACCACAGGTAAGCCGTAGGCCCGACATGAGGCAAGGTCGTCTGCGCCAAAGGCTGGTGCTTGATGAACGAGGCCAGTGCCATCGTCAGTGGTGACGTATTCAGCCAGAATCACGTAGTGTGCATCTGGAATTTCGACGAAATCAAATGGGCGTTGATACGTGATGCGCTCTAAATCTGTACCAGGCATGGTTGCGAGAACTTCGAAGCCCTCCTCAAACAATCCTGCTGCAAGTTCTTGCGCAACCACAAGCGTCTCACCATCGATGGTACGAATTACTGCATACGTTGCAGTGGGCTTGACCGCAACTGCCGTGTTGGAAACAAGCGTCCAAGGCGTTGTGGTCCAAACAAGGAGTGCTGCGGTTGGATATTTCGCAAGGAAAGACGCATCCGTGATGGGGAATCGAACGAAGACAGATGGGTCAACAACAGTTTCGTAGCCCTGCGCAAGTTCATGGTCAGAGAGTCCTGTGCCACAACGTGGGCAATACGGAGCAACGCGGTGATCTTGGACAAGTAAACCTTTGTCGAAAATTTGCTTGAGCGACCACCACACGCTCTGCACATAACTTGAATCCATGGTCCAGTAGGCACTGTCCATATCAACCCAGTAGCCCATGCGCTGAGTCATCTCAGTGAACTCACCGACGTGACGTAGAACAGATTCCTTGCAGTGGTCGTTGAACTGCGCTACGCCGAACTTTTCAATATCTTGCTTACCGGTAAATCCAAGTTCTTTTTCAACCGCAAGTTCAACAGGAAGACCATGACAATCCCAGCCGGCTTGGCGTGGAACGTGGTAGCCCTTCATGGTTCGGTACCGCGGAAAGATGTCTTTGAAGGCCCGTGCTTCGACATGGTGGGTGCCTGGGGTGCCATTGGCAGTAGGCGGGCCCTCATAGAAAACCCAGGTAGGGCGACCCTGGCTTTGGGCAATGGAGCGAGCGAAGGTGTCCTTTTGCTCCCAAAGGGCCAAAACCTCATGTTCCATCGCAGTGAGGTCGATCTGTGCGGGCACAGCGCGATACATGCAGCTCCTAGCGGTGGGGACGAAGGCCTAAGGATATCGGCCTTACTTCAGTCCGCACTGCTAGCGCCCGGCGCGGCAGGTAGGCAGGGGCAGTCTTATGACTTAGAGTCCGGCTCGATCAGTAAACAAGGGGGCCTCATGGTTGCGAAGAAAACCGCTGCTCATGCGCCAGTGAAAAAGGCTGCGCCAGCCAAGAAGGCTGCGCCAGCCAAGAAGGCTGCGCCAGCCAAGAAGGCTGCGCCGGCCAAAAAGGTTATGTCCGGCAAAGTCCTCCCTAAGAAGAGCGCAGCAAAGGTCACCCCTAGTAAGCCAGCCGTGAAATCAGGAGCCAAACCAGCCGCAAAGACGGCTGCAAAGACAGTTGCGAAGACTTCAGCGAAGCCCGCCGCCAAGGCTGTGGCAAAAAAAGGTGCCCCGGCCAAAGCAGCGGCAACGAAGGTTGTCGCGAAAGCTGCAGCGAAGGCTCCGGTTGCTAAGGCTTCGGTT
>JBAXJN010000008.1:0-25860 GCA_037137855.1 Actinomycetes bacterium
ATGAGCCCAGCGAGCTACCGAGCTGCTCCACCCCGCGGTGACCGTTTTCGGCTTGTCCAACACTACGGCAAATCAGTCGCAGGCCCAAATCGCGAAAGGCCAGCGGGGCTATGCCGCACTGCCCGTCGCCTTGCCCGTCAATTTGGCTTCAGCAGCAGCCGCCCGCTTCAACGCTGCAGCCAGCTGCTTTTGAGCCTGGTCATAAGCAGTGAAGTCATTCGACTTCAGCGCTGTTAAACCATTCTCATAAGCCCGTTGCGCATCGGAGATGGCCGCAGTGAGTTCACTTGCAGCACTGCCATCTGAGCTTGTGGTCGGCACTGGCTTTGGGGTACTCGTGCCCGGCTTCACAGCCCCACTACTTGGAATTGATTCCACACCGGCATCAGGGCTGAGCGAAAACACCTTGTTCAAAGCTGCAACAAGAGTGTCTTCGAGTGCAACGTTTTGGCCATAGCCAACAAGCACCTTTTGTAGGAGTGGGAAACCATCAGTGGAAGCTCGCAAATACACAGGTTCGACGTAGAGCATGCCTTCGTTAAATGGCAGCGAGAGCAAGTTTCCAAGGTCGACTTCTGACCCGCCGCGCCTCAGCAGCGACAACTGCGACGACACAGTCGGATCTGACTCGAATGCATTCTGAACCTGCTGCGGTCCTGGAATGGTGGTGTTGCTCGGCAACTGCAGCATTCGAATCTTGCCGTAGTCCTTGAGCGGATCAGAACTCACTGACATGAATGCGGCAAGAGTTTGTCGTCGCTGCGGAGCAAAGGTTGATGTCAGTGAGAACGCCGGCAAGGTCTGCCCCGGCATCTGTAGAGTCAAGTAATAAGGCGGCTGGTAGACCTGCGCTGGTGACACAGTCGGATCAAAGGGAACGATCCAGGCATCAGTGCCGTTGTAGAAAGTCGACGCGTCCGTCACGTGGTAACGGCTCAAGATTGTGCGCTGAACCTTGAACACATCTTGTGGGTAGCGCACATGAGAAAGCAAGTCAGGTGACATCGCCGAACGAGGCTGCACGGTGTCAGGGAATGCCTTCATCCAAGTCTTGAGAACGGGGTCAGTTTGATCCCAGCTGTAGAGCGTGACTGTGCCGTCATACGCGTCGACAACAGCCTTAACTGAGTTACGCATGTAGTTAATCTGATCAAGAGGCGTGATGCCATTTCCGACGGTTCGAGTATTGAGCGAGTCACTCGTTGCATCGGCTAGAGAAACCCGACTTGAGTACGGGTAGTTATTCGATGTGGTGTAACCATCGATGATCCACTGGATCTTGCCATCGACTACTGCTGGATAAGGATCTTGATCAAGGGTGAGCCACGGTGCAACCTTGGCAACGCGAAGAAGTGGATCACGTTCGTACAAGATTCTAGATTCTGGGTTCACCAAATCTGAGAGCAAAATATTTGAGTCCTGGAACTTGGTGGCGAAAAGCAAGCGACTAACGAATGAGCCCATCGAAACGCCACCGGTACCTTGATAGGTGTAGTTCTTTTGGCCGGTCGGGCTGGCATCGTCTGGGTAATCCAGCTCAACTGGAGCAGAACCCTTTGGCGCACCGACAATGCTGTACAGCGGTGAATTTTCACCGAAGTACACCCGAGGTTGCTGAGCTGACAGCGTCCCGGATGGTGGGATATTGCTGGCGAAGAAGTCTGGCTGACCTGAATCTTGCACTGTGTTGTCATGCGCAGCCACAAACCCGTAGCCATGAGTGAATACAGCCTTATCGTTGGTCCAGTTGCGCTGTCCGTCAGTAATGCCATTCAGATTAATTTCGCGGACCGCAACAACCGCACCCGTCGACTTGTTGTTCAAGTTGTAGCGATCAATATCCAACTTGTCATTGAATGAGTAATAGCCACGAATCTGCTGCAACTGATTAAACGTAGGCGACACGATTGCCGGATCAAGAAGTCGAATGTTGCTGAGTGTTCCTTGGCTTGCCGCCAAGACCTTCGTGGTCGGTGGCGCGACTGTTCCTGGGTAGTCGGCAACTTGGGAATCAGCAACGTTGTAGGCATCGCGGGTAGCTTCGATGTTGCGGGTGATGTACGGCTGCTCTTTTACGAGTTCGCTTGGACGAACTTGGAATTGCTGCACAAAGAGCGGGTAGAGCACTCCGACGACGATGCTTGTGAGCACCATGAGACCTAAGCTGATGAACGCTAGCGCCCAAGAGCGGCGGAAGGCATTAAACACAAAGAGCAAACCGACGATGATCGCGATACACGTCAAAATATTGAGTGCCGGCAAAACCGCGTGAACGTCTGTGTATTTCAGTCCGGTAAATCCAGTGACCAAGGACTGGCTTTGCGTTTCTAAAGCAAAACGATCAAACCAGTACGACGCTGCTTTAAGGAAAAGTATTAACGCGATCAAGACCGAGATCTGAGTTTGAGCAGCACCTGTTGCGCGATCACCCTTGGGCTGAAGGCGGATGCCGCCATACAAGTACTGAACCACGATCGCTGAAATCAAACTGAGGATAAGCAGCGCGAAACCAAAGCCGAGGAGGTATTGCACAAATGGCAACACAAAGGTGAAGAAGGAAAGATCCATGCCGAACTGCGGATCAACAACACCAAAGTCTGTGGCATTGCGCCATTGCAAATAGGTGTCCCACTCGGCTGCAGCTGCAAAGCCGGCAAACAGTCCCATAACTATTGAGATGCCGATGGCTAGTCGAGTGCGAAAGGGCTCAACTGCATCGCGATAACGCTGGAGGCTGGCCTGCTCTGGTGTCAAGCCCCGGAATTCAGGTCGCGTGCGCCAAGCCCACCACATCACGACAAAGAGCACCACCGCCATCGTGACTGCAAAAGCGACGAAGAGAAGTACCTTGGTAAAGATTTGAGTTGTGAAGACGGAACTCTTGCCGAGCGATTCGAACCACAGCAGATCCGTGTAGAAGCCAGTGAAGATCACGAAGGCAACGACAAGAACACCCAAGATAATGACGGTGGGCAGCAACACTCCCCCACGCCTTCGCTTACCTCCCGTAGTCGGAGTTGAAGGAGCAGATTCGCTTGAAAAGTTAAAAGCCACGTAGTGAATGTATGTTAGATAGCTATTGGATTGAAGGGCAGGCTGGCACTTTTTGCCCAGTTGTCCATTTTTGCACCGCTTCCATGGCCTGAGTCAGGTTTTTTACGGGGGTAACGGTCAACCCGGCAGGCACATGACCAGCCGCTTCCTTGCAATTACCTTCTGGCATCAAGAACAACTTCGCCTGCGTTGCACTGGCCCCGGCGAGCTTTTGGCGAATGCCCCCAATAGGGCCCACGATGCCATCCGGCTTGATGGTTCCCGTGCCCGCAATGATCTTGCCTGCAGTCAAATTTTCGGGTGTCAGTTTATCGATCAAACCCATGGTCAGCGTGAGACCGGCGCTTGGCCCGCCAACCCCCTCCACATTGAACTTCACCTCAAAATTTGGTTCGTACATGACGCCGATGCCAATGCCGATGTAAGGAGTCTTCTTATCTTGCGGACTCACAGCCGACGTCACTTGCACGTCTTTCGGCTTGCCATCGCGCTCGATACTGAAAGCGAAAGTTGTGCCCACGGGCGCACTCTGAATCAGCTGCGTGATTTGCTGTGACTCCGTGATCGCGGTGCCATTCACACTCACGACGACGTCGCCTGCTTGCAGTTTGCCGGTGGCAGGAGCATCTCCACCAACTTGCGAAACGACGACGTGCTTCGTCGTTGGGATCTTGAGGTAAGTCGTTGCAGCGCCGATTGAATTGGACTCAGAGGTACTAAACATTGCGGCTTGCTCGGACTTTACATCTTCACCAGAAACTTCATCCGGATAGAGCAATTCACGGGGAACCACTGCGTCATCAGGGTTAAACCACGAAGCAATCGCACTCACAAAGGTGAGTCCGCCTCTTGGGCCGCCGGACTCGAGCACTGTGGTCATCTGCAATTGACCAGTGACGGGGTATGTCGTGGTTCCAGTTACTTCGATCATCGGCTTGCCATCGCGATCACCAATGACGTTAAACGTAGGGCCTGGCGCCATCCGTACAAAAGGCACAGGAACGAAGAGCGCAATGAGTAACAGCACCATCAAACTGATTCCGCTTATGGCGAGTACCCGACCACGTTTACTTACTCCGGGCTTAGATTTTTCTGCGCTCACGTGCGCGACTCGTCGAGATCTGAAGGATCTTCAGGGGGCAGCGGGCGGTTCATGGCATCTTGGAAGGCCTTCAGGGTCTGCATACCCTCTGCGCCTTCCATCGGCCGATCAGGACGGCCGCGATAGATGGCAAAACTCACCGCAACCACCGTGGCTACCAGTGGAATGAGCCACCACATCAACGCTGACATGACCCCAGACTACCTAAGGCAGTCCTGCAGCTGAAAAAATGGAGACCCCCAAGGTCTCGCCGCGCACCATGTGCCTTCCCCTTGCGCATGGCGGCTCGTTATCCCTGAGGGTCGATCGTAAACCTAGGTACGGCGCTCTGACTCGTCAATGAGAATGAGCGAAGTCCTTGTTGAGCCTGTGGATAGTGCTGGGGACTACTGGTTGATAACTAGCAAAAACCTGTGGACCACCCGTTGATAACACTGTGGATAATCCTGCGGAAAACTTTTTCAACATGCTTGTGAACAGGCAAAACATACGCGTTTTCTTGTGGAAGAAAAATTTATTCGTCGCCAGCTTGCGAGCGCTCGATGAATTCGAGTGGATCGGCGAGATCCTGCGCATTAGGCAGCAGATCTGGATGCCCCCAAAGCGCATCACGAGCCTGGGTTCCACCTTGGCTGCGAAGTGCCGCAAATAGCGTTGCGGCTTCCCGAAGCGCGCGCGGTCGTAGTTCTAAACCAACGAGTGAGCCGAAGGCCTTTTCCGCAGGTCCGCCAGCCGCTCGACGTCGACGCATCGTTTCGCGCAGTGCGTTAGCTGCGGGCAACCGGTCAGCAGTGGCCGTTGCAACAACGTCATCAACCCATCCTTCAATTACCGCGAGCAGAGTTTCTAGACGGGCAAGCGCTAGCCGTTGCTCTTCAGTATCTTGCGGAGCCAACAAGCCAGACGTCATCAACTCTTGCAGGGCTTCAGGATTTGAAATATCGATCCCGTTCATCGCGTCTTGCATGCGATCTGGGTCAACGCGCAACCCAGCAACATAAGCTTCAATCGCTCCAATCGCGCGAGCACGTAACCAAGGAACATGCGCGAACAATCTTTGATGAGCGCACTCCCGTAATGCTAGATAAAGTCGAACATCGTCTGCTGAAACTTCAAGGCCTTCGCCAAACTGTGTTGCGTTACTGGGCACTAATGCGATTACACCCTCTTCAGTTAACGGAATACCAATATCTGAAGCGCTGACTACTTCGCGCGCAAGTTCAGCAAGTGAGGTGCCCAGTTGGTTGCTGAAAGCAACTGCACTGAGTTGCTTCATCATGCCCATCATCGGCGCGATCATGGCTTGCATCTCTTCTGGAACTTCCATCGGGATTGCACTTTGCATTTGCTTTGCAACAGGCTCAACTATGCGAGTCCAAACCGGAAGGGTTGCTTCTAACCATTGCGCGCGACTCCAAGCTTGAGCTGCAACGGTGATTTCTGGAAACGTACAAGCGTCGTCTAACCAGTGATGAGCAATTTCAACGGCAGCGATAACGGCGCGCAATTCAGCATCTGCAACGACTGGATCTCCGGTGGATTGCAAAGCCTTGCGTGCAACATCTTGTACAACGTTCCAAGCTACGGGACCTGAGTCAGTCGGTGCCTGCGAAAGCATCTGACCAAACTGCTGGAGCGCCTCACCCAAGGCAGCCATGTCAAAGGGTTGTTCAGGATCATTCATGCCGAAGCCGAATGGCATATTGCTACTCATGTATCAACGTTAACCCGAATGCGTAAGGGCGGGACATCCGAGGATGTCCCGCCCTTACGAAGTTCGATTAAGCCTTACCCAGGATTCGGGTTACTTTGGTGCCGCAAGTTGGGCAGATGCCCTTTGCGAAACGACGGCCATTGGTTTCTTCAACGTGACCGGTGAACTCGCGCTTTGCCTTGCACTTCACGCAGTACGCCTCGCCGGTGTAGCTTTCCTCGGCCATATGGCCCTCCTGTTGTCTAAGACCCACGTTGTGGGGTTTCTCGAACTGCCCGACTGTTGCAGCTGCCCGCTAGGCAGGCACATCTCACATTAGGGCACACAAGGCCGCTTCCTCGTAGTACCGCGCCTAGGAGTGTCAGAACTTTCCCATAATTTTTCACCTCAACTAGGGCAAATCAGGCATCAGTCCCCCTACTTACCTCATAGCGCCTGTGGATCTCATCTAGTTATCCACAGGCAACTGGCTCCATTGTGTGGGTATGCATCACGACTGGCTGGATAGTGCAGCTGCCCGCCCTCGCTATCGACCCGAGTGCCCCCTGCTCTGGCGAGGCCTTGATCGAGTTCAACTTGGCGAAGGCCGTCGTCATGTGCTGATCCAAGCCTCGCCCCTTTTGACGCGCTGGATCGAGGGGCTGACGGGTCTGCGCACAGTCAACGAACTATTTATCGATCTCGATGTCATAGGCCTTGACCAAGACATTGCAATGCAAACTCTGCGAACGTGCGCAGCTGCTGGCGCTATCGATGATGCAGCATCTATGCCCAATAGTTGGCGTCACTTCGATAGTGCTGCCCGCCGCCAAAGCGAGCCCGATCACACTGCTGCGCTACTCACATACGGTCACAGCGCAATCGCACACTCCCTCATTGATCAGCGCCATCAGACCACCGCCTGCGTGACGTCTTCGCTGGATCAGCGTTCTGATCCACATTTGACCAACTCGATTCACCATGCACTTAGTGCGGCTGGACTCACCGTCACAGAAGACACCAACGGCCCGGATCTCACCGTAATTGTTGGCTCACACCCCGTGATCGGCTCGGAAATATCTGCATTGGACATCCCAACACTGACGAGTGCGCATCTCTTCGTAGCAAGTTATGGCGACCGCGCCATCGCTGGACCCTTAGTGATTCCTGGAAACACGAGTTGTTTGCGTTGCGCTTATCTACACACTCGAGATGCGGACCATCAATGGGCTGGGGTGTCCGTACAACTGACTTCAGCAATTGCACGTCTACGGCAGTTACCCGTCGATCGACTCCTTGCAACCCTGATCGCTGGCCAAGTTGGCCGGCTAGCTCGAGCTTGGGCAGACCGAACGATCGTTCAAACACAATGGCAAAACATCGCCTTTGAACTTCGACTTCCAGAATGCGAAGTCACCGTCCAGCCTCGGCCGTCCCACCCGTTGTGCCAATGTCGATGGACAACTCAGGGTGACCTCGCGCCTCAAACCTGAACGGGTGACAATGGACTCATGGTTGATCTGCCTAAAGGTGCCATCCGACGCAGCGTGCGAGTTGCTGCATTGCCGGCAACGTATGCAACGCGTACCGCGCTGGGGCTTGGTAAACGTGTCGGGGGCAAAAGCGCTGACGCGGTAACTGCAGAAATACAGCAACGCACGGCTGAGCAAATGTTCAAGGTCCTTGGCGAACTCAAGGGTGGTGCCATGAAGTTGGGCCAAGCCTTATCTATCTTCGAGTCAGCAATGCCTGAAGAATTTGCCGCGCCTTATCGAGCCACGTTGACCAAACTTCAAGACTCAGCTCCCCCGTTAGATGTCAAACTGATTCACGCCATTCTCGCTGAAGAACTTGGTGCTGATTGGCGCTCAAGGTTTAAGAAATTCAATGACAAACCCGCAGCGGCGGCTTCAATCGGGCAGGTCCACAAAGCCATCTGGCACGACGGACGCGAAGTTGCAGTCAAAGTGCAATACCCGGGAGCAGATAAGGCACTCACCTCTGATCTCAATCAAATGGCTCGATTAGGCAAGATGACCGCGTCCTGGATCCCTGGGATGGACATAAAGCCGCTCATTGACGAAATCAAAACGCGCATGATCGAAGAGCTTGATTACATCAATGAAGCCAATAACCAACGCGCTTTCGCTAATGAATATGAAGGTGATCCAGATGTTGTTGTGCCACACGTGCTGGTCTCTGCACCCCATGTGCTGGTGAGTGAATGGGTTGACGGGACCCCTCTTTCAAAGGTCATTTCTGAAGGCACCCAAGAAGAGCGAGACTTCGCTGGCACGCAATACATCCGCTTTCTGCTATCGGCGCCTGCCCGTGTAGGTCTGCTTCATGCAGATCCGCATCCTGGCAATTACCGCATCACACCAGACGGAAAATTTTGCGCACTAGATTTTGGTGCGGTGTCGAAACTACCCAATGGCTTGCCTCGACCGATGGGCACGCTTTTGCGCGTGGCTCAACTTGGCGATTCTGAACAAGTCATTGCCGGATTGCGTGAAGAAGGGTTCATCAAACCAAATATTTCGATTGAACCTGCTCAACTCTTGAACTACCTCGCTCCGTTTGTTGAACCCAGCGTGCACAAAGAATTCACTTTCAATCGTGATTGGATGCGCAGCCAATTCAACAGAGTGAACGACTTTCGTGACCCAGATTTCACGATTGCACTCAAACTCAACCTGCCACCTGAATACGCCCTCATTCATCGGGTGTGGCTTGGCGGAATTGGCGTGCTGTGCCAGTTGGGCGCCACCGTGCCAATGCAAAGTGAGATCCAAGCGTGGGTTCCAGGTTTTACATCCGATCAGGACTGAGCGCGCACGACATCGAGTAGCTCTTCGCCAAACTCCGTGAGTTTGGCTGGACCAATACCTGGGATCGATGCCAACGCATCGAGTGAGTCTGGCTTTTGTTCGGCAATTGCCAGCAGCGTCGCATCCGTGCAAATGACATAAGCGGGGACTTGGCGCTCACGTGAAAGTTCAAGTCGCCACTGCCGCAACGCACCGAAAGTATGTTCATCTCGATCAACCGGGCAGGCATGGCAATGACCCAAGGTGCGCTCTTGGGCAGTCACCAAAGCCTTATTACAGACTCGACATTTTGCGGGACCTTTACGCACTCGCTCATTGCGCGGCTTATTTGAGCCGAGCTGAACTCGTGATCGACCGCCATCAGTGTTTCCTGTGGCACTGAAGGCTGCAAGGAAGGGACTCGGCGTTCGACCTGCTCTGCCACCTGGCTGGCGAGATTTCGCCCACGAGCAATGCAATTCATCTTTTGCTCGAGTCACGCCGACGTAGAACAAACGCCGCTCTTCTTCAACTGCTTCATCCGTTTCTGCATATTGAAGTGGCAGCAAACCCTCACTACACCCAACGATGAATACCGCACTCCATTCCAAGCCTTTTGCCGAGTGAAGCGACGCAAGGGTGACTGCATCGGCGACTGGTGCATGTTGAGTTTCAGCACGGCGATCTAATTCTTGAATGAATCCGGGAAGATCCATATCCCTTTGCTCATCGGCTAGCGCAACGAGCGCGGACAGTGACTCCCACCGCTCTCGAACTGCCCCACCACCGCGAGGTGCAACTTCGGTCCAACCCGCGCTACCAAGAACAGCGCGCACTTCTGCGCCAAGTGCACCGCTCATGCCACCAGCGCGAGCAGCTCCACGTAGGCGGGTAACGGCCTCGCGAACTTCACCTCGATCAAAAAAGCGCTCAACCCCACGCAACATGATTGGCACACCACGCTCGCCTAATGCCGATTCAAGTTCGGCAGATTGCGCATTTACTCGAAACAACACAGCAATGTCTTTTGCCGGAGTCCCCTTGCTGATTAGGTCGGCAATGGCATGAGCGACGGATGTTGATTCGTCGACGTCGTCGTCATAAGCGCGCACAATCGGCTTGGACCCACCTTTTCGCACGGCTCGCAATTGAAGTGAAGCCTCGGTTGGAGCCTGCGCTATAACAGCATTTGCGCTGGCAACAATTGGTTCAGAACATCGGTAGCAATTCACAAGTTCAATTTGAGAGGCATCCGCGAATTCCTTACGAAAATTGATCAGGAAGTCGGGCGAAGCACCCGTGAACGAATAGATCGTCTGGCTCACATCTCCGACAACACAGACATCATCACGATCACCACGCCAAAGGTTGAGAAGGCGGTGCTGAACGGGGTTAATATCCTGATATTCATCAACAGTAAACCAGCGATAACTCTTATGAACTTCATCCAAAATATCGGGACGCGATCGGAGCGCACCAACAGTAACGAGCAGAACATCTTCAAAATCCAAATAACCGCGACGAGTTTTTAGATCGTCATACGCTGCATAGGTGCGCGCAACATCACCGACGTCAATGCTCCACTCACGAGTCAAAGACAGCGGATCTCGACCAAGATCGGCCGGCTCAAGTTCATGAACCTTCGACCACTCAATATCAGCGGCGAGATCACGCAGAACAGCTTTATCTGTCGATAGTCCGCACGAGGCTGCTGCTTCGGCAACCAGGCGCGCTTTGCTTGCAAGGACCTGCGGAAATTCGTTACTCGACAGACGAGGCCAGAAATAGCGGAGTTGGCGAAGGGCCGCCGCATGGAAAGTGCGGATGCCAACACCTTCTACTCCAAGATCTCGAAGTCGCGAGCGCATTTCGCCGGCTGCTCGCGTGGTGAAGGTGACCGCAAGCGTGCGCCTCGGTTCATGAGCGCCCGTGGCGGCTGCATATGCGATGCGATGGGTAATGGCCCTGGTTTTGCCCGTTCCGGCTCCTGCCAAAACCACGACTGGCCCATTGACGGCAGTCGCAACTGCCCGCTGCTCATCGTCGAGCTGCGCAAGGATGGACTCCGGGGTCATTTCTTAGACGTTACTGCCCCGGTACGACACTGACCTAACCGGATATACACAAGCTGGCATCGCCCAAATCTGCGCTCAAGGCGAATCGCTGCGACCTAGGTGGGATCGCCAATAGTGCGGGAAACGGCAGGGATTTATTTCATGCCGTTCTCAGCACGAAACACATGCACAATTGCATTGGCGTGCCCGTGACCCATTTCAAAGTTTTCCTTCAAATATGCCACCTGTTCCATATGCGTCAGGTTTGACACTTTCTTTAGCGCCTTCATCCAATATTGAATCGGTTTGCCGTACGTCTTTTCGATGGATGGGAAATACGAGGCAGGTCCAGTTACTTTCTTCTCAGCCATCTGCGAATTGTAATAAATGTGAAAAGAAATTAGATGCAAGTGAGCGGAAATCCTGATCAGTTGGATCTCAGTCCAGCCGACCAGCTACCGTGTAGCCATGATCATGTACAGCACGCCCTGGTGCGGCTATTGCTCGCGTTTGAAAGCTCAGTTCGGCCGTGAGGGCATTGCCTTCGAAGAGGTCAATATCGAAGAACATCCCGATGCGGCAGCCCTCGTTGAGCAGGTCAATGGCGGAAACCAAACGGTTCCAACCATCGTCTTTGCCGATGGCACTGCATTGACCAACCCTTCATTGGCTCAGGTCAAAGCGAAACTCGCCGCTGTTTAGTTGGAGTAATGAACGATCACGCGATTAGCGTGACCAGTTACCCGGCAGTTCTTCACCAAACCATCGCTCAATAAGTCTGCGCGAAATCGATGTGCTGGGTGGCAGTCGAAGTTCCCCACTCTCGCATGCGGCTCGCATGTCGTCGCGGCTAAACCAACGAGCTTCGGCAATTTCGTGTTCATCAACATTAATCTCGGTGCTCTGGGCTAAAGCCTGATATCCCAACATGAGTGAAGCTGGGAACGGCCAAGGCTGGCTACCGCAATACGTCAATGCTTCATTTGATTTGCCGATAACAACGCCGGTTTCTTCGAAAACTTCACGTCGCACGGCGTCTTCTGCCGACTCACCCGGTTCGACAAACCCTGCGATCGTTGACATCTGACCTTCAGGCCACGTTGCTTGACGCCCTAAAAGTGCGCGGTCGTTGGAGTCACGAACAAGAACGATGATTGCTGGATCGGTTCGCGGAAAGTGATCCATCTCGTGCGCAATACAACGAAGCGTCCATCCCGACTGAGTCACCACTAATTCTTCGCCGCACACAGTGCAGCGCTGGTGTTTCTTACGCCAATTATCGAGACCGACAGCACTCACAAACGCGGACGCATGCAGATCAGGAAGTTTGCGCGCATCGCGCAAACCCACCCAAAGCTGCTCGCCCGGAATTTCTGACCGATCCAGCACATGGATCGCAAGGTACGCATTTCCCTCTGGGTCCAAGCCGAGAAAACTCACGCGTGATCGATCTTCACCTAGGAGAGCTGCCGCTTCACTACCTGAGATTGTCAATAAATCGTTGTCATTTGAATCCGCATCAATGGGCGACTCGCCTTGGTGGACCCACATCACCCGAGTTGCATCATTGAAGAGTTGGGCTCGAAAACTTTCATCGGTACGTAGGTGCGCTGCTCGGTCCAGACCAGGCCGAGTAAATAACAGATCATCAAGCAGGCGGGTGTCCATCACGCCCGCCAGCCTATTGCCGTGACACCATCAAGGTTTAAGAATCCGACAGGAGCCTGCGTGAACGTCTTCATTCGCCAACTCACCGGCGTTCGATTCCTGGCAGCTGCTTGGGTCTTGCTCTACCACCTACAAATTCCGCTCAACACCCTCGGAGTTCTGGCAATTCCAGTGCTTTCGGACTTCTTCCGAGTCGGCCGACTCGGTGTTGATCTCTTTTTCGCACTCTCGGGTTTCATCCTGGCCCACACCTACCTAGAGCGCATGGGTGAAAAGTTCAAGATCAAAACGTCAGGGTTTTTCCTTTGGCTGCGTCTAGGCCGAATTTATCCGGTCCACATCGTCATGCTGGTCATCGCTGGCTTGGCCGTCTACGCCCAAGCCAAGGTCACCGGAGACGCGCTATCGCGCGATTGGCTCACGCCTTGGGACTTCTTAAAAAACCTCTTGCTCATTCAAGAATGGGGCCCACAACCGCAGCGCGGTTGGAACTTTGTTGCATGGTCACTATCGATGGAATGGCTTGCTTACTTGCTCTTTCCGTTCATCGTATTGGTGCTCTGGCGTTTTCGTCGTTCGCTTCCGACGTGGGGCCTGCTCGTTGCCTGGGTTGTTGTACTCATCCCGCTTGTTGTCTACGGCTTGAACACAACTGATTCGTATTACACGGATCGATGGGGATCAAGTATTCGAGTCTTGACTGAGTTCATCGCTGGCGGCCTTACCTATTTGATCGTCGCGCGTTTACATCCCGGCATGCAGGGCGACCCTTCGCCGAAGGTCGAACGTGTTGCAACCGTGCTCACTATTGTGTTACCACTGCTTGTCATCGCGGGTTCAGTAATTCTGGCAAACATGCCAGCCGCGCAACCACCGCAGATCACTCTTGGCGATGACAGCGAACCGCTTCCTCCCTACTTCCACCTGCTGCTCGTGCCATTGCTGATCGCATGGATTGGTGCACTAGCTCTTTCTCGTCGCGGACTTACGCGCTTCTTGGGCACCCAAACCCTTGTTCTTGGCGGCTTTATCTCCTACTCCCTCTACATGACGCACCTCGTTTGGTTTGGCTTATGGCGCGCGGGAATGAAGGCTGCTAGTGTCGATGGCGGAGCGCTCTATGGCCTTGGGATTATCGGACTCGTTGCTGGCGCTCTGGTTATCGCCTGGCTCATGTGGAAATTTGTTGAAGAACCTGCTCGCGAATGGATGCGCAAACTCGTCGGCGTTCGACCTCAACCAACAGAAGAAGCAGGTGCGGCCATTGCATCGGCTCGTCACGAGACTGATGGTGCTGAACCGATCGTGGTACCCGAAAAGGAATAATCAGATTTCGGAAGTCGGTATTTCAAATAGTCGTCGGCAGGTCAGGCAATTGTGGGCGAAGAAGCTCACCTGTTTGCACGACAAGGAACCCAGCATCGATTTGCTCCAGGGGCACGTTGGCGATCCGCGACCATGCAAGTCGGTACAGCGCGAGTTGCATGGGATCTGCTGACTTTGCACTACCTGTTTTCCAGTCAATGACATCAAAACGACCATTGGTTTCAAAGACTGCGTCAATACGACCGCGAAGTACTCGTCCATCAACCAACATCGCAAAGGGTTGCTCCACTGCCACTGGTGTGACATTGGCAAATACGCATTCCTTGAAGGCCTCTTTGAGTTCGACCAGTTGTTGATCACTGACAATGTCGTGGTCACCTGCACCTGGAAGATCATCTGGATCTAATAACGACTGTTGGCCGTATTGAGTTTCAACCCAAGCATGGAAGGCCGTACCTCGCGTAGATGCCGCTGAACTAGGTGATGGCATTGGGCGAGCTAGATCGCGGGCAAGTTGTTCTGGTTCACTCAGCGCGCGAATATAGACACTGGCCGAGACGGTTGCTGGTAGTTGCACGTGTACTGCTGGTTCACGAAGGCGTCTTGCTTCTTCGATTAACACACGAGCATCGTCGTTCCATTGCTCAGTGATCTCCGCTTCTTGCGCAGTGAGTTCGAAAACTTCATCGGCATTTGCTGCTTGCACAAGTTCGGCTAAGGCCTGCACTTTTGCTGGGGACGCCAGCGTGGCTGGCCAAGAAAAGCCTGCACCCTCTTCAAGATACGGATTCTTTTCAACCAACGGTTCGTCGTGCCAATAAGCAATGGCTTCATCAAATTCGTCGCTCGTGCTTCGCACTTGGTCGAGATAGCGGCCAGGAGCGCGCTGCTTTTGCTGGGTTGGTCCCCACCAGTGGCCGGTTGCAATCAAGGTGTTCTCAGCTCGGGTGAGCGCTACATAGGCCAATCGCTGATCTTCAAGAAGATCGTGCTTCTGTAAAACTTCAACATAAGCATCGAGCTCTTTGGCAGTTGGCGTGCGATCGCGCGCCGGGTAACTTGTGAGTTCGTCAGTTTGATCCTCGCGAAGATGCCAAGGAATGACCGCGGCACTTTTCATCCACCGGCTACGTGCATTGCCACCGGGGAAAGCACCTTCAACAAAGCCAGGCACGATCACTACCGGAAATTCCAAACCTTTGGCTTTGTGGATTGTCATCAGTTGTACAGCGTCGGCGCGCTGAACAACATCGACTTTGAGATCAACATCAAAGCGTTCAGCATCGTTCAACCTGCGCAAGAACGCACTCAGGGTGGAACGCCCCTCGAGATCGGTGAAATCTGCTGCAAGCGCAGCGAAGGTCATCCAAGCCAATTGAGTTTGTGGATTTGCCATCGCTAGCTCAACATCAAGGCCGGTCACACTCAGTACTCGACTTAAGAATTCAGACAACGGCTCACTGGCATAACGCCGTAGGTGTTGTAACTCTTGACCAAACTCCGCTAACCGCTGCGCTGCTTGGGGTGAATAAGCACCGAGGTCGCCCAGGTCCATCGTGGCATCGCTCAGCGAAGTCATTTCCACCGGATCGGCGCCAGCAACCGCTGCATCAAGGGCCTGAGCCACAGTTGCTGGATCAACGTTGTGGTTGCCGCCCGCTAGATGCGCTGCACGTGTACCTAGCCCGGCCAGATCGCGAGCACCAATTGCCCAGCGGGGTCCTGCCAACAACCGAACCACGCAACCGTTAGCAACTGGATCAACTACAGCTTCCAACATGCTTCGCACATCGACGATGATGGGCTGGTTCAAGAGCCCGGCAGCGCCATGTAACTGGCTGGGAATTTCACGGGCTTGCAATAGCGCGTCAAGAGCTGCAAGCTCTTTGCCGTTACTGGCCAAGATTGCAATCGAGCCCCACTTGCCCTGCAGTCCTTCACCAATTTTTTCAATGCGATCGACCACCCAGGCTCGTTCATCATCAGATCTCTCAAACATTCCGATGGTGACCAGCCCCGCGCCTTTATCTGAATCTGCCCACTTTAATTCTTCAATGCCGGTATGAAAACTG
The DNA here is from genome assembly GCA_037137855.1 of Actinomycetes bacterium. Lineage (GTDB taxonomy): Bacteria > Actinomycetota > Actinomycetes > S36-B12 > S36-B12 > UBA11398. The sequence goes on from JBAXJN010000008.1 coordinate 15,780, forward strand.
CGTAACCCTTGCGACAAGTCATTTGCAACTTTCAAAATGTTGTATCCCGAACGTCGGTTCGCACTCAAGGTGTAGCGACGCGCCGGCTTCAAGATTCCGTTTCTCATCGTCGGGAAATGCTGTGGAAAATGTTCGATGTTGTCGACGCTGGCTCCTCGCCAACCATAAATTGCCTGGCAGGGGTCACCAACCGCGGTGACGGCGTGACCATTGGGGAAGAGCGCCTGCAGCAACTTTCGCTGCGCAATTGAGGTGTCTTGGTATTCATCAAGTAAGACCACGGTGAATTGCTCGCGCACGCTTTGCCCAACTTCAGGAAAACGGCGCACGAGCTCGAGGGCGAGCCGGGTTTGATCGGTGTAGTCCAATACGTCATAGCGTTCTTTTGCAGCGCGCCACTCAAGAACTAAGCGGGCTAGATGCCTGCGCTTCTTAGCTGTCTCACGGATCTCACCTGCATTCTTTTGAAACTTTCCGGCAAGTTCAATTGCGTTCATGTCATCGATGAGTTTGGAATCCCACTCGATCAAGAGTTCAGGGGAAACATCGAGTTCGCTGCACTGATCATCCAGATCTAAGAGATCAGAGGTGAGGGATTCAGGACCTTTACCGAAGACTTCAAGTGGCAAGGCGCTGGAACACACCACCCGGTAGGCCAGCTGCTCGCGAAAACCTTCGGTGAGCACCCGGGCACCTTGCTCGCGGCCCAGCCGAATTCCGTGCTCGCTCAAGATGCGTGAAGCAAAGGAGTTATAGGTCTGTACTGATGGCTCGCCCGCAACGCTTTCATCGTCACCAAGATCTGGGGCAAGCGGGCCCAAACCTGCGGCTTCTAAGGCTCGCAGAACCTTGCGCATGTTTGCACCTAGCGATGCGGCTGCTTTATTTGTAAAAGTCAGGCCAAGAACCTGTTCTGGAGTGACATATTCGCCGCCAACGAGATAAGCAACACGAGCTGCCATCGACGTGGTTTTACCTGAGCCTGCACCAGCAACAACCACGTTTGGTTCAAGCGGTGCAGCAATGATGTCCCACTGCTCATCGCTGACTGAAAATCCCATCACCAAATCCAGCTGAGTTCGAGTGAGTTCCGCGGTCATGACAACACCTGCTCGCCGCGCTTTTGAACGGGGCACGTTGATCGGTAGGCACAGAACTGGCAGAACTTATTTTCTCGCGCTTCGAAGTTTTCGGTACGCAAGATTTCGGCGGCTTCTCCGAGTTTGATATCGATCCACGTTGGTGATTCGTCAGGCAACGGGTCCTGTTTTTGCACCTTAGGGAATTGCGCATTGCCCTTTTCATCTGCGCGCAACTGAACTAATGCAGCACCACCGACCTCATGCCCGGCTTCACGTAATAAGACTTGATACACGCCTAACTGGGCATAGTCAGGGATTTCTTTGTCTGCCGGTGGGGTCTTCATATTCTTCAAATCAATGGGTAGGTATCGACCTTGCTCATCGAGTTCGACCCGGTCAATAAACCCGCGCAAATCGATTTCTTCGCTGCCGCCATTTGGAGTCGGTACTTCAACGCGGGCCTCATAGTGATCTTCAGTCGCTACTAGTTGCCGTTCAGTGGCTTGGTGGTAATTCAAGAAACGCGCGATAGCCTCTCGCGCGATAGCCCTCTCAGCAATGCTTTGCCAAGGTGCTGCAAACCGTAGATCGCGCCAGACTCGATCCACAAAGGCGTCTGCTGCATCCAAATCCTGCGGCACTTCACCTTTCGCAATGAAATCAGCAACAGCGTGTACAACACTGCCGAACTTGGTGGCTTCTCCTCGTGCGACGTCGGCGTGCACGTCATGCTCGAGGAATCTGCGTAGTGGGCAATCTGCGATGGAGTCGATTGCACTGCCCGATAACCCGATCGGTTTATCTACCGCTCGGATTGGTTCATCTCGTTGCGTTTGATTTCTGATTCCCCACCACGTGGTCGGCAATGCTGCAGGAGCAAGTGGCTGACCTGAGTCGTCTTGAATAACTGCGAGCTCCGATAACTTGCGGATGGCTGCTTGTCGAATAGCTAGGGAACTTTGTGGATCGGTAGCTGCTAGCCGTAATTTGGCTACCAATTCAGGTAATGAAGTGGTGAAGCGCCGGCGTCGATCGGCAGCCACCCAAGGGACTTCAAGTTCTTCCAAGAATCGACTTGGCTGAGAACCTGAATCTTCAAAAAGTTGCAGCGTCGTGATCACACAAGAATGGCGAGCTCGAGTAATTGCCACATAGAGCAACCTGCGTTCTTCAGCGAGTAACGCGCTGGGACTCATAGCGGGTCCAACACCATCGGCAGTTAATCGATCAGACTCAAGCACACTGCCACGTGGGCGCAAGTCGGGCCACTGGCCTTCTTGGGTTCCAGCAATCCACACCGCATCCCACTCTTGGCCTTTTGCTCGGTGGGCGGTGAGCACTCGTACGACTTCACCTTGGATGCCGCGTTCTGAGATTGGCTCGGCTGATAAATGTTGCTCTTGAAGAGACATCACAAAATTGCGAACACCCACCACGCCGCGATAGCGCTGTTGCGCTCGCTCAGCTGCATCAAAGAGCGCCATCACCGCGTCAATATCGTGATCCGCTGATCGTGAGCCTTCTAAGGCTTGTCGCCGAAGGCGATCAGCCCAGCCGTGGGCCCGGGTGCGATCTGCGCACTGACCAGACCACACCATCCACAAGACTTCGACCGGAGTTGCGCCTCGTTGAACGAGCTGATGCGCATCGTTGATCAGTTTCATGAATTGCTGCAAGGACTGACCTACATCTGCAAGTTGTTCGTCGACTGGCAACGTTCGGGTTCCCCGCAGCACATCACGTAACAACTCATCAGAGGGTGGCGGCGTAATACTTGGATCATCGATGCGAGCCTGCATACGCAAAGCTCGACCAAGTGCGCGAAGTTGCGATGGATCAATTCCGCATAATGGGCCGGTAACTAACTCAAGTGCTTCAGCCGTGGAAATTTCACGTGGCCGCACGGCAACGCTGAGCGCCTGTAACAGCACCGCAATCGACGGTTCGGCGCGCAGCGGAATCTCATCAGTGGCAATTGCGGCTGGCACACCGGCCTGTACGAGCGCTCGCTGCACCCCAGCGATGTCTTGACTGTTGCGAACAAGTACTGCCATCTGTGACCAAGGCACACCTTGATGTAAGTGCATGGCCCTCATATCTTGGGCAATACCCGCAGAGCGCATCAACTCACTGTCGAAAGCCTGAACCTGGATAGACCCGGGAGTTGATTCGACTTCACAGATTGGGTTGCGATGCAGCGCAAGTATTGAAGGATCAAACGATGGGATCCGAACTCTAGAAATAATGCGAGCTGCTGCATCACGAATGGCAGGACCGAACCGGCGGGTATGGCGCAACACCACAATCGATGCTGGCTTATCCGCGCTGCCAAATTCCGCAGGGAACCGCATGATGCCACCCAGATCTGCCCCGCGAAATCCGTAAATTGATTGATCAGGATCACCGACGGCGATGACTGTGGTGTGTGGGCCCACCAGTGCACGCAATAAAGCAACTTGAAGTGGGTCAGTGTCTTGATATTCATCAACACAGATCAATCGATACTGCTGCTGTAGAGAGCGTGCAACGTCGGCACTCTGCGCGCGGGCTACTGCAGCACTGAGCAGTTCTACATAGTCAAGAACATTTTGCCAGTCCATGACGTCGCCTTCTTGTGCAGCAAGACGACCAACAGCAATCCAGGCTGGTCGTTGTGAAGAGCGACCGATGCGTTCAAGTTGTTCGGGAGCAATGCCAAGCATTTTGGCTTTGGCGAGCACTGCTCGCACTTCATTAGCCAGGCCAAGCGTAGAAACTGCACCGGCAAGATCATCAGGCCAATCAATCGTGCCGTCTTCAACGGCGCCCATCAGCAACTCACGGATGCGCACATCTTCTTCGGCACCGGAGAGCAACTGAGGCGGCTCGCGGTAATCCTGCGCGGTAGCCGTTTGTTGCAGCAAGCCGAAGGCAAAGGAGTGAAAGGTTGCTACTGCGGGCAGGACTCCGCCACCGAGACGGGACACCAAACGATCGCGCAAGTCAGCGGCCGCACTCTTGCCGAAGGTCAAGGCCAAGACTTGCTCAGCCCTGATCGGCTCAAGCGGATCAGTGAGTCGGGCCACGATGGCCTCAACGATGGTGGTGGTTTTGCCGGTGCCCGGACCAGCGAGCACTAACAGCGCACCGTGACGGTGATCAACAACTTGCTGCTGATCTGCATCGAGAACTGGGGGGATGGCAGGCGGCAAGGCAGAAAGATCCAGGCTCCAGGTGTGCCCGTTGCCTCGCTCTCGCAATCCTTGTGCCATGAGGCATTAGTACCACCTTGGTCTGACTTCACCACCCACGCCGAACGGGTTGTCACCAGCTAATCCGGGTGATCTGACACGATGGTCCCGTGAGCGACCAGCCCGTACGTTTCAACGACGGGCCATCGGATCCCCTAGGCCTTGATGCAGGCCAATCCCCCACCTTGATCATTGAAGACGGGGTTATCCCACTTCGAGTGCGCAGACCGATGGATCTGGCCCGATTTGTCTTGGCGATAACCCTGACTTTTGCCATTGTGTTGGCTGCCTGGTTTGCGTCGAGCACGAGTGCTGGCCTTGACTCAGATCTGTCCAGCACCGCGAGTTTGCTTCCTGGCTTTGTTGTGCTCCTGCTCAATGTCATTGGTGGCATTGGCACCCTTGGCCTACCTATTGCAGCTTCAATCGCTTTGGCCGTGCGCAAGCGCCTTCGTCAACTTTTTGATTCACTCCTGGCCTTGTTGTTCAGCGTTATCTTCCTCACGACACTTGCAACGGTCGTTTCAAATCTTGATTCACCCCGACTTCTGACAGCACTTACGGGTTCAGCGAGCCAGGGAGGCGCTTCAACTGCTCCCATCCTTGGCGGTCTGATCGCTTTCATCACTGTTGCTCGACTGATGAACCGTCGCCCGTGGAGCGTGCTGAGCGTCATCGTTATTGGTTCAGTGATGATCGTGACGGTGCTGAGTTCAGCAATCGCACTTGCTGGGATGCTCATTTCCATCACCATCGGTTGGGGCATTGGCCTCATCGCACGCTACGCATTTGGCACTCCCACCTCTCGACCTTCAGGCGTGGCAATTGCTCAGGCACTTGAACGCGGTGGCTACCCAGTGATCACCTTGCTTGCTCAAGACACCACCCGCCGCGGGCGCCGCTACCAAGCGGTCACACGCAATGGTGCTGTCATGCGAGTCACCGTGTTTGACCGTGACATGGAAGGCGCTGGAATCGTTAAAGCGGCCTGGACTGCGGTGCGTTTACGCGAAGACCAGGCTCGAGGTCGATTCAATATGCGTCGAGCCGTTGACCACGCGGCACTGACCTCGTTTGCTGCTCAAGCAGCAGGTGCTCCTGAGCCACGATTACTGATGGCATCTGAAATTAACGAAGACTCTTATCTTCTCGCGTACGAATACATCGACGGCTCAATTCTTCGTGATGTCGATGAAGTGACTGACACTGATCTCGAGCAAACTTGGCGTGCTGTTCGCACCTTGCATGAGCATCAAATCAGTCATCGAGCTCTTGACTCCAGCAACCTGGTCCGCAGTGAAGATGGTGCGATCTGGCTCGTTGGTCACGATGGCGGCGCCATAGCCGCAAGTGACGTTTCTTTGCGTATCGATCTTGCGGAACTTCTTGTCACCTTGGCGATGCTTACGAACGTTGAACGAGCTGTGCGAACAGGGCGAACAGTGCTTGGTGTTGCTGGTCTTTCGCGCGCTTTGCCAGCCTTGCAACCGGTCGCACTTTCTGCACCAACTCGGCGTGCAGTTCGCAAGCACAAAGGGCTTTTGGTAGAGCTGCGTGACTCACTCATTGAGTTTGGTACCAGTGACGGTGTTGAGCCAATTCAACTTCAGCGCATTAAACCCAGAACCCTTGTTCTCGCCGTTGTTGGCACCGTTGCTGGCTATGTCTTACTCACTCAACTTGCTGACGTTGACCTTGTGCAATTATTTAAAACTGCGGATTGGCGCTGGGCGGTTGCTGCCTTGCTCTTTAGCCTGATCACTTATGCCGGAGCAGCCTGGTCACTTGCAGGTTTTGTGCCAGAAAATATCCCGCTTCATCGAACATTGATGGCTCAACTTGCTGGCGATTTTGCAACCTTGGTTTCACCACCAACCCTTGGTGCTGTGGCAATCAATATGCGATTCCTGCAGCGAGCTGGACTCAGTCCTGCACTCGCGGGTGCAAGCGTGGGCGTGTCACAAGTGATGGCTTTCGTCATGCACATGCTTTTGCTTTTGGGATTTGGCTTTGCAGCGGGGACCCAGGCTGACTTCACTTTCCAACCGCCCAAGGTTGTGGTCATTATCGTTGTGGTGGTCGCAGTCATCATCGTTTCACTCTTTGCTATTCCGCAGGTCAGGCGTGTGACACAGGAGCGAGTTGGGCCGCTTCTGCGCGAAGTTGGGCCACGTTTGTTGACGGTTGCACAACGGCCCGCGAAACTGCTTGAAGGTATCGGCGGCATCATCGTCTTGAATCTGGCGTACATCGGTGTGCTCTTTGCCAGTGTTCAGGCCTTTGGCGGCAGCGTCAGCCTCGCGGTTATTGCGGTGGTGTATCTCGCAGGTGCCACGATCGGCCAAGCCGCGCCTACCCCCGGTGGACTGGGTGCGGTTGAAGCAGCGCTCACCGCTGGGCTTACCGCTGCAGGTCTCGATGGCGGCGTTGCGCTGTCGGCTGTCTTGCTCTACCGCTTGGTCACGTTCTGGATCCCCACGGTTCCCGGATATTGGGCCTTCACCTGGCTCACCAAGCGTGGCGCTCTCTGAGCGCGCTCTATTAGACTGCCGTCATGACCACCCATCGCCACCTGCAGCTGACCTTTGGCCCAGAAACCGTCACCGCCCCGATCGTCTACACGATGGGCAAGAACTACCAGGTCATCCCGAATATTCGACGTGCCAATATCGAGCAGCACGTGGGCTGGATGGTGTTGGATCTTGAAGGCGAGCCTGCAGATCTGGATGCCGCGACTGCCTACCTCAAGGGCCTTGGAATTGAAGTTTCTTCGGCCGAAGGTGACATTGTCGCTGGCTAAAGCCAAGTTTTAGGCCAGAATGCACCTATGACTGAAAATACGAACGTCACCGTAACCACATGTGAAAACGGACCCTACGAAATCGTTGGCGAAGTTGACATTCTTGACGCTAATGGCGTCCTAATCCGACAGACCACAAAAACTTTCCTTTGCCGCTGCGGGCATTCGGCTAAGAAGCCGTACTGCGATGGCTCACACACGCGAACAGAGTGGCGTGCCTAAGTAACGCTCACGCGGCCCTGCCGAACCGTGATGTTACCGAAGAACTTCCGAGACACCGACACTGACAGTGCATGACTGCAAAGACATATTTGCATTTTGCGCACCGACTAAAACTTGCCACGGTCGCCAGTTCGATAAAAGAACCCATTGTTTCTTGACTCGGACTCCGTGTCTTCATGGGGAATTTGTAATTTGTGACCAGATTGAGACGGGATTTACTTCCCATCCATAGGACGTTCATGTACTTTGATTTGGCTCGGGTTCGTAAGCACCCATCGACTGGAAGAGAGCTCCATGCGCAAGTCCATCCTCGCGGTCGCCGTTGCGGCGTCTGCTTCTGTTGTTCTTGCAAGTGCCCTGGCACCTGCTGCGACCGCCGCCGTTCCCACCGCCGATAAGGGCGTTGCTGCAGCACAGGCGATCGTCAAGCAGTACTCCAGCACTCCGACCAGCATTAACATCACGACTCCTCTCAAGGTGTCGCCGAAGACCCTCCCGACCAAGCTCATCGTTGGCCTGTCCAACGGTGGCGACGAGAACAAGACCCTGGACGACGGCCTCGCAGCCGGCAGTGCCACCCTCGGCTGGACATTCAAGGAGATCTCCGGCGCCGATATTCCTGAGCATCAGCGCGCTGCCTTCCAGCAGGCACTGGACCTCAAGCCGGCCGGCATCCACATCTCGGGCATCGAGCCCGACACCCTGGGTGACCTCCTGGGCAAGGCAAAGGCTGCCGGTATCCCGGTTGTCTGCTCCGCCTGCATGAGCGCCCCGACCAGCGGACTCGTCGACACCCACATTGCCGGCAAGCGCCAGCTCGATGTGTGGGGCCGCATGATCGCTGCCTACGTCGTTGCGGGCACACCTGCACCGAACGTCGAGGGCGTCACGGTTCCTCTGTTCCCGATCCTGATCCGCTTCGATGAGGCCTTCAAGAACAACTTGAATATCCTGTCTGGTGGCAAGGCCGTGTACCACGCCAACCCGCAGCAGCTCACCGACATCTTCGCCGGCAAGACCCCGGCCGCAGTTGTCTCCGCCGTTCAGCCCAATAAGGCAGCCAACTGGATCGTCGCCGATCTCGGTGGCTGGGTTGCCGGCGTCTCGGCTGCTCTGAAGACCGCAGGTCTGCAAAGCCAGGTTCAGATCGGCGGCCTGACCGCTGGTCTGGGCAACATTGCAGGCCTCAAGGATGGCACCGAGTCGGCATGGACCGGTTACTCGCTGCCGATCGTGGGCTGGACTGTCATCGACAGCTTCGCTCGCTACTTCCAGAAGATGCCGTTTAACACCAAGGATCTGCCCACGCAGGTTCTGACCAAGGCAAATGCCTCCTCGCTGGTTCTTACCGCCGATGGCAACTACCTCGGTGTGAAGGACTACGTCAAGCAGTTCAAGAAGGTCTGGGGCGTTCTCAGAAGCCAGTAATACTACGGCTCACATAAGAAGTTTGATTTCCAAGACGCAGGCCTAGCCCCCCAATAACGGGAACTCACGCCTACCAAGCGGATTTCGTGGTCTCGCGACTTTAGGGTCAGCGAACAAACCAACTGCTCGTATTCATGTTGTACCCCAACATGCGCACGCACACATCGCCCCCGACACCGTTATTCATCCACTGTGCCCAAGAAGTACCCCAACCAGTACCGGCAATACCAGCCCAGTTCATTGAGGCATCAGACACCAACGTGGCACAACCCGTGCTTGGGCGTGGCACTGCCTGCAATTTGTCTGGCACTGGCGGCGACGCAACTGCTGCGGCACCTGCTCCTGCAGCGCCGCCGGTAGCTACGACATTGATCGTCAAGGTTGCGTACACCGCGCCTGTGAAAGTGAACGAGCCGGTACCGGCAATTGTGAACGTCACTGGCGTCGTCGTATTGATCGTTCCAGTAGCGGGCGTTGCCACTCCAGCGCTACCAACAATCGTTTTTGTGTCACAAAACCCACCCATGGTTAAGAACGCAACAGTGAAAGTGTCGCCGACTGCACCAGTGACCGTAGTACTGGCGGCTGGAGGTAAGCCGGCAAATAAGCAAGAAAAGCCGGAGACCAGAAAGGACGCAGGGGATGCTGCCGCTGCATGCGCAACTGGAGCGCCTACGATCCCTGCTGAACCCATAAGAGTCACTATTGACAGTGTTGCAAGAAAATTCTTCATACGAACAGGCTTGAGAACCGACATCACTGACTTCCAACCGCTGGGGGGACTTAAGCCAGCAAGGGATTCTTGCCGAGCGCAAAACGAGGTGCACGTGAACGCCCGAGCGCTGCGACGCGGGAACGGTAAAGACAGCTGGATGCTATCTGTCCCAGAAGGACCGGACAAGAGGAATGCTCAAGTTCAGCTTGTTGACACCCATCGTGGCTTGGGTGGTTACACCTGCGTATGGCTTATACACGAAGCCTTGAATTTCAACCCTCAGGTTTAATAAGACGGCTTGTCGGGCTCAATCTGAGTGACCCAGGCAAGCACTCCGCCACCAACATGTACGGCATCCGAGAAGCCGGCGCCCTTCACCGCTGCTAGCGCTTCAGCTGATCGTCCGCCAAGTTTGCAATGCAACACGATTGGCTTATCCGTTGGCAACAGCGCTAGAGCCGAGCCATCAAGGAACTGACCCTTGGGAATCAAGATTGAGCCCGGGATTGCGACGATCTCGTATTCACCTGGCTCGCGCACATCAATCAACACAAAGTCAGTCTCGCCACGTTCGCGAGCATCAAGCATGCCCTTGAGATCTTTC